>JAIXRO010000068.1 GCA_027485145.1 Hyphomonadaceae bacterium | reverse complement strand
GATTTCCAGCGGAATCGAGCATTAGGTCGTCATCGAGAATCCGGTTGAGCTGGCTCCATTTGGTGTCCACGCCCGAGCGCAGAACGCCCAGTGCCAAAGACTCCAATCCCTTCAGAGTTTCGACCTCCAGCGCAAGCTGCTCGACTGTATCGGCGGCGGAATTCTCGCCAGCAGTAACAACGTTGTCTCCCAAATGGGCGAGCGCCTCGCTGATCTGGCCGCCTTGGGCCGCGCGTTGGGCATTGCGCAGCGCATTGTCTCGCGCGCGCAAATTGGTGTTCATCACCGCGGTTTCGATGCCAGCCTGCTGCATGACATCGAAGGGCTTGCCTGCATCGACCGACCCCAGCTGCTTGGTGTCGCCAATGCTGGCGAAGCGATCGAGTTGAAGAAGGTTGGCAAGACGAACCAACTTCTCCTTGTCGGAATTACCGACCATGGATGCCTCATCAAGCAGCACGACGGTACCGCGCAGCTCTGCCCGCGCTTTGGCCAGACGGGCTCTGCTTTCGCCCTTGAGCAAGTCTTGATGTTGCCTCAGGAAGCGCGCGACTGTCATCGAGGGAATGCCGGTTTCGCGCTCGAGCATCTGTACCAGCGTGTTCTGCACGGCGAGCCCCAGCACGGCCTTGCCCTCCTCGCGCAGAATGTCAGCTACGGGCTTCAGAACCGTGCTTTTGCCAGCACCGGCAACGCCCTGGATCGCGACAATGCGGTTGTTGGATCCGAGCAGCAGGCGCCCTGCCCCTTCCTGCCCTGGATTCAATGTCAGGCCGTATTTGAGCTGCGAGAGCGCTTGAAGTCGGCTCCCGGCAACATCGGCCGGAACGATAGCGGGTGCGGCACTCCGACCCGCATCGACGCCGGCAATGATGCGCTGTTCAAGGCTGATGGCATCGCGGGTGGTGAGCAGCTCGCGGTCCGCGCCCTTGCCCTTCTGAAGGTATCCTTGGCGGATAAGCTGGTCGACCCGGCGCTCGACATCGGCAAAGGCCGTGGGCAGCGCAAAGCCGAGCGCAGTCCGATAGATTTCGGCCTTTGTGAAAGCCGCCTCGCGTTCTCCCAGATGGCGGATTGCCGAGGCGACGACATGGTTGGCGGCGACCTCTTCGGCGCTGCGGTGACCGATCCGCGAGGGAATCAACGGATCGTCCTTCACGAGGCCGAGGCGCTCGGCAAAGGAGTAGGCAAGATCACGCCCCTGCTCGACCACCTTGCGAGCCGATGACCCCAGTCCGCTGACATTGCCGAAGTCCTGCGTGCTGCGTGCATTGGCTTTTCCAATGACCATCGCCGGATCGAAGCCGAGCTTTTCCGCGGTTTCCTTCCACTGCTGTGTGAGGGCAGCGCGGTCTTCGATCCCCTCCTTCTTCGCCCGGGTCATGAGGTTCGCGGCATTACGAGCGGCAAGCCCCGTCCCTTCCATTGTCGCAAGCTGCCCAAGGATTTCAGCCCGGCGCGAGCTGAAGGCATCCCGCACCGCCTTGGGCACGCCAACCGCCTCAAAATTGCCATGCTTCCCGAACTCGTCGACCTCGTAGCCGAGTTTCTCCACGCCGAGCCGGAAGCGTGCCATGGTCATGGCATTGAGGAGAGTGTTGTGCTCCCAGAGCTTGTCATTGCGCACGGCCCGCCACTTGCCGTCCGGGCCTTGGGTCACATTCGCGATCACGGCGTGGAAATGCGCATTGGGTTCCTGATTGCGGTTGGTATCGTGCTTGAACAGGGCCACCACAAGGTTGCCGGTTGCGACCACCCGCTCCTTGCCGCGCACATCCATCCGGGTCTCGGCGAGGTTCTTTTCAGCCCAGGCGAGCGTCTCCCGGACCGCGGTGCCGTAAGCATCGAGGATCCGCGTGTCGCCGCCAACAAGGGCGAGGAGCGACCAACTTTTCGGCATGGAGAAGGTGAGATCGGTGCCTGCGCGGTGAACCCGATTATCGCTGCCCACGCGGCTTCCGTCAGGCAGAAATCCCTTGAGGACTGCTTCGAAGGTCTTGGAATCGACAGCGCCCGATAGTCCGAGCTCTTCGGCGCCCTTGCCGAACCACGCCCCGGACCGATCAGCATCGGCCCGGGTGTAGTAGTTGTCAGCGGCAAAATAGTTGGCTGCGCCGCCGGCCGTGCGGACGTTGGCTACAGAAAGCACGGGGCTACCTCCGGCCGAACGGCGCAAATTGCCATCGTTACAGCTCCAGATCGCCGAGATCGGGACCGTCCCTTGGAGGCTCGCTGCGCTCGGGCAGCCCGTCTTCAATCATCAGCTTGCGAGCGTCCGAGGACCTTTGCCGGTTTGCCTGTGCGTTACCCTTGTGGGTATTCGTATCGTTGGGCTTGGGATCGTCAGACTTCGCCTTCAGCTCACCATTCTTGTTGGCGCCAGGCTCCGACTGTTGCCCTCGTAACAGCGGCTTTTGCGCAATCGTATCGTCGCTGGTCTTCCCCCTAGATTGGGGCGCGGGGTTGGAAGCGCCTTGTGGCGTACCTTTGCCCTTCGATGCTGCAGCAGCACGGCTTTCCTCACTTTTCCCTGCCGGTGTTTTGCTGTCCTTACCGAGGCCAGAACGACCGTTTTGGGAGCGGGTTGGAGCAGTCTTTCCTGCTTTATCAGCGCCGAGGCGAAGCCCCTGTTCCGGGTCTACCCGACGATCGGACTGCTGCCCACCACGCTGGCCGCGATCGAACGCCAATTCTCCTTGTTTCCCCGCAGCAGATTTCCGGGCGGTAGATTTGCCAGCCCCGTCATCGTTCGACGATGGATGGTCTGATCCCGCATGCGCCGGAGGGCCTCCCGGTTGCGGTCGCGGCGGCTTTGGAGCTCCACCTTTGGTGGTCGGAGGCGGGCGGTTCGCCCCGCGCCCGATAAAGGCGTCGGCGACCTTGGACCGATTGACTGGGCGCAGCTTGATGAAGGCTGCAGGAAAGCCTTCCGGGAACTTGATGTAGCCATGAAGGCTCTTCAAGTTCATCAGCTGGTCGGGCATCCGCAGTGGCTTGATCGTCGTGCGCCGGTTGAGACTGACAGCGTCGCGGGCATTGTTGTACCCGAAGGTGTATCCCTCATCGATATCGACCACTTCCTCGTGGCCAATAAAGTCGCTGCACCAGATTGCGGTGTCCCGCTCGGCGACCGAAAGGATCAGTTTGGTCCGCGCCAGCGATGCCAGCGTCGCCGCCATGTTCTCGCCATAGACTTCCTTGAGTTTGGCGTAGGCGTGGATGCCAAGCACAATCGCACCGCCGAAATTGCGCGCCGTCTGCAGCCCTTTTTCGAGGGCCGGAAGGCGGTGCAATGCGCCAAGCTCGTCAACGAAAAACCAGCATTTGAGATCGCGGGTCCGCTCGGTGGTCATGAGCGTGTTCATGGCCGTGTCGAGCCAAAGAGTCAGCATCTGTGAGGCGACGCTCATGTCGACGTAGCGGGAGGAAATGAACAGGATTGAGCCCCTCCCTGCCGGACTTTCGGCAGCCTCTTCGATCCATTCACGCACCGAGAACCGCCGACCTTCGGTTGGCAACATCTCCAGCGCCTTGGCGTTCACATTGAACACGGCCCGGATTGATTCTGCCATGCGCGCAGCTTCGGGCGCTGTGAGCGGATCAGCTATTGTCCCACGCATCATTTCGTGAACCTCTGACAGGTCGGCGGTCATCAGTTCATGGGCGAGCGCCGCATTTGAACCCCTGCCTTCGGCTACAAGCTTGACGCAGAACTTCACGAACAGCGCGCGGGCGCCAAGCACCCAGAACTGCGCTTCGCCGCCGCCATCATGCGGCACAAGAGCATCCGCTGCGGTCCAGAAATCGGCTTCGGTGCGGCATTCATCGAACAGGTTCCATTGGGGGCAGCGCGCATCGAGCGGGTTCAAAATGATGTCGCGCCGCGCGTCGTGGAACTGCTCGATGAAGGCACCAGTCAAATCGAAGACCACGCAGTTTTGACCTTTGGCGCGGGCCTCTGCGATCATGTCCGAGATGGCTACCGTCTTGCCAGTACCGGTCGTGCCGATGAGCATGGCGTGGCTCTGTTCAAGCCGCCAGGGATAGACGACCCCGGCAAGATGGGCCGGGCGATAGGGAAAGACCCGCGCCAGTTCCCAAGGTATGCTAAGCCGCCACTTCCAGCCCATGACTGCCGTGCGTTCACGATTGCGTTGCTCGCGGTTATGTTCACGCAGAAGCCTGACCAGTTCCGCCAAGTCGACAAGCTGCGCGCCGCGCTCGTGCTTGCGTTCTTTGGCCTTGCCGCCGAAGCGTTCTGCGAACCAGTAGAACAGTACAAAGGCGGGCACGAGAAACAGTGCTGAACGCCACGCGGCGCTGACCAGCAGCTCGGTCATATGATCCCATGCACGGACCACTGGAGGAAATGTGCTGAGGAGGCTGATCGGGAATTCGATCTTGCCGCCAAAGACCGTTTCGAGGGCAATGCGCTTGTCCGGATCGAACTCCATAAAGCCGTAAATCGCAGAATAGATGCGCATCCAGATAAGGTAGATCTCATAGTCGGTAAGTGCCGCTGACAGGGTCCACCAGGAGGTCGCGGAGATCACCACGGCAGCAATGATCACCGGTCCCTTTAGGCCTGCTGCGAACATGAAGCCGAAGTGCCCGAGGAGCTGGCTACCGCGTGTAAAGTTGGCAAGGTTACGCTTCATCGGAGCCTCCCTCGTTCGCATTTTGGGAGAGGCCTAGTTCCTTGCATTTGCGGGCGTAGGCCTGATGCGCACGTTCACGCAGATCATGATCGGCATGGCCGGCAAGCAGTGCATCGACGCCAACCATCGTGAAGACAGATTGGCGGTTCAGACGTTTCACCCAGGCGCTGAGGCCAGCTTTGAGATCATCCTCGTCGCAGGCTTGCTGCAACAAGGATCTGATCCATTCGCTTACGCTGATATCGCGGCGCTCAGCCGCACTACGGACCCGATCGGCGAGTTCGATCGAGACATGTACCTGAAGAGATTTTGGCCGTGTCATGCACGGACTCCTTGTGATGCGGAGCCCGGAACGCACTGCGAAAGGCTTGTTTCGTCTAAATCAGAATTGAGAACATGTCAAGAACATCAAGATTGGCGGAATTCTGCCATTTGTGATGCGGCTCAATCAAAAATGATTGGCGAATTCCGGCCTATCCAAATCTGATTGAGAAGCTGCCATCCAGGAAGGTTCTATCTGTATATCTGTTCTTGATAGATTATTTCACGCATAGATGCTGCGACATGTCGCGTACGGTGTGCCCTTTCTTGTTCCTTACTGCGAAGTCGAAACCCGTGATCTGACCTGTATCGGATGGAGAGATTTGCCACGTCATTTCCGGCGGGATCGCGACGCGCAGCGCTTGGCAAAAGCCGCATGGTCATCGGTCGCTTCGGAGCCTATCATCGGCGATAACGGCAACGCAAGACGGGAGCCAGAACATGGTCGATGTCACATTGAGCGCAACACCCAAAGGCAATGGCTATCAAGGGACGATCACCTATTCTTACGGTGTCTCGATAAGCTCGGCCGAGACCTTTCCGACGATTGCGGAGGCCATTGCGGCAGCGGCGATCAAGATGCTTGAAATGCCAGAACGCCTCGATGAACTCGACCGATCGGAGCTCGACGCCTGAAACATTGCAAGCGGCACCGCGTTGCCAAATGATTGAGCCTGGGCGTACGAGCAAAAGAATAGGAGGAGGCCCTGATGGACTTCCTCCTTGCGTCGGCCGTCAGAATTCATCGCTGAGCCTGCTTGGCACGGTATCGATGACCCGGTCCTGCAGTGCCCTGGGCAAGGCTCCGTAATCACCTTCATCAACGGCGATGTACCCTGCCTCGGTATCGGTCAGAACATATTGCGTGAAGTAGCTGTGATAGGACCGGGCATGGGCCTGATCGAGAGCGGCAACAAAGGCTTCCTGATCGGATTTGAACCCCTGAGCGGCAAAGCTGAGTGAAGTGCACATGATCTTTCCTCCTGATGTTCGATGCGTCGCATCAGGGATCGGCAGGATGTGGGTGACGGGCCGGGTCAGGGACCGCGCAAGCGGCCGCGCAGCGGCGATGGGGGAAACGATTTTTGCCGGGCTTGCCCGGTAAAAATGGTGGGGCCCCGTCGTCCTTGACGCGGCCCCAAAGCCCGCATCACACTTCAAAAGTCTGCGAGAGAGACCCCCAACGTCAGCCGAAGAAGAACGCGCTTCGCGGCAAAAACCGCTTTCCTACACCGGCATGAATTGGGATGATCCTACGCGGAGGGGACCAACGGCCTACAGAAGGAATGTCATATGGCCAGGTCCAAATCGAGCGCTCTTGGCGCGCTCAAGAAGCTGCGCGAACAGCGCGATGAACTCGACGCCCAGGAGACCAAGCTGCGCGCTGATGCAGCAGCAGAGCTAGGCAATGTCTTGCTCGAATGCGGCGGTGAGGTGATCGAACCTGCACAGCTGAGACTACTGATCCGCGCTGCGCTGGCGACAGGGATTGAGCAATCCCTCAAGCGCCTCTCACCCGGCTGATCGATGCTACAGCGGCGGGGTGTGGGCTCAATGCCCCTCCCCGCCGCACGAACGCCGGTAAGCACAGCAAAAGGCCCCGATGGCGCGTGCCACCGGGGCCTCGTTGTAACCGAGATGACGTTCAGTCCTCGTCGATGTCAGGGGCGTCTTCGTTGTTCGAGCTGCGGCCCTTGGTGAGGAAGTCCACCTTGTCGGCGATGATCTCGCAGCCGTAGCGCTTGGTGCCGCTCTCGTCTTCCCACTGGGTGTAGTGGATACGGCCTTCGACCGAGACCAGCTGGCCCTTGGTGCAGTACTTGGCAACATTTTCGCCGAGGCCGTTGAAGCAGGTCACGCGGTGAAATTCGCTGTCCTTGGCGGTGTAGCCGTGTTCGTCCTTGTAGGTCTTGCCGGCCTTG
>JAIXRO010000055.1 GCA_027485145.1 Hyphomonadaceae bacterium | reverse complement strand
GGCGATCAGATCATCGACGCCCTCGTAGTCGTAGAAGCTGCCGATATAGCCGATCACCGGCACATCGGGTGCAAGCCCGAGCTGCGCCGCCAGCGCATCGTCGCGCGCCACCGGCTCGCCGAACAGCGCCAGATCGACCCCGTTGGGCATGATCGCGATCCGCTCGGCTGCGATGCCGCGTGCGATGAGATCGTCGCGCAGCCCGTGGCAGATGGTGAACACCGCATCGGCAGCCCGCACCACCCGCGTCTCGAGCGCACGGGTCAGGCGGTATTTGAGGCTGCCTTCAGTCCCGGTGAGATTGCCGACCGCCGCATCCTCCCAGAAGGCGCGGATCTCGTAGACGAAGGGAACGCCGAGCGCGCGCGCCGCCCGCTGCGCCGCCGCACCGCACAGGGCGGGCGAGTGCGCGTGGATGATGTCGGGCCGCCAGTCCTGCGCGACCTTGTGGATCGCAGCGTCGAGCGCGGAAATCTCGGCCAGTTCGCGCAAGGGCGGCGGGCCTGCGGGAATGCCGGGGGTGCGGTGGAAGGTCAGGCCGTCCGCGACCTCGGGCGAGCCACCGCCGGCGGGCGCTTCGCAATTGTGGCGCTGGCCGGTGATGCCGCGCACCTCCAGCCCGTGCGATTCCTGCGCCTTGAGGATCGCGCGGGTGCGGAAGGTATAGCCGCTGTGGAGCGGGAGCGAATGATCGAGAACGTGGAGCACGCGGGTCATGGCGCGCAGTCCTAGCGCAGGCGTGCTTAACGCGCCGTCAACCGCGCGGGGGTAAGGCTGGCGGTCCGCCCGCGTTTTGGAGCCGTTTCGATGATCGACTATTTCGCACTGGCGCTGGGCCATGGCCTGATGGCGATCGCGCTGCTGCGGCTGGTGCTGCGCGACGATCTCGATGCCGATCCGCTGCTCGGGCAGATGAAGGCCGATACTGAAGCCAATCGCATGGCGACGAGCACCGCCGGCCGCAACGCCGCGCGCCGCGCGCGCGGGCAGGACGGTGACGCGGCGGAGCCGGAAGATGACGGGCAAGAGGTTCCCAGCGCTCAAGCAGCGCAACGGGAGCGCACATCGCCCCGCGCTCAAGCAGCGCAGCGGTAGCGCACAAGAATGCTCGATCTCGTCTTTCTTGCCTTTATCTTCTACGTCCTGCTGCTCGGGCTCAAGCGCCCGTTCCTGTGGGTGTTGCTCTATGTCTATATCGACATCCTTGCGCCCCAGCGGATCGGCTATTCGCTGATCGCCACACTGCCGGTGTCGCTGATCGCCTTTGCCGCTGCCTTCGGCGGCTGGCTTTTGCTCGATCGCAAGGAAGGCGCGCGCTTCACTATGCGGCAGGGGCTGATGCTGGCGCTGCTGGCCTATTGCTGGTGGACCACCGGCAACGCCGATTTCCCCGTCGAGGCCGCGACCAAGTGGGACTGGGTGTGGAAGGCGCTGCTGTTCGCGATCTTCCTGCCCTTCACCCTCACCACCCGCGCACGGATCGAGGCGCTGGCGCTGATACTGGTTCTGGCGATTGCGACGATCGTGATCGGCACCGGCATGAAGACTGTGCTCGGCGGAGGCGGCTACGAGAACCTCAAGTACTTCGTGAACGACAATAGCGGGGTCTATGAAAGTTCGACGCTGGCGACGGTCGCCATCGGGCTGATCCCGCTGATTTGGTGGTTCACCCGCCACGGCACGGTGTTCCGTCCGCACTGGCTGGTGACAGGTTTCGCGGTTGCGCTCACCTTTGCCTGCCTGATGGTGCCGATCGGCACCGAGGCGCGCACCGGGCTGCTTTGCATTGCCGCGCTCGGCGTGCTGCTGCTGCGCTACACCAAACAGCGGCTGCTGTTCATCGCGGCCGCCGGCGCGCTCGGCCTTATTGCACTGCCGTTCCTGCCGCAGAGCTATTATGATCGCATGGCGACGCTGGCCGCACCGGGCGGCGATGAAAGCGCCTCGACCCGCGTGGCGGTGTGGGAATGGACGCTCGGCTATGTCGCCGAAAAACCGTTCGGCGGCGGGTTCGATGCCTATCGCTCCAACCGCTTTGCCTATGTCCTGCCGGTCAAGCAGGTGAACGGGAACACCACCACGGTCGAATATCGCGAAGTGGTCGACGAAGGCCGTGCATTCCATTCCTCGATCTTCGAACTGCTGGGCGAGCAGGGCTGGCCGGGGCTGATGATCTGGCTCGCGCTGCACGGATTGGGGCTGTGGCAGATGGAGCGCATCTATCGCCGCTGGAAGGGGGCCGCCGCCGAGCAAGAGGCGTGGATCGCGCCCTTTGCGGCCGCCTTGCAGATGGGCGCTCTGGTCTACCTCGTCGGCGCCTTGTTCCAGGGGATCGGCTATCAGCCGGTGATGCTGATGCTGGCCGGCCTGCAGATCGGGCTCGCGAGCTACTGCGTGCGGATCGATTCGGCGCGCGCGGGGCATGAACGCAGCGTCCAGCGGCGCGCAGCGATCGACAGCAAGCTCAGCGGTGCCGTAGCGGCATAGCCACGCCCGCGTCTGCGCCGTTGCGCTGCCCCCTTTGTTGCGCCATGAAGCCCCCGCACAAGCAGCGCGGCGGGCACGGGATTCCGCCGGCAGAATCGAGGAGGAGCCCCCATGAATCCGCAGGAATTGGCCGCCAAGGTCGGCGAGCAGATCGGCACCAGTGAATGGGCCGAAATGAGCCAGGAACGCATCAACCAGTTCGCCGAGGCGACCGGCGATCACCAGTTCATCCACGTCAATGAAGAAATGGCCAAGATG
>JAIXRO010000165.1 GCA_027485145.1 Hyphomonadaceae bacterium | reverse complement strand
GGTCGCCGCCTTGCATGATCCGTTGGCCTTCTTCGATGCGGAGGGGGATCGCGCCAAGTTCGAACAGAATCTCGGGCGCATGATGGAGAGCTGTGACCGCTTTATCGATCGCGGCGCCATCGACGTCGTGCCGACCGGGCAGTATCATCCGTAAGGCAGCGCCAACTGCGATATTGCGTAAAAAAAATATATTTCAAATTCGCAAATTGCAGATATAAGCCAACTCAAACGCGGCATTGCGTTAAAACGGTGAGGGAGAGGACATGTCTGGTAAGGTGGCGCTCGTTACCGGAGCGAGCCGGGGGGCGGGGCGCGGCATCGCGCGCGGCTTTGGCGAGCTGGGCTATACTGTCTACGTAACGGGCCGGACTGTCCAGCCGGGTAATGCCAAAGGCTGGGACGGGTCGGTTCTGCCCGGCACTGTTGCCGAAACCGCTGCAGAAGTGACAGCGGCGGGCGGCAAGGGGATCGCGATGATGTGCGATCACGCCGACGA
Organism: Hyphomonadaceae bacterium; assembly: GCA_027485145.1. Lineage (GTDB taxonomy): Bacteria > Pseudomonadota > Alphaproteobacteria > Caulobacterales > Hyphomonadaceae > Hyphomonas. Next base: position 5,286 of record JAIXRO010000165.1, on the reverse strand, counting down.
TGCGCAGGTTGCCGCGCTGTTCGCGCAGATCGCTGACGAGCAGGGCCGCCTCGATGTGCTGGTCAACAACGCCACCTATATCCACCACCAGCTGATTGAGAAGATGCCGTTCTGGGAGAAAGACCTCGGAGCGGCCGGCATTCTGGATGTGGGTCTGCGCTCGGCCTATGTTGCCAGTTGGCACGCGGCGCGCATGATGGTGCCGCAAGGTTCAGGTGTGATCGCCTTCGGTTCGTCCTTTGGCGGTTCGTGCTACATGCATGGCCCGGCCTATGGGGCGCAGAAGGCGGGCGTGGACAAGTTCGCTCATGACATGGAGCATGACCTGCGCGGCACCGGCGTGATTGCGGTGTCGATCTGGATGGGGCCGCTTGTGACCGAGCGTTCCCTGATCGCGCAAAAGACCAATCCCGAACAGTATGAAGGCTTCATCGAGGCCGCCGAAAATCCCGAATTCACGGCGCACATCATCGATGCCATCGCGGGGGCGCCCGATCGGGACGAACTTTCAGGCCAGACCCTGATCGGTGCGGAGATCGCCAAGAAGCTGGGCGTGACCGACCGTGGCAAGGACAAGCCAAGCTATCGCGAGATGCTTGGCAGCCCGCGGCCCAAGAACCCAGCGGCCGTTTACTGACATGGCAAGCCGGTTTCACCTCGCCGATCTGTTTGAAACCGCCGCAGCGACTGTGCCCGACCGGTTGGCGGTGGTCAGCGATACCGCCCGCCTGACCTTCGCCCAGCTTAACCAGCGGTGCGACCGGCTGGCAGCAGGGCTGGCGGCACAGGGGATCGGGCGCGGCGACACAATCGGCCTCTACCTCCACAATGGCCCGGCCTATCTCGAAAGCTTTATCGCCGCCTGCAAGCTCGGCGCGGTGCCGTACAATGTGAATTACCGCTACCGGGCCGATGAACTGCGTTACCTGTTCGCCAATGCCGATAGTGCCGCGATCATCCACGGCGCGGAGTTTTCCGCGCTCATCCGCGATGTTCGCAAGGATGTGTCGACGCTGCGTCTGACTGTCGCAGTGGAGGACGGGTCGGGCGCGGATATCGCTGGGTCGTTGCCCTATGCCGATCTGCTGGCGCACGAGCCGGCCGGTCCTTGGGAGCGGAGCGAGGATGATGTCCTGCTGTGCTACACCGGCGGCACCACGGGCATGCCCAAGGGCGTCATGTGGCCCCACCGCGCTTTCATCTTCGCCTGCGCGGGCGGAGCGGGGTTCTTCAATCCTCATGGCCCGATCACAGTGCCCGCCGATATCGCCAGCCGTGCCGCCGATGGCTATCCGCTTTCGCTCTTCCCGCTCGCCCCGCTGATGCATATGGCGGCGATGTGGGCGGTTTGGAGTGCTCTGCTCAACGGCGTCACGATCATTCTCGATGAGAGCCGGATGTTCGATCCCGAACGCGTGCTGGACATTGCAGAGCGTGAGGGCGCCAATATGCTGCAGTTCGTCGGCGATGCGATGGCCACCCCGCTCCGCGATACTTTGCGCGCCCATCCGGGGCGTTGGGATCTGGCAAAGGTTGTCAATCTCGGCTCGGGCGGGGCGGTATTTTCGCAGCATCTTAAGGATGACCTGAAGGCGCTGGTGCCGAGCGCTTCGATCAGCGACGGCATGGGTTCGTCCGAAACCGGCATGTCGGGTCAGGCGGCGAAGTCTGCCGAGGGGGTTATGCGTTTGCCCGCCAATGATCAGCAGCAGGTGGTCATAGGCGGCCGGATCGCGGCGGTTGGCGAGACCGGATTGATCGCGCGCACCGGCAACACGCCGGTCGGCTATTACAATGATCCGGCCAAGACCGCCGAGACCTTCGTGCCCATCGACGGGCAGTTATGGGCGGTATCGGGTGACGCCGGTCGGCGCGACGCCGACGGGATGATCACCATGTTCGGGCGCGGGTCGACCTGCATCAACACCGGCGGCGAGAAGGTTTTCCCCGAAGAGGTCGAAGAGGTTCTGCGCGCTCATCCGGCGATTTTCGATGCGGTTGTCGCAGGCCAGCCCGACCCGCGCTGGGGCGAGCGGGTGGTCGGCATCGTCTCCGCGCGCAATCCGGCAGCGTTGCCCGCCTTTGACGAGATCAAGGCCTTCGCCGGCGATCGGCTGGCAGGCTACAAGGTGCCCAAGGCGCTGGTCTGGGTGGACGAGGTCCGGCGTTCACCAGCGGGCAAACAGGATTACCGCTGGGCAAGCGAAATGGCCGCGGGCGCATGACGAGCCAGATCGATCCTGTGTTCGCGGCCGTGACAGCGCCTGGCACGCCCTTCGAACTGGTGGAACGGGACGGATTGCTGCAATTTGCGCATGCGGCGCCCGATCTTGCACTAATGATCGATTCCGCCCGGCGGCACGGCGACAGGACGTTCCTTGTCGATTACGCATCGGACGGCGAGGAACGGCGGCTTACGTTCGAACAGGTGTTCGCGTGGCGCGACCAGCTGGCAGGGATGCTCGGCATCAAGCGCGACGACCGGGTCGCGATCTGCATGCGAAACCGCGCCGAATGGATCGTGGCCTTTATGGCGGTAATCAAGGCGGGAGGAGTGGCCGCGCTGCTCAACAGCCGCGGCTCTCCTGAAGAGCTCGCAGGAATGATCGCCGAAGTGACGCCCGCAGTGGTGCTGGCTGACAGCCGCCGCGCCGCCCTGATCCGCGAGGGTGGTTACGAAGGGCGGATGCTTGATCTGACGAAGCCATTCTCCGACGAGGAGATCGCCCGGCGCGCCGCTGCGCTGGTCGCGCCTGCACCCGCGATCCCGCTCGATCCGGCTGCGATCCTGTTCACGTCAGGCACGACGGGCCGGGTCAAGGGCGCGGTGCTGACCCATCGCAGCCTGATTACCGGGCTGATGCTGATGCAGCTGTCGGGCTTGATGGTGCTCCACAACATGGCCCGCGCGCACAGGATGGAACCAGCGCAGCTGGTCGCCGCAATGCCGCAGCAGGCGGTGCTACTGGTCTATCCGCTGTTCCATATCTCCGGCCTTGGCGCAGCGTTTCTGTCGCCGCTGTTCGCCGGGTCCAAGGTCGTGATCATGCGCCGTTGGGACGCTGCCGAGGCTGCGCGGCTGATCGCGGCGGAAAAGATCACGATGTTCTCCGCTGTCCCGACCATGCTGTGGGATCTGCTCCACCGCGCCACACCGGGCGAGACCGATCTGTCTTCGCTGCGCAACATCGCTTCGGGGGGGCAGGCGCTGCCCGTCAACCTGCTCGATGCGATCCGCGAAGCCTGTCCGCAGGCGGTGATGGGCACAGGCTACGGGATGACCGAGGCATCGGGATCGCTGGCGCAGGCGGTGGGCGAGGATTTTCTGAGGAAGCGGTCCTCCGCCGGGCGGGTGTTGCCGCTCGCACAGGTGCGGATCATTGCCGCAGACGGCTCCGTGCAGCCAGCAGGCCAGAGCGGCGAGATCCAGCTCAAGGGCGCGATGGTGATGGCGGGTTACTGGAACCGGCCTGAAGATACCGCCGCCGCCTTCACCGACGATGGTTGGCTGCGAACCGGCGATGTCGGCTATGTCGACAACGAGGGCTATATCTTCATCGTCGACCGGATGAAGGACATGGTGATCTCGGGCGGGGAGAACATCTACTGCGCCGAAGTCGAACGCGTGCTGGGCGAGCTTGCCGGGGTCAGCGAATGCGCCGCCTTCGGCATCGTTGATGAGCGTCTGGGCGAATTGCTTGTCGCCGTTGTGTGCGGTGAGGGGTTGGACGAGGCGCAGGTCAAGGAGTGGGTGGGAGAGCGTCTCGCCCGCTACAAGGCACCGGGCCATGTCGCCTTCCTTTCCGACCCGCTTCCGCGCAACCACGTCGGCAAGGTCGATAAGGTCGCATTGCGCGCCGCCTGGCCCCGGCTTTACGGAGAAAACTGAGATGGGTTTCCCCAAGGACATCGGCATCATCGATTGCATGCTGGGCATCCCCGAGGCCGAGGACCGCTCCGACTGGTTCACCGCCTTCCGACCGCTGATCAAGGATGCAGAGACGCTCCAGCAGTTCTCGATGCCTGCGCAATACATGTTCAAAGACGTGCCGCAGACCGGCCATGCCGATGATTACGCCAAATGGACGGTCGAGCAGATGGACAGGCACGGCATCGCCCAGGCGCTGATTGGCTGGAACGAGAACGCTACCTCGCGCCGCGCCAAGGAGCTGTTTGGCGACCGGTTCTTCTTCGATTTGCCGTGCGATCCCAACAAGGGCATGGAAGAAGTGCGCCGGATCAAGCGCATTCACGCCGAAGTCGGCCTTTCGGCGATCAGCGTCTTCCCTGCCGGAACCCTTCCGCAGGTCGCAATCAATCACAAATACATGTTCCCGCTCTATGCCTGTGCGGTCGAACTGGACATTCCGATCTGCCTCAACGTCGGCATCCCGGGGCCGCGCATCCCGATGGAGACGCAGAAGGTCGAACATCTTGACGAGGTGTGCTGGTTCTTCCCCGACTTGAAGATCGTGATGCGACACGGGGCCGAGCCGTGGCAGGATCTTGCGGTCAAACTGATGCTGAAATGGCCGAACCTCTACTATTCGACCAGCGCCTTTGCCCCCAAGCACTACCCCAAGGCGATCATCGACTACGCCAACACCCGCGGCGCGAACAAGATCATCTACGCCGGATATTTCCCGATGGGCCTCAGCCTTGAGCGGATCATGTCCGACATGGAGCACGTCCCCCTGAAGGACGAGGTGTGGCCTAAGTTCCTGCGCGACAATGCGCGCGCTGTTTTCAAACTCTGAACCGACACGACGAAAATCCGGCACCGCCGGGGAGGACGACATGACCGATACCGCAACCGACGCCCGCACCGCTCCTGTGGCTGTGTGGCAGGTGCTCGAGAAAATGACCAAGGAAGAACGCGAGGCTTGGCGCGTCGCCGATATTGCCAACCGACCTTCTGCAGAGGCACGCAATCTCGACATCGGCTTTCCGTTCGGCTGGTATCCTTTCATGCTCGGCCGCGATCTCGAGGTCGGCGAGGTCAAGCCGGCGCGCTATTTCGGCCGCGATCTGGCGGTGTGGCGCGGTGAGGACGGCGCGGCGCGCATGGTCGATGCCTATTGCAAGCATCTCGGCGCGCATATGGGCCACGGCGGCAAGGTGCATGGCAACCTGCTTGAATGTCCGTTCCATGCCTGGCGCTATGATGGCGAAGAAGGGGTGGTCAAGGAGATCCCCTATGCCAAGGCCATCCCGCCGCAGGTCAAGCGCAAGTGCACCCGCACATGGCATGTCCGCGAAGCCAACCAGTGGCTGTGGGTGTGGTAT
>JAIXRO010000134.1 GCA_027485145.1 Hyphomonadaceae bacterium | reverse complement strand
GGCCGTCCTGTCCTGGCTGGTTACGTTCCGCGTGCTCGATCTCAACAACAATATTGTCGGCTCGATCTGGAATGGTCTCGAGCGGTTGACCGAGCCGCTGTACCGGCCGATCCGCAATATCCTGCCGCCGATGTCGGGTATCGACCTGACGCCGATGGTGGTCTTGCTGCTGATCTTCTTCCTGCGCTCGGTCATCTCCCGCTACGGCTACAGCCTCGCGCCGTTCTGATGCGCCACCGGCTGGCGGTGCGCGTCCAGCCGGGCGCCTCGGCTGACCGGATCGAAGGACGGGGCACGGATGATGCCGGCCGGGTATTCCTGAAAGTCCGGGTCCGCGCCCGGCCAGAGGATGGCGCGGCGAACGCGGCGGTCGAGGCGGTTGTGGCAAAAGCGCTCGGCCTCGCGAAGTCTGCCGTGAAGGTGATGACGGGCGGCAAGACTCGGATAAAAGGTCTCGAAATCGACGGCCCGCCGGACCTGGCGGGTGTGATTGAAGGCTGGCTGGCAGATGAGCGCGGTTCGGATTGACGGGATTGCAGTCGCGGCGGATGTGCGCGCCGGTGTTGCACGCGCCGTGAGCGCGTTGCCCGAGGCGCCGGGGCTTGCGGTGGTCCTCGTCGGCGAGGATGCGGCGAGCGAAGTCTATGTCCGCAACAAGGTCAAGGCGACGGGGGAGGCGGGCATGGTCTCGCATCATCACCGGCTGCCCGCCACCGCGACGCAGGGCGAAGTCGAGGCGCTGATCGCGAAGCTCAACGCCGATCCGTCCGTGGACGGAATCCTGCTGCAACTCCCCTTGCCGGCCGGGCTGGATGCCGACGCGGCGATCGAGCGGATCGACCCGGCGAAGGACGTGGACGGGCTGACGGAAGTCTCCGCCGGGCGGCTCAGCCTTGGCAAGCCCGGGCTTCGTCCGTGTACGCCGTTTGGCTCGGTGATCCTGGCGAAGCGGGCCCTGGGCGATAACCTTTCGGGCAAGCATGTCGTGGTCATCGGCCGCTCGATCCTGGTGGGCAAGCCGGCGGCGCTGTTGTTCCTTGCCGAGAATTGCACGGTGACGATTGCGCATAGCCGGACGGCGGACCTGGCGGCGCTGTGCCGGACGGCAGATATCCTCGTGCCGGCGGTCGGCCGCCCGGAAATGGTGCGCGGCGACTGGGTGAAGCCAGGCGCGGTGGTGATCGATGTCGGCATCAACCGCGTTCCGGCGCCCGAAAAGGGCGAGGGCAAGACGAAACTGGTGGGCGATGCGCATTTCGAAAGCTGCGCCGAGGTTGCGGGGTTCATCACGCCGGTTCCAGGCGGGGTGGGGCCGATGACGATTGCCTGCCTGCTGCGCAACACGGTGCTGGCGGCGTGCGCGCGGCGCGGCTGGCCGCCCCCGGCAGGCCTGTGAGCCAGACGTTCGCCCCTCCGGATACGGAGCTTTTCCGCGCGCTGTGGGACAGGCAGGAGGGCTGCTGCGCCCTGTGCGGGCTGGCGATGCCAGAGAGCCGGTTCGTGCTGGCGCATGCCACGCTCTGGAAGAAACAGCGCCCGACGTTCGATCATATAAGGCCGAAGGCGGCGGGCGGGCCGGACGCGCCGGGGAATCTTCAATTGGCGCATGCGGTGTGCAACTGGCGCAAGGGCGCGCGGGGCTAGGGCCGCACGGGCGGCCGCAGCGGTGGGGGCCGTGCGGTGGTTTCTGAGATTCAGGAGGGTGGGGTCTGCCTAAGACGTGTCGTGATGCATCGCGAACGAAAGCCGGTGTACGGAGTATGCGGGCGCGTCTTGTTCCGGGGCGACTGGTTCGGTGACAGCCTCGGCTACGAGCGCTGACGCGAGGCGCGGCGAGGTGATCGCGAGGGTGAAATCGAACTTGGTGGGCTGCAGCGCGCCGTTCGCCGAATAGCTCCAGGTGAAGTCGATCGGCATGTGTTTCAGGGAGACGATCCCCCAGCGGCTGATCTCGTACCAGTAGGGCACGCCGGGGCCGTAGTGTTTGCGCACCCAGGCTTTCAGCGCCATCAGCTGCACGTAGACCAGCGGCCAGATGAGGCGCGGCCAGCCGGTCAGGCCGGCGGGGGGCTGATGAAGCGTGTAGGTCATCGGGGATGAGACTAACCCCGGCGGGAACGCAGCAGGGTTCGCGCGAGCAAAGTTTCTTCAGCTATCTGTCATCCCGGCGGAAGCCGGGACCCTGAAGCGTTGTTTTGCTTGGCTTTCTGGGCCCCGGCTTGCGCCGGGGTGACAGAAAAATCTTTCGAAAAGACAGCAAGGGCTGCGTTTTCGTAGGCACAAGTGAAAACTTGTGCGCCGAAATTCCGTACGGCCCTTTGCGTTCCCCGCTTTCGCGGGGACGAGCGAGGCGGGCTTCAGGCCTTCTGGGTTTCGATGGCGCCGTGGCAGTGTTTGTATTTCTTGCCGGAGCCGCAGGGGCAGGCGGAGTTGCGGGGCGTGTTGGCCCAGTCGTCTTCGGCCTGGTAGAGCGGCGCGCCGGGCGGCGGCGAGCGGTCGTCCGGGTCCATCTCGTTGACGCCGGTATCGGGGTCGAGCTTGGTTTCGTGCGCCGCGGCGGGCAGGGGCGCGGCCGGAACGGGGACCGGACGGCGCATCGCTTCGGTGACCGGACCGGTCTGTACACGGATGTGCATGAGCGAGCGCGTGACGGTAGCGCGCAGCTCGTTGAGCAACGTATCGAACAGGTTGAAGGCTTCGCGCTTGAACTCGTTCAGCGGGTCGCGCTGGCCGTAGGAGCGAAGATGGATGACCGAGCGCAGCTGGTCGATCTGCTGGAGGTGTTCGCGCCAGCGCATGTCGAGCACCTGCAGCAGGAGCTGCTTCTCGATGCGGCGCATCTGCGCGTCGCCGATCTGGCGGGTGAGCGAAAGATAGTGCGCGTCGGTCGCTTCGCGCACGCGCTGCGCGATTTCCTCGTTGGCAACGCCTTCTTCGGCCGCCCAGTCCTTGACCGGAAGGTCGACAGCGAACTCCGAGCGCAGGGCTTCGCCGAGACCGTCCATGTCCCATTGCTCCGCATACGCCTTTTCCGGCATCGTGCGGGAGACGAGCGCCTCGATCACGGTCTCGCGCATGTCGGCGATCGTCTCGGAGACGTCATCGGAGCGCAGGAATTCGAGGCGCTGCTCGAAGATCGCCTTGCGCTGGTCGTTGATCACGTCGTCATACTTGAGGACGTTCTTGCGGATCTCGAAGTTGCGTTCCTCGATCTTGCGCTGCGAGGTTTCCATCGCCTTGTTCATCCAGGGATGGGTGATGCCCTCGTCTTCCTTGATGCCGAGGCGGCGCATGACGGCGTCCATCCGGTCGGCGGCGAAGATGCGCATCAGGTCGTCTTCGATGGAGATGTAGAATTTCGACTTGCCGGGGTCGCCCTGACGGCCTGTGCGGCCGCGCAGCTGGTTGTCGATGCGGCGGGATTCGTGACGCTCCGTACCCAGAACATAGAGGCCGCCGGCGTCGAGCGCCTGCTTTTTCTTGATCTCGATGTCGGCGCGGATCTGGGCGGCCAAAAGCGAGACTTCGCCTTCGGAAAGCTCGCGCCCAAGGGCGGCTTCCTTCTCGGCGCGCTCGGAGGTGAGGCGCATCTCGTGGTTGCCGCCGAGCTGGATGTCGGTCCCGCGGCCAGCCATGTTGGTGGCGACCGTGACTGCGCCGGGCACGCCGGCATTGGCGACGATGAAGGCTTCCTGCTCGTGGTGGCGCGCGTTCAGCACCTTGTGCGGGATGCGCTGCGCGGTGAGCAGGTTCGACAGGAGTTCGGATTTCTCGATCGAGGCGGTGCCGAGCAGGATCGGCTGGCCCTTGGCGTTGGCCTCGCGCACTTCCTTGACGATCTCGGCATACTTGGCCTTGGCCGTGCGATAGACGACGTCGTCATCATCCTGGCGCAGGACCGGTTTGTTCGTGGGCAGATCGATGACGGAAAGCTTGTAGATGTCGGCGAACTCGTCGGCCTCGGTCAGCGCGGTGCCGGTCATGCCGGCGAGCTTCTTGTAGAGGCGGAAATAGTTCTGGAAGGTGATCGAGGCGAGGGTGACGTTCTCGGGCTTGATGTCGACGCGTTCCTTCGCCTCGATGGCCTGGTGCAGACCTTCGGAGAGGCGGCGGCCTTCCATCATCCGGCCGGTGAACTCGTCGATGAGCATCACCTGGTTGTCCTTGACGATGTAGTCCTTGTCGCGGCTGTAGAGCTTGTGGGCGCGCAGGGCCTGGTTTGAGTGGTGGACAAGGCCGATATTGCCGGGCTCCCAGAGCGAGCCTTCGAGCAGGCCCATCTCGCCGAGCCAGCCTTCGAGCTTTTCGGTACCGGTTTCGCTGAACACGACCGAGCGCTGCTTCTCGTCGAGGTCGAAATCGCCGGCGCCGAAGCGGGGGATGAGGCTGTCGATCTTGATATAGAGGTCCGAGCGGTCATCGGTCGGGCCGGAAATGATCAGCGGGGTGCGGGCTTCGTCGATCAGGATCGAGTCGACCTCGTCCACGATCGCGAAATGGTGGCCGCGCTGGGCCATCTGGTCGAGCGCGTATTTCATGTTGTCGCGCAGGTAGTCGAAGCCGAATTCGTTGTTCGTGCCGTAGGTGATGTCGGCGGCGTAGGCGGCCTTGCGCTCTTCGTCGGTGACGCCGTGCACGACGACGCCGGTGGACATGCCGAGGGCGCCATAGATGCGGCCCATCCATTCGGAGTCGCGCCGGGCGAGATAGTCGTTGACCGTGATGACGTGGACGCCCTTGCCTTCAAGGGCGTTGAGATAGGCGGCGAGGGTGGCGACGAGGGTCTTGCCCTCACCGGTGCGCATCTCGGCGATGGCGCCGGAATGCAGCACCATGCCGCCCATCAGCTGGACGTCGAAGTGGCGCATGTTGTTGACGCGCTTGGCGGCCTCGCGAACAACCGCGAAGGCTTCTTCGAGCAGGCTGTCGAGGGTGGCGCCATCGGCGAGGCGCTTGCGGAATTCCTGGGTCTTGCTGCGCAGCGACTGGTCGGACAGCGCTTCCATGATCGGCTCGAGCGCGTTGATCCGGTTCACCCGCGCTCGGAGCGGCTTTAGTTTCCGGTCATTGGCGGTTCCGAAAATCTTGCGGGCAACAGACAACATTTGAAACGCACCAACCAGTTGATGAGGGCCTACCGGACCAATCCTGAACCGAAGCTTACAGGATTTTTAGCCGATATCCCACCGCGCTCTGCCTGGCGGAAACTACTCGACCAGCACGCGGGGCAGACTTAAGAACGCCGCCAAGGGGTGTCAATGAGGCGCCCTCAGTCCACGAGGAGGGCCGTGATGCGCGCCAGTCCATTGATTTTGCCCGTGCATTTGGCCGCGCTCGCGCTGCTGGGGCTGGTGGCCGGGTGTGAGCAAGCCGAAACACCGGTGGCCGAGATTCAGGTGCTCGACCAGACGGTTGCGGCATTTGTCAATGGCGAGCCGGTTTTCGAGGGGGACGTGGAGCTCGAGGCCGTCGCCCGGGGGCTGATTGCAGCCGGGCAGGAGTTTGATTCCGGCGACGAGGAATACCGCATCGTACTGGACCAGCTGATCGACCAGAAACTGATGGCGCAGGAGGCGTTGCGGCGGAAGCTGGACCGTGATCCGTCCGGCCAGCGCCGGCTTGAGATGGCGCGCGAGCGCATCCTCGGCAACCTGCTGGTCGAGAGCCTGGTGGCGCAGCAAGTCACCGAAGAGGCCATCGACAAGATGTACAGCGAGCAGGTCCGCCTGCAGCAGGTCAACGACAAGGTTTCGGTGGCCCACATTCTTGTCGATACCGAGGACGAGGCGAGCGCGCTGTTCAAGCAGATCGAAGGCGGCGAGACATTCGAGAGCCTGGTGTTCAACAATTCCAAGGATACGCGCACCCGCATGGAAAACGGGGATCTTGGCCTGGTCGCGCCGAATGACCTGCCCGAGCCGTTCCCGCTGGTGATTGCCAATACGCCGGTCGGGGAAGTCTCTCCGCCATTCCAGACCGGAGACGGCTGGCACATCCTCAAGGTCAAGGACCGCCGGACCGAGCCGCCGAAAACACGCGAGGAGATGCGGCCCGAGATCGCCACCTTCCTGACGCTGAACGAGGTCAGCCGGATCCTGCGGCGCCTGCGCACCGAAGCCTCGATCGAGCAGGGGTCCGGCCAGGTCTATGTGCCTCAGGCCGAACCGGCTGCGCCCATTCCCCAAGCCCCGCCGAGCGAGGATGACCTGTGAAACTGAAACCCTCGCCCTTTGCGCCCGCCAGGTTCCCCGATCTGCCGCCCGTGCGCGGGCTTCTTTCGGCGACGGCCAGCCGCGGCTTCTATGCGCGGCGGGGGGTGGAGCGCGATGACGTGTTCCTGTTCGTGTTCGACGAAGGCACGGCGTGCGGCGGTGTATTCACACGCTCGCTCACCGCGTCGGCCGACGTGCGCTGGTGCCGCGAGGCGCTGAAGGCTGGCGGCGGCCGCGCGAAGGCGCTGATCGTCAATTCGGGTAATTCGAACGCCTTCACCGGGCCGAAGGGTGTGCTGAAGAACGAAGCGACGCTGGCGGCGCTCGTGCACACCTTCGGCGCAAAGCGGGAACAGTGTTTCCTTGCGGCGACCGGCGTGATCGGGGAGCCGCTGAGCGATCCGAACTATGTCGGCGAGTTCGTGCCTGATCTCTCCGCCGGGCTGCACTTTCCGGACTGGGAGAAGGCGGCGCGGGCGTTCATGACGACGGACACCTATCCGAAGGGTGCGGGGCATACGACGCATCTGGGCGGTGTGCCGGTGCATTTTGCCGGCATCGCGAAAGGCTCCGGCATGATCGCGCCGAACATGGCGACGATGCTGGCGTATGTGTTTACGGATGCGGCCGTGTCGCCGGACCTTTTGCAATCCTCGCTCGCCGGAATTGCCGAGACGACGTTCAATTCGATCACCGTGGACGGCGATACATCGACATCCGACACGCTGATGGTCTTCGCGACCGGGGCGAGCGGCATGGCGCCGATCGAGAGCCGCGCCGATCCGAGGTTCCCGGCTTTCCTGGAGGCGCTGCGGGGCGTGTGTCACGGCCTCGCGATGCAGGTGGTCAAGGACGGGGAAGGGGCGAGCAAGATCGCCACGATCGATGTGGAAGGCGCTGCGTCGGATGCATCGGCCAAAGCGGTAGGCGTGTCGATCGCCAATTCGCCGCTGATCAAGACGGCGATGGCAGCCGGGGACGCGAACTGGGGGCGGATCGTGATGGCGGTCGGCAAGTCATTTGAGCCGGTCGATATCGAGAAGCTGGCGATCTGGTTTGATGAGGTGCAGGTGGCCAAGGACGGCGCGCGGGCGCCGGACTATGACGAGGCAGCGGCCGGCGCGGTGTTTGCCAAGTCCGAGTTCAGGATCCGCGTGAACCTCGGCGTGGGGACGGGCAATTGGACCGTCTATACCTGCGACCTGACGCATGGATACGTGGACATCAACGGCGCCTACCGGACATGACCGGCCGGGTCCTGCTGGTCGTGGCCGCGGCCTTGTTCGATACGCAGGGGCGTGTGCTGCTGGCGCAGCGGCCGTTGGGAAAGTCACTGGCAGGATTATGGGAGTTTCCCGGCGGCAAGCTGGAGCCGGGCGAGACGCCGGAGGCCGCGCTGGCGCGCGAGCTGGAGGAAGAGCTGTCGATCAGGGTTAACGAAACCCAACTTCAGCCGATGACCTTCGCCAGTTTTGGCTACACGGATTTTCACCTTTTGATGCCATTGTACGGGTGTGAAACGTGGACGGGGGACATCCGGCCGCGCGAGGGCCAAGCCATTGCGTGGGTCGAAACATCCCGGCTGCGAGACTATCCCGCGCCACCGGCAGATATCCCTCTGTTCGACTGGCTCGCACGAAGCCGATGATGGACCTGAGATGATGAACTGCGCATTCTCGATCAAGGACTTTTTCGCCGACGAGTGCGGCGGGACGGCCGTTGAATACGGATTGATCGCGGGTCTGATCGTGGTCACCCTGCTCGCGGGGCTGACGAGCGTCGCTGATGCGAACGACGATACCTACCAGATGCTGGAAGACGAAATCGCGGTCTGATCCGTCCGGAAGCGGAAGATCAGCTTATGCGCCGCTACCTTGAGCGCGGCGCACGGCATCGGCCAGGCTGACCTTGGCGCTGCCGGGTTTCAGGGGCTGAGGCTGGCCGGGGCCGGGCGCCCAACCGGACACGTGCACAATCTCGAAGGTTGCCGGAATGCGGCCATCGGCCTGTCCGAAGGCTTCAGTGTAGCGCGCCTTGGCCTCTGCGAGGACGCGGCGCGGCAAGGGCTGCGCCGTGCCCTGGTTGAAGGCGGCGCGCTCCCCCATGCCCTTGAGCTCTGCCAGCAGGCGGCCCGGATCCGGGAAGCGGACCGTGACGGTGTCGCGGTCGGCGACCGGCAGCGCGAAGCCGGCGCGCTGCATCAGGCCTGCCATGTCGCGCAGGCCGGGAAGGGGTGAGAGACGGGGGGCAAGGCCGCCGCTGATCTCGCTCTCGGCTTCCGTCAGCACACTGCGCAGTTCGATGAGCGTGCCTGCGCCGAACAGGGCGCCGAGGAACAGGCCGTCCGGCTTGAGGATTTGCCGGATCTGGCTGAGCGTGCCCGGCAGGTCATTCACCCAGTGCAGCGTGAGCGGCGCGAGCACGAGATCGAAACTGGCGGGGGCAAAAGGCAGGGCTTCCTCGTCCGCGATCACGGCGTCCAGCCCGCGCGCACGGGCGGCGGCGACGAAGGCTTCGGCGGTGTCCGCCGCAAGCATTGACCGGACCTTGCCGCTGGCAAGGAGGCGGGACGACAGCTCGCCGCCGGCTGCGCCGAGTTCGAGGCCGCGCTCGAAGATGCGCGGCGTGTCGCCGGCGCGGCTTTCGAGGTCATCGATCACGCGCTGGCGCAGGAAGTCATAGTTTGCAAAGGTCCCGGCGATGCGGCCCCGGCGGGCGGCGAGGCGGGCGCGGTCAAAGATCTGCGGCGGGCCAGTTTTCGGAAGCGGGGGAGACGGCGGGTTCATGGCGAAGGATATGCCCACTCGGCACGCCGGGGCCAAGGCGTTTCTCCGCGCCGCCGGTGACTTCATTTGGCCGCCTCGGTCGCTGCTCAGCGGCGAACGCGGGATGGGCCGCGGGCCGCTTTCGCCAGAGGATTTCGCGCGGCTGCATTTCATTTCCGATCCCCTGTGCGACCGGTGCGGCGTGCCGCTCGATTACCGCACGGGGGATGAGACCTGGTGCGTGGTGTGCCTGGCCCGCCCGCCGCGCTGGGACCGGGCGCGGGCGGCGCTGGTGTATGACGAGACATCGCGGCGGCCCGTGCTCGATCTCAAACGCTCCGGACGGCGGGACGGGCTGCCGGCGCTGACCGGCTGGATGCGGCAAGCGGGCAGCGTGCTGATCGAGGAGGCGGACGTGCTGGTGCCGGTGCCGCTGCACTATACGCGGCTGGTGGTGCGGGGGTTCAACCAGTCCGGATGGCTGGCGCAGACGATCGGCGCCGAGACGGGCCGGCGGGTGCTGGTGGACGGGCTGGTGCGGGCGCGCCGGACGCCGAGCCAGGCGGGCCTTGCCGGGCGGGCGCGGCGGCGCAACGTGTCGGGGGCGTTCCGCGTGCGGCCGGGCCGGAAGGGGCTGATCGAAGGTAAACGCGTGCTGCTGATCGACGATGTGCTGACGACCGGGGCGACGCTGAGTGCGTGTACGCGCGCCCTCAAACAGGCCGGGGCGCGGCACGTTGACGTGCTTGTGCTGGCGCGCGTTGTTCGCGAAACCGACGTAACCATATAATTAACCTGCTCGGGCAGACTGCCCCCGCCTGTCGTTAGAGGAATGCCGGATGGCCAAGGTCACGATCTATACCCGTCAGTTCTGCCCCTATTGTTCGCGCGCGGTGGCGCTGCTGAAGGACAAGAAGGCCGATTTCAAGGAAATCGATGCCGGCATGGACGCGGCGCTCAAGGAAGAGATGATCCAGCGCTCCGGCGGCGGGAAGACGTTTCCGCAGATTTTCGTCGGCGATCGGCACATCGGCGGCTGCGACGACATGATGGCGCTGGACCGGGCGGGCAAGCTCGACCCGATGCTGGCCGGGGCCTGAGGCAGGGCGATGATCCGCTACGCGCTGGCTTGCGAAGGGTGCGAGGCCGAGTTCGAGGCCTGGTTTGCCTCGTCGGAGGCGTATGACCGGCAGGCGGCCCGCAAACTGGTGGCATGCCCCGAATGCGACAGCCGCAAGGTGACCAAGCAGATCATGGCGCCGGCGGTACGCACATCGGAGCGCGCCGCCGGGCGCATTGCACGGCCTGAGATGGACGCCGAAGCGCTCGCAAAAGAGTTCGCGCGGCGGGCGCGGGCGCATGTGGCCGAGAATTTCGACTATGTGGGCGAGAGTTTCGCCGACGAGGCGCGGGCGATGTTCTACGGCGAGACGGAAGACCGCCCGATCTGGGGCGAGACGACGCCCGAGGAGCGCGAGGCGCTGCAGGAGGAAGGCGTGCCGGCCTTGCCGCTGCCCGCGCCGTTTGCCCCCAAGCCCCCGAAACGCAAGGCCCGGCCGAGGGTCAACTGACACTCAGTTCCGGAAGGGCGCTTTGCCGCGCTTGATGGCGGACGCGGCGCCGATTAGAAGGCAAATTCCAGTCGAGAGGGCAGACGATGGCGACCCACGAATATCACCGCGGCGAGATGGACATCCAGGACCAGAAGGCGACCTGGGACGGATTCATCACGGGCAGCGTCTGGGGCGGCCTGCTGATCATCCTGATGGTCGGCCATGCCACGCTCGCGATTGCGATCGGCTTCAACTGGGCGGTTTCGCTCGGCCTGATGGCGATTGTCGGTTTTGGCGCCGGGCTGATGATGAACCTTGGCGGGCGCTGGATGGCGACGGTCGTGGTGATGATCATCCTCGCCCTGATCGTGCAGGCGATGATCTGGCTTTTCGGCGCTGTTCTCTGAAGCTGGCGGCCTGCGTTTAACGCAGCTCTAAGTCTTCACAGTCCATATCTCTTGAGCTTTATCGAAAAACGCTAAAGTCATGGGTCAAGCTGTTGAAGGAGACGCCTATGGGCGATGCACCTCTCGTCATGTCCGGCGCGACGAAGAGATTTGGCGCCTTCACGGCGGTCAATAATCTCTCGTTCGAAGTCCCGAAGGGCCAGATCATCGGCTTCCTCGGACCGAATGGCGCCGGAAAATCGACGAGCCTGCGGATGTCGCTGGGTGTGATGCAGCCGGACGAGGGCGCCGTGTCGCTGTTCGGGGCGGCTCCGGATATCCAGAACCTGCGCCGGGTCGGCTTCCTTCCCGAAGAGCGCGGCCTCTACAAGAAGATGACGGCGCGCGACACGATCACGTATTTCGCCCGCCTGAAGGGCATGGGCGCCGCCGACGCGCGGGCGCGGGCGAACGAGCTCCTCGAGACGACCGGTCTCGGCAAGTTCAAGGCGTCGCGGATTTCGAAGCTCTCGAAAGGCATGGCGCAGAAGGTGCAGATCCTGTCGACGCTGGCGCACCGGCCGGATTTCCTGATCCTCGACGAGCCTTTCTCGGGCCTCGACCCGATGAACCAGCAGACGCTCGAAGACCTGATCCGGGCCGAACATGCGCGCGGGGCGACGATCCTGTTTTCGACGCACGTCATGGAACATGCCGAGCGGCTGTGCGACCGGATCGTGATGCTGGCGCGCGGGCGCAAGGTGTTCGATGGCACGCTGGACGCCGCCTATGCGACGCTCGGGCAGGGGGCGCGGATGGCGGTGGAGCATGGATTCGACCTTGCGGCCGCACTGGCACCGAAAGGGTTCGAGGCACACCGGGCGGCCGACAAAGGGCCGGGCGATTCCTGGCGGGTGAGCTTGCCGAAGGGACTGGGCGCGCAAGACGCGCTGCGGGCGGCGCTGGAAACCGGCGCGCCGATTGTGGGTTTCCAGCCGGAAGACGCGCGGCTGCGCGACGTGTTCGTGTCGCTGGTCGGCGAAGCGGAGGCGGCCTCGCTCGATGCGCCGTCTGCGGCGGACGTAGTGGAGGCGGCCTGATGCGCAACATCTACCTGATCTTCCGGCGCGATTTCCTCGGCTATGTGAAGGCCTGGGGCTTCTGGCTGAGCCTCGCGGCTGTGCCTCTGTTCCTGATCGTGGGCGCGGGATTCGGCTATTTCGCGGCGTCCTCATCGCCGGTGCGATACTATACGGTCGTCGAGCCCTCGAATGTGATCGCGGGCGCCATCGAGGCGGAGTTCCGCCGGACCGAGGCGCGGGCCGCGCAGGACGCCGCCGCGCTGGCCGGGCAGATGAAGGTTCCGGTGAACGAGGCGCAGCTTGCAGAAGCGGCGCCTGACCGGAAGTTCGTCGCGGTCGCCCCTCCCGCGCAGTCGGTTGAGGCGCTGCAGCCTTACCTGACCGGCGAGAAGCTGGTCTCCGGACCGGCGGGCGAAAAGCCGCTGTTTGCCGCGCTGATACTCTCCGCAGACGGACGAGTGCTGGAATACTGGAGTTCCGATGTGAACGTCTCGGGCCTGCGATACTCGGCGGAGACGGCGATGCGCGATCTCAGCCGCCGGGACGCCTTGCTGGCGGCGGGGCTCAGCGCCGAGTTCCTGAAGGAGGCGGACGACCGGGCGGTCGAGGTCGCCGAATTCCGGCCGCGCGACGAAGTGGGCGGCGGCTCGGAAGTGACGGTGGCCGACCGGGCGCCTGCCATCGTGGCCGTGGCGCTCGCCTATTTCCTCTGGCTCATGGTGTTCTCGATCATCCAGTACCTGCTGATGGGCACGATCGAGGAGCGCTCCAACAAGATCTTCGATACTCTGCTCACATCGGTGAAGCTGCCGGAGCTGCTGGCGGGCAAGCTGCTCGCCGTGTTCGCGGTGACGTCCACGATGATGCTGTCCTGGTCAATGTTTGCGGGTGTGGGATCGGCCTTCGCGGCCAGCCAGTCACCGGGCCTGACCGAGCTGATCGCGCCGTTCCTTGCGGCGGCGACCGATCCCGGCCTGATCATCCCGGCGCTGATCAGTTTCATTCTCGGTTATGTGCTCTATGGCGCGATCTTCATGGCACTCGGCTCGCTGTGCGACACGATCCAGGAAGCGCAGACGCTGCTCAGCCCGATGATGATCCTGCTGATGCTGCCGATGTTTGCGATCTTCATCGCGTTCCAGGATCCGGGCTCGCCGGTGATCGACTATGCGAGCTGGGTGCCTCTGTTCACGCCCTTCCTGCTGATCCTGAGGATGCCGCAGGACCCACCCTTGTGGGAGATCGTCGCGCAGATGGGGCTCATGGCCGCCACGACCGTGTTGATCGTCTGGCTGTCCACCAAGGTGTACCGCGCCGGCGCGGTGCACGGCGCAGGGATCGGTGACCTGATGGGGATGATCAAGGGCGCAATGGGGATGAAGCCGAAGGCGGACGTGAAGGGATAGGCAAGCGCCTTTATCCGTTCACTGACCTTTGAGGCGCCTCTCGCAGGCCCTTGCCTCGTTGGCTGCAAGCCCTGTTGCAAGTTCGAAGCGCCGGACGGTGCGCGTCTCGCGGCCCTGCGGGAGCCAGGTGATCTCGCGTTTCGTTTCGCCATCGAGGACGCTGGCCGTCTTGGGCACCGACGGGTCGCGGTCGCGGGAGTCCTCAGACCAGGATGTCAGCACCATCCCGTCGCGCAGACCCGCTTCCCAGGCGCGGCTGCCTTCGATGACGCCGGTGACGACCCAGTTGGCGCGGGACGTGGCCGTGAAGTCGAAACCGCGCTCCCACAGGGCGCGCTCCGCCGAGGTGAAGGTACCGCACTGCTTGAACAGGTCGGGTGCGAGGTCGACCGGGGCGCCCTCGAAGGCGAGCGCGTTGATCTCGGCGGCTGCGTCCCAGCGCGCGATTTTCTTCAGGCTACGGATGAGATTGTCGTGGGCCATGAGGTCCGGGTCGCGCTTCGCCGCTTTCTGCATGGCGAGCAGGACGTCGTCGAGATCGCGCCGGCCGTTCGTCTCCTCACGGATGCGGTGGTCGAGCCGGGACGCGATCAGCATGCCTTTCTGGTAGGGCAGGCGGCTGATTTCCGAACTCGTCCAGAAACCTGCGGCAATTTCCGCGCCAGTGGCGCTGCGGTTCGGAGAGAGATCATAGGCTTCCAGAGACGTGTTGAAGGCCGAGGCAAAGGCATCGGGTGTCCAGAGGCCCGCACGCACGAGGGTGCGGAAGGTTGCCCAATCTGTGAAGCCTTCGGACAGCCAGTAGCCGATCGGCTCGTTCTCTTCCGGCAGGCGCCCGATGCGTCCGGGTATCCAGGTGTGCATCATCTCATGTGCGATGATGGACAGGGAGGTCGCGGAATCGATGTTCTGCGAGGCGAAGAGGGAGAAGGCGTCGCCGAGGCCGGTGCCGCCGATCGAGAGCGCGTCGCCCTTGCCGGTTTCCGCGATAATCGTGACGAGGAAGGCTTCGTCTTTGGTCTTCCAGTACTTGCGCTCGGCCCTGGCGACGCGGGTGAAGGTGTCGCGCCAGTAGGCGTCATCGAGGTGATCGAATTTCCCGGTAAGCGCCAGACGCGCGCCGCCGGTTTCGATGACGCGGATGTTCCCGCCCATGAGCACGCTCTGTGCCAGCGTGCCGAGGTCGGCCACGGCGTTGGCCGGAACATGGTCGAGATCTGAGACGATCGTGAGCCCTTCCGGGCGGGTGATCTCGGCGCGGGCGGGCGTTTCGTCGGAGAGGTGTTCGGGCCAGGGCAGGGCGGCGTAGCCGATCACGAAGAAATGGCCGGCGGCGAAGCGGAGACGGTAGTCATTGCCGACGGCCTTGGCGGGGGGCTGGTCCGGTCCGCTACCGGCTTTCCAGCGCAGGGTCACCGGGGCCGATGGGGCGTGGCGCAGGATCAGCTTGGCGGGCGACGGGCCCGGCGAGATTTCGGCGCCGTCGGCGCGGATGTCCCAGAGGGCGCGGTAGAGTTCACGTTCGCCGCCCCAGTCGTCTGGAAGATCGAGAGTCGTCTCTCCATCCGCGTCGCCGGGAAACTGCAGCGTGAGGTCAAGTCGTTCGACGTGGCCTTCGGTGACGATGGGTTCGATCTGCCAGAAAACAGTCTCGCCGCGAGGCGCAGCTCCGAAGAGGAGTGCGATCGCGGCGAAACTCAGAAAGTATTTCGGGGCCATAATCCGCTCCTTTTACTGCGCAAATTCTGGCGCAGTGCGGGAGTGACTACAAGCGTAATTTTACTAGACGATGCCTTCGCGCTGGGCGCGTTTGCGAGCGAGTTTGCGGGCCCGGCGCACAGCTTCGGCGCGCTGGCGGGCTTTCTTCTCGGACGGCTTTTCAAACGCCTGACGCGCTTTCATTTCCCGGAACAGGCCTTCGCGCTGCATCTTCTTCTTCAGCGCGCGCAGGGCTTGCTCGACGTTGTTATCGCGGACGACGATCTGTACTATAGGACTTCTCCATCGGGTTCGGGTCTGGCGCAGCGGCCGGAAATTGAGGCAGGGTGGGCCTGACAGCCCGGAAAGCGCGGCCTATATCACGGGGCAAGCAGTTCCGCCAAGCCCTGGCCTGCGGGGAATTTACGATGACCGAGCCTCCATCCGACATCCTGCGCCGCCGCTGGCTGGCCGAACTGCTGCCTGAGGTCGCGTTCGAGGGCTGGACTGAGGAGGCGGCGCGCGCCGCCGCCGTCCGCGCCGGGCTGTCACAAGGTGAACAGGCGCTGGCGGCGCCGCAGGGCGTGCTCAATCTGATCGATGCGTTCTTTGATGCGGCCGAAGCCGCGGCGCGGGCTGAGCTTGCGGGGGCGGATCTGTCGGCCTTGCGGGTTCCGGACAAAGTGAAACGCGGCGTGTTGGCCTGGCTGGACGCGCTCGCCCCGAACCGGGAAGCGGCGCGCCGTGCGGCCAGCCGGGGCTTCCTGCCGTGGGGCGCGGGCCCGGCGCTGCAGCGGACCTGGAAAGTGGCCGACATGATCTGGACCGCGGCGGGCGACCAGTCGGACGACTATAACCGGTATTCGAAGCGCGCCCTGCTGGCGGGTGTGCTGCCGGCAATCGTCCTCTACTGGGCCGACAATCCGGCGCCGGAAGACCTCGACGGGTTCATCTCGCGGCGGCTGGCCAACGCGTCCGGCGTCGGACAGCGTGCGGGCCGGATCGTGAAACCGGTTCTGGAACGCTTCAGCAAACGCTGAGCGTTCTGCCTTCTGGATTTGGGGAAGTGTCGGACGGAAGCTGATCAAGCGCCCCAGGGGGCTGGGGGGGCTGATGGGTCCGGGGCACCTGCTAATGACCTCCGCCCGACGATCTCAAGATGGCTGCCCCATGCGGCGGCGGCAAGTCCGAAATGCGGAGATTTCAGGATCGGCGGATTAATTCGCAGTTAGCTCCAAGAGTCACTGGACGCGCGCGTCAAGCTATGCGGAACTGTCATCAATGACGGAACATCTTTCGCGAAAATCTCCGCCCGATCCGGTGGTCGCCTTCCAGAAGAGCGAACTGCAGCCCATTCTTGATGTCTATGGCCGCCTCGTGATTGCGGGCGAGGCGCGCGACTATGCCATCGGCGTTGGCTCCGATGTGGCGACCTTCGCCATCTTCCGGCGGCATGCCGACAGCCCGACCTGGCGCATCGAGAAGGAACCCGCCCTGGCCAACCGGCAGGGGCAGTACGCGGTGTACGGTCTCGGCGGGCAGGTCCTGCGCCGCGGCCGGGAGCTGAAACAGGTGCTGCGCGTGTTCGACAGCCGCAAGTTCACCGTCGTTCGTTAACGCCGAATCGCGGCCGTTAACCCCTTGTTTACCAAAAACTTCTTGCGAACCAAACTGGAACATAGTAGCAACATTCCACAAGGAACGGAGCAAGAACATGGGTAACGCAGTCAGTTTTCGTGGTCAATCGGGCAAGGCCTGGTCTTTTCAGCGGGCGGCCAATGATGCGCCCTGGGCGCGGGCGCCGGGCGTGGCGATTTTCGCGG
>JAIXRO010000216.1 GCA_027485145.1 Hyphomonadaceae bacterium | reverse complement strand
CAGCTAGCGGCGTTCCACCATCACGGCTTCTGGCAGGCGATGGATACGGTGCGTGACCGGCAGGTGCTGGAAGCGGCCTATGCCAAGGGCGCGCCCTGGCTCAAAGGCCGGTAGGCCTCACATCGCGCAAGAAAAAACCCGGCGGAGCGATCCGCCGGGTTTTTTGTTTGTGACCGGACGAGGCCTGACTCAGGCTGGCTCGGCGATCTTGAGGCCGATGCCGGCATAGGCGGAGACGCTGTCTTTGGGCAGCATGCGGCGGCCATCGACGACATAGGCTTTCGAGCCAGTCTTTGCGAGCAGGGCTGGCAGCGCGCGGAATTCCGGCCAGGCGGTCATGATCAGGATCGCATCGGCGCCGGCGACGGTGTCTTCCAGGGCATCGACGAACTCGACGCCCGAAGGGAACACCTTCTCGGCTTCGTGGCGGGCAATCGGGTCAAAGGCCTTGATGACGGCGCCGCCATCGATCAGCACTTGCGTGACCGGGAGCGAGGGGCTCTCGCGGATATCGTCCGTACCCGGTTTGAAGGCCATGCCGAGGACGGCGACCTTCAGGCCCTTGAGGTTCGGATGGCGGGCGGTCAGCATCTCGATCATGCGGTTGGGCTGGGCGGCATTGACGGCGATGACGGACTTCAGCAGATCCATCTTCGCGCCCTTGCCTGCGCCATGCGCGATGAGGGCTTTCACGTCTTTCGGGAAGCAGCTGCCGCCGAACCCGCAACCCGCGGCGAGGTAGGAGATGAAGCCCGGGACCACGCGCTCACCGTCCTTGCGGATCGGGGTGAAGCGCTTGTCGAGGTGCACGCCGCGCATGACTTCGACCACGTCGACACCGACGGTGGCGGAGAGGTTGCCGATCTCGTTCGAGAAGGAGATGAGCGTCGCGAGCAGGGAGTTGGCCGTGTACTTGATCATCTCGGCGGTGCGCGGAAGCGTGTGGATCACGTCCACGTCCGGGAACACGTCGTAGATTTTCGCCATGACTGCGGTGGTGCGCGCGTCGATACCGCCGAGGACGATGCGATCGGGGTACATGAAGTCGTCGATCGCTTCGCCTTCCTTGAGGAATTCGGGGTTCATGCCGACGCCGAAATCGCGGCCGGCTTTCTTGCCCGAGGCTTCTTCGAGGATCGGCAGGACGACATCTTCGGTGGTGCCGGGGACAACCGTGCTTTTCACGATGACGACGTGGTAGGCGTCATGGTCCTTCAGCGCTTCACCGATCTGACGAGCGGCGGCGCGGATGTACTTGAGGTCGATCAGGTCGCCGTCGAACGGTGTGCCGACGGCGATGAGTGAAATGTCCGCACCCTGAACAGCCTTCTTCAGGTCGGTCGTCGCGGTGAGGCGGGCGGGGACGACTTCGTCGAGCAGTTCCTGCAGGCCGATCTCGTAGATCGGCGGCTTGCGGTCATTGATGTGGGCGACCTTGGCGGGGTCCACATCAACGCACACCACGTCATGGCCCTTCGAGGCGAGACACGCGCCCGAGACGAGGCCGACATAACCGGTTCCGATAATGGCGATTTTCATTAGGCGAGCTCCGCGACCTGGTTGCCGGAATACCAGAGGAGGGCGCGCTTCAGGCCTTCATCCGGTCCAATTGAGGGTTCGTAGCCGAGTTCCGTCCGGGCCTTGGCGATGATCGGGCAGCGGCGGTTCGGGTTGTCCGTGAGGTATTCCTTGTCGTCCGACTGGCCGAGCACAAGCTTGCCCTTGTAGCCGAATTCTTCGCGGGCGATGGCGATGCAGCGATGGGCGAGTTCGGCCATGCTGATCTCGGGTGTTTCGGTGCCGATATTGTAGGCTTCACCCGAGCGGCCGCGTACAAGGATCTTGTAGTAGCCGACGATCGCGTCAGCGATGTAGCAGAAGGTGCGGGTGGGCGAGCCGTCCGAGAGCATGACGATGTCGCGGCCCGCAAAGATATCGCGGGCGAAGTCCGGCAGGACGCGGCCGTCGGTGATCTTGAGGCCAGGACCGTAATTGTTGAAAGGGCGAGCCATGCGGACCGGTACGCCGTGCACCTTCGCGAAGTTGACGCACAGCGTTTCGCCATAGCGTTTGGATTCGTCGTAGCAGGCGCGCGGGCCGGTACAGGAGACGTTGCCGCGATAGGTTTCCGGAGTCGGGATATTGTCCGCCGTCGGATCACCGTAGATTTCGCTGGTTGAGTAGAACAGGAAGCCCGACATCGGCGTACCATCGGCAGCCAGTTTGCGCGCGTACTCGAGCAGCAGGCGAAGGCCGTCAACGTTCGCGTCCATGGTCTCGATCGGGTACTGGCGATAGAAGATCGGCGAGGCGATCGAAGCGGCGTGAATGAGATAGTCCTGAGCCGGCAGGTCTGCCGGGAGCGGGTGCAACACGTCATGCTTGCGAAGCGTCAGGTCCTTGCGGCCTTCGAGCGCCTTCAGCCAGTCCGGCATGCCGCGCATGTAGTTATCAAACGCGGTGACATGGATTGGCGCCTTGCCGGACACGTCGTTGTAGTAGAGCGCCGCCTGGATCAGGTAGTGGCCGAGGAAGCCCGCGCCGCCAATGATAAGCAGGCGTTTGCCGGCCATCTGGCCGAATTCTTCAGACAGACGCTCTGCCATGTAGGCAAGGTCGGCCTGGATCACTTCGTTTGCGTTTTTCATGAGGTTTTTTCCGTAGTGCGGGCGAGTGTGCGGGAGACGCCAAACCGGGCGTCCTGTTTGGCGCGAAGCTGGTGCGGCAGATCGTTTGCAGGCGGAATGACATCATCCCAGCTGACGGCTTCGTCCTTGGCGATGTCGCGCTTCAGGCGGCAACCTTCGGCGAGGCCCATCGGCAAGAGACGATCCTGTTGCTGGATCGCGGCCGTTTCGCAGACGCCGTAGGTCATAAAGCCGCCGATGCCGTCGATGGTTTCGCCGGCTTTCAGCGGGCGCTTGGCCATCGCGATGACTTCGACGACGGGCGGACCCAGGGGCTCGATCGGCACGTCCTTGAGCAGCGCAACGCGGGCGAGCGAGTTGTGCACTTCGAGCGCCGTCAGGTGCCAGCCGGTATAGAAGCTGTACACCGGGCCGGGGCCGAGCTTTCCGTAGTTCAGATAAACCTTCTGGATGTCATCCTGCGCCTCGGCGAAGACATAGACCCCCGGGCTCGGCAGACCGCCGACGACGTATTCGACGATACCGCCGAGGCTGCGCATCTGGTCGATGTCATACATGTCGACCATCTGATCGACATGGCCTTTGAACTCGTGGCCGATCATGCCGCGCTGGGCGATGGTCATGCCGGTCGCGTTGGCGGTGATGGCCTGTTCGAAAGAGATTTTGGTGCCGTCGGCGAAGCTGGTCACCATTTCGGGCGTCTGGCCCCATTGCTTGGCGAAGGCGGCTTGCGTTTCAGGCGTGCGGTAGCGGTCCTGGAGGCCCTTGATGTTGCCGCAGAGCAGCGGGCGCAGGCCGAGTTGTTTCACATAGCGCCAGAGATTGATCTGGACGACGGGCTGGTCGCCGTCCGCGCCGGAGAGGATGACGCCGGCCTCGTCGGCCATCGCCTTGAGGATCGGGCCGCAGGTCGCGTCGAGCTCGGCATTCATCGAGACCATCGGCTTGCCATGCTGGATCGAGAGCGTCGTCGCGAGGGCGCCGTAACCGACATGGCCGGTGGCTTCGAGGGTGATGTCGATAAGGCCGGCGCTGGCGGCGACGGCGGGATCGTTGGTCACCGCATATTTGCCATCACGGATCGCCTGATCGAGCGCGGCTGCGGTGGTGACTTCCCGGATGTCGGCACGGTCCACACCCACGGCGGTGTAACAGCCGATGGCCTTGTCGACGGTGCGATTGCAGATGACGGCAAGGCGCAGGCCCGGCGTGTAGCGCACGATCTGGGTTGTGATGCCGCGCGACATGTATCCTGCGCCAAACATGGCGACCTGGACGGGACGTCCCGAAGCTGCGCGTGCCGCTAGGGCTGTATCAACGATGTGCATGTGGCCGGCCCCGGGGCAAAAGTGCTTAGATTTCAGTTTATACTAGCAAGTGAAGTGCCATGTCAGTCGTCATGCCGCGCGATAGTCCGGCCATGCGGCGTCCTTGGGGGACATTTCGGTCGGTGCGAGCGGCCACGAAATCGCGAACTGAGGATCGTTCCAGCGGATACCGCTTTCGGAGCCCGGTTCATAGCGGTGCGAGACGAGATAGGAGACTTCCGTATCGTCCGTGATTGTCTGGAAACCGTGAGCGAAGCCTTTCGGCACGAGCACCTGCTGGCGATTTTCGGCGGTCAGTTCAAAGGATTCCCATTGGCCGAACGTCGCCGAGTCCGGACGGACGTCCAGGATCACGTCGAAGATGGCGCCGCGCACGCAGCGGATCAGCTTGTCCTCGGCGTGCGGGCTATTCTGGAAATGCATGCCGCGAAGCGTGCCAGCGCGGGCGGACCAGGACATGTTCTGCTGGACAAACGTGGTGGGCAGACCGGCCGCCGCAAATTCGTCGACGCAAAACGTGCGTGCGAAGAAGCCGCGGTCGTCGCCGCGTCGCTGCAGGTCAACCAGGGCGGCGCCGGAGAGTTTTGCGGGATGGATGATCACGGCTTGGCGCTCGAATTGTCGGAGTTGGCGGGAGGCGGGGTTTGCGGATCCTTGATGGACCACTCGCCGGACAGCGTCTTGCCGGTCGTCAGCTTGTGCACGACGCGCTCGACCGTGAAGGCGGTGCGGGCCATGAGGCGCTGCGGGCTTTGTTGGCCAAGCAGCACCTGCATACGCTCAAGCTTGCCGAGGTCCCGGTTCGCGAAACGGGACTGGAGGCTGCTACGGAAAGCGCCGCTGCGGCCCTCCGAGATGAAAGCTTCGAGGCGGCTGGTGATCGAGGCCTGTTCCCGGGCCCACCAGTCGAGGCATTCGGCCTGCAGCGTGTCCAGGGACCTGGGCGATTTCAGCTGGGCTTCGGCAAAGCGGCGTGCCGCGACCCAATCGTAGAAGGTGGGCAGCGGGTGCTTGCCGAGCACGTCTCGATAAGGATCGGCGAGGCGGGTCTTGGGCAGGAGCGGAATCGCGCCGAAGTGAAGCGCTTCATACGGGCGGAACGTCTCGATGCAGACGTTCCCGGCCGGGCAGGGCGCGAATTTGGCGTTGGCCAGTTTCGAGAGATAATCGGCCCGGCTGATGCCGCGTTCCCCGTAAAAGGATCTCGGCATCGAGAGGAAGCCGCCAGGAAGATGGCGGAAAGCATTCGCCATGACGCTGCGGTCGGCTTTCCAGTCGCCGCCGAAGAACCAGGTGAGCGGGCGTTCGCTGACCGGGGTGGCGTTGGCGGGGCCGAGGTTGTTCGTGAGGCCGAGGGCAAGCGGGAATACCCCGGGCACGTTCATCGGCTTTGCGGACATCATCCGCACGACGAAATCGAAGGCGGAGTAGTTGGTCAGGTTGCTGCGGAAGTATTCGTCGCCGATGTGGAACAGGCCGCAGCCGCCTGCCGCGCGGACCCGACCAAGGAATTCGGCGGGCAGGTCCATGCGCTGGATGCTGTTGTAGATGTACATCGTGCCGGGCTCTACCGGCGCCGGGAGGGTCAAGGGCGCCAGCGTGACGCCAAGAGGGCCGAGGTGCTGCATGAGCCAGTCCAGTTCGACCGGCATCGGCTCCAGCAGGCGGTATAGTTTCAGACCCGCGAGAGACCGCGGCGATGTACCCGGCAGTGTGTGAATTTGGGACATCCGGTTTTCCGTGCGGGGCAAGATCAGTTGAGGCAGCAGTCTGGCCGGCTGCGAGGCCGATCTGGCGCGGCGTCATGCGAGAAACGTGCCTCGACGATCCGGCTGTTTCGGGCAGGCGCGCACAATCCGCTCGCTTGATTCGAGCATCGCCGACTGTCCCACTCCAGGTCAATCGCGCTGAACTGCTAATTTCTTCCTCAGTCGAGCACGGCACGTTTGATCTGATCGGTCCGAGTGACGCCTGTCAGCGCCATGGAGACCGAGAATTCCCCGAGAAATGCGTTCAGTTGGGCATGCAATCCGGCCTCTCCCGCGCCGGCCAGCGCATATACCCAAGGGCGTCCGATCATCGCGGCGTTGGCGCCAAGCGCCAGAGATTTCAGGACATCCTGGCCGGAGCGCACGCCGCCATCGACGATCAGCGTCGTCTGTCCCGAAACCTTCTCGGCAATGCGTGGCAGCATCGAAATTGAGGATGCGACGCCGTCGAGCTGCCGGCCGCCGTGATTTGAAACGATGATGCCATCGGCGCCGTGCCTGACGGCTTCCTGAGCATCTTCAGGACTCAGAATACCCTTGATGACGAGGGGGCCCGGCCATTGGGCGCGTATCCAGGCGAGATCCGCCCAGCTCACGGAGGGGTCCAGCGAGGCATTGGCCCAGGCTGAGAAGTCCGCCGGTGTGGTGGCATCCTTCACATAAGGCGCCACGTTGCCGAGGATGTGAGGCTTGCCGCCCAGTCCAACTTCCAGGGCCCAGCCGGGGTGCAAGGCGTATGAGATGAGCCCCCTGCGCAACCGGGCCCAGCTACCGCCGCCCCCGCTCATCGTGTTGCGGACATCGCGGTAGCGCGTGCCGACTACCGGCAGGTCGACAGTCAGGACCAGAACCGAAGCCCCGGCCTCGCGTGCGCGCCGGATCAGGTCGGCGCAGGCTCCCCGGTCGCGCAGCATGTAGAGCTGAAACCAGAGCGGACCGGTGCCTGCGGCAGCTGTTTCTTCGACCGAGCAGACCGAAAGCGTCGAAAGGCAATACGGAATGCCGAAAACGCCGGCGATTCGCCGGGCGGCGGCTTCACCCCGCCGGGCCATCATGCCGGACAACCCTACAGGGGAAAGGGCGAGCGGCAAGGTTAATTCGGCGCCGAAAAGGTGGGTTTTCGCAGACCGGGCCGAGACGTCCCTAAGTATTCGCTGATGTAGTTCGAGGCGTTCAAAATCCCGCACATTCCGGGCCAGCGTCACCTCGGCATAGGCCCCGCCATCCAGGTAATCAAACAGGAAACGGGGCAGGCGGCGCTCCGCGAGGCGGCGGTAATCCGTAACGGACGCGGGCGCGAGAGTCAGGGTCGGCATGGTACATCCATGAGAGTTTACACTCTAAAGCAGCTGTTTCATTGGCCGCTGTTTGTCAGTTCCTTAGCGACGTCACCCGGCAAAGTAACGAAAGCCGTCTTTTATTATCGAATATTCCAAGGGTTGATATTCAATTTAGAATGATTTGCGGTTAAACCGGATTGGAACTCCGTGCTCGCCAGAAACGCGGGCCGTTAAGATGGTATTGAACTTGCACGGGTTAACCAGAAACCCAGGCCATGTCGGCCTTGCAGTGAAACTGGGGAAAGATGAAATGTCCAATTTGAAACGCATGACACTGATGAGCGCCGCAGCCTGCGCCCTCATTGCGCCCGTCGCCTTTGGTCAGGCCAATGGCTACTACAGCCGTGACAAGTACGAAGCGGTTCGCGACCGCGCGCAACCGGAGTTCGATGCCGAGCCGGTTCGTCTTGGCACATTCCTTGTGCGTTCGAATGCCGAACTGGGCCTCACCTCGAACGACAACATTTTTGCGACCGCGGCCGCCGAAGAGTCGGATGTCATCGCCCGCGCCGGCGCACAGGTGTCTGCAACGACCGACTGGAGCGTTCACGCCGTCGGCATTGATGCTTCTGCGTTCCATAATGAATACCAGGACTTCTCGGACGAGTCGTTCACCGACCTCACCGGCCGTCTCCGCGGCCGTCTGGACGTGTCGCGCTCCTTCTCGCTCGGCGGCGCCGTGTTCGCTGAAAAACTGAATGAGCCGCGCTACGATTTCGTCAACGCCTTCAGCGCCGACAAGCCGATCGAATACACCCGTAACGGCGCCGTGCTCGATGCCAACTACGAGAACGACCGGGTTCGCTGGATCAACAGCTTCGGCGTCACGGAAGAAGACTTCGAGGACGGTGAAACCTTTGCCGGCCTCAACGTCGACCAGGACTTCCGCGACCGCTCCGAGACCAGCGCGCGTTCGCGCCTCTCCTATGCCGTGTCGCCGAACTTTGCCGTGTTCACCCAGGGCACGCTCAGCAACAGCGAGTATGACAGCGAGCAAGTCTTCGCTGGCGCTCCGCGCTCGCGCGACTCGAATGGTTACACGATTGCAGGCGGTGTGGACTTTGAACTCGTCTCGCTGATCCGCGGCGACATCGCCGTGGGCTACCTGAACGAAGAGAAGGATGATGCCTTCTTTGCAGACGTCAGCGGCCTGTCGGTCGACGCAGAAATGCAGTGGTTCCCGACCCGCCTGACCACGGTCAACTTCAACGCCGGCCGCCGGGTCGTCGATGTTGGCGCGTTCGACTCGCCGAGCGCCGTCGAAACGCGGTTCGGAGCCGGTATCGACCATGAGCTGCGCCGTAACATCGTGCTGTCCGGCTATGCCGGCATCGCCAACTACGAATATGAAGAAACCGACCGCGAGGACGAAAACCTCGAGTTTGGCGCTTCGGCGACCTACAAGATGAACAAGCGCGTTCACTGGGAAGTGTTCGCCCGCAACCGCGAGCGCGACGTGTCGGGCACGGGAGTCTTCGGCGATCCGTCCTACAGCCAGGCCCAGTTCGGTATCGGCTTGAAACTCTATCCTTAACTCTCAACCTGATCTCTCCGGGAGCTGGCAACCCTGCCAGTTCCCGGTTTCACTCAAAGAGGCCGTGCCTTGACCAAATCCTTCTCGATTGAATTGCCGTCCAATATCAGCGCCTCCGGTGGCGAAGCCGCATCTGCAGCTCCCCTCGACCTGAAGCAGCTGGTCGGTATCGTGTACCGGCGCTTCTGGATGATCCTGGCCGGCTTCATGACGACCTTTGGCATCATTGCCTTTGTGACGTTCACCCAGACGCCAATCTATAAAGCGCAGTCGGTTGTGCAGCTCGACACCGAAGAAAAGAACGTCATCGACCTCGGTGCGATCTTCTCCGGAATGGGCGGCACGACAGCGGTTGTCGACACGGAAGTGTTGGTACTCGGATCGAAGTCGCTTCTGACGCGCGTTGCCGAGAAGCAGAAGCTGGTCGAGGATCCGGAATTCAATTACGCTTTGGTGCCGGCAGACAAAGGGCTGATCTCTTCGCTCAAAGGCGCCGCACGCGTCCTGACGGGTGGCAAGCCACCGGTTGATCCGTATGCGGGCCTGACGCCCGAGCAGAAGGAAGCGGCTGTACTTGAAAGCACGGTCGAAGTGCTGATGGAAAAGGTGTCGGTTGCGCGCGTTGGCACGACCTACCTGATCACCATCGATGTCACCAGCGAGTCGCCCGAAACGGCGGCGCGGCTGGCAGACGAAGTCGCCGAACAGTACCGCGTTCAGCAACTCGAGGAAAAATACGAAGCCACCCGCAAGGCGACCGAATGGCTCTCCGAGCGCGTCGCCGGCCTGCGCGAGGAAGTGGAAGAAAAAGAACGCCGCGTGGAAAGCTACCGCGCCGAGTCCGGCCTTCTCGCTGCTCAGGGCGCGACGCTGACCGAACAACAGATCGCTTATCTCACCACCCAGAAGGCCACGCTGCAGGTTGATCTCGACCGGGCCCGCGCCCGCGCCGACAGCATGCGCCGCCAGATGGCGAGCGGAGCAGGGGCGGACGGGATCTCTGAAGTTCTCGGTTCGGCAGTGATTACCGACCTGAAGGCGCAGCGCGCGGTCATCAATCGCCGGGTTGCGGAACTTGAAACCAAACTTGGGCCGCAACACCCTGAACTGATCAGTGCCCGGAACGAAGCGGCCGACATCGACCGTCAGATCAACGCTGAAGTGTCGCGTATCGCTGGAAACATCGAGAACGAACTTCGCGTTGCTCAATCGCAAATCGGCTCGATCCAGAGTGAAATCGGCCGGTCCACATACGAACTGCGCGGAAACAACCAGGCGCTTGTCCGTCTGCGGGAACTTGAGCGCGATGCCGAAACGAGCCGTATCCTGCTCGAGGAATTCCTTACACGCTCCAAACAGACGAACGAGCAGGACGCGCTCATCACGGCTGATGCGAACATCCTGTCACGCGCTTCGGTGCCGGCTGTTCCGGATACGCCGAAGAAACTGCTGAACCTGATCGTAGGCTGCCTGCTCGGTCTGATTGTCGGTGGCGCACTCGCCCTGTTCGCCGAGATGTTCGACATGAAGATCAGCTCGACGGACGATGTCGAGCGCAAGCTCGGCGCCAATCCGATCGGTTCGGTGCCGCTGATCCGCAGCGTCAACTTCATGGGTCTGTCGCAGACCAATCCCGCCGACTTCCTGGTCGAAAGCCCGCTGTCTGCCTATGCCGAAAGCATTCGCTACCTGCGCGCCTCGATCGCGTTCTCGGATCTCGACAGTGAAACGAAGACGGTTGCTGTCTGCTCCTCGCTTCCGGATGAAGGCAAGACCAGCCTGACCCTGTCGCTCGGCCGCATGTCAGCGATGTCTGGCTCACGCACGCTGGTCATCGACGGCGACTTCCGCCGCCGTCAGCTCACCGAAACGGCCGGCCTGTCGCCGGAGATCGGTTTCGTCGAGTACCTGTTCGGGACTGGCCAACTGTCGGACGCCATCGTCAAGGATCGCAAGACGATGCTCGACATCCTGCCGCTCTCGCAGAATGGCCACACGCCGCACGATGTGTTCGGCACCCGCGCCTTCGACGACCTGCTCGCACGTTTGCGCTCCATGTATGACCTGATCCTGATCGATACCGGTCCGTTGCTGCTGATGGCTGAAGCCCGTGTGGTTGCCGGCAAGGCCGACAAGACGATCCTGGTTGTCCGTTGGCGCCACTCGTCGCGCTCGGCTGCCCGTCAATCGCTGACGCTGCTGCGCAACTTCAAGGCTGACGTGCTGGGCGTGACGCTCAACATGGTCGACCTCAATCGCCGGCGCCATCACCGCGATCCGGGCGCAAGCTACAAGGCCTATCGCAAGTACTACCAGATGGAGGAGAAGCCGTCTCTGTTCAGCTGGAATGGCAAGCGCAAGCCGAATGGCAAATCGCCGAAGACCAATGTCGCCGTGCAGGTTCCGCCAGCGAAGGCGACGGGTCGCAGCGAGCCAGTGGACCGGATCTCCGCCGAATAGGCGGAGGCTCGGCCGGCCGGGCGCAAGTCGCGCCCGGCGCTGCCTTAACAGAGGCTTCGGATGACCCGGATCGCTTTCTTCGGTCACGACGCCGCGGACGCTGCTGTGCGACGCCGTGTGCAAGCATTCCTGGACGACGGACTTGACGTCACCGGCTTCATGATGCGGCGCCGGGATCCAGGCACGCTCGCCTGGACCAATATCGACCTTGGCGAAACGCGCGACGGCGCCTTTGTGCAACGCATCCGCCAGATATTCGCTGGCGCGCGCCTGGCTGCGGCCGCCAAGCCGCAGCTCGCAGCGGCGGATGTGATCTACGCCCGCAATCTGGACATGCTCGCCTGCGCCTTTCTTGCGAAGCGCCATGCGTCTCTGGAAACGCCCGTGATTTACGAAAGCCTGGACGTGCACCGGCTGCTGACCCGCCCAGACATCATAGGCGCGGCGATGCGCTGGATCGAAGGCCAGCTGCTGAAGCGCTCGGTAGGGTTGGTGGTTTCGTCACCCGGCTTCATCCGGAACCATTTCGAGAAACGTTATCCTGGCGAGTACAGGGCCTATCTTGTCGAAAACCGGTTGGCGCCGGGCGCGGCCTATGGCGAGCGCTCCTGCGCGCAAAAATCGTCCGCCCCCGCAGATCAGCGCCCTCTGCGGCTTGGCTGGGTGGGCAATCTGCGCTGCAAGCGCTCGTTTGAACTCCTCTGCGCCCTGGCTGACCAGTTTCCCGAGGAACTCGAGATCCGGCTGCACGGTGTGCCGTCACGAACCGAGATCAGCGTGTTCGAGCCGCTGATCGATGCGCGGCCAAACATGACTTTCTTCGGCCGCTACCGGTCTCCGGAAGATCTGGCCGGCATTTACGAGAACCTCGATGTGGTCTGGGCCGGCGATTTCATGGAAGCTGGTTACAATTCGGTCTGGCTGCTGCCCAGCCGCATTTATGAGGGCGGCTATTACTGCACGCCGTCCATAGCGCCGGCGGGTACCGAAACGGCTGCCTGGCTGGATAAACACAATTGCGGGTTCAGCATTGCCGAGCCGATCGGCGACACCCTCCCGGCCTTGATCCGGCAGTTGATCGCAAATCGCGAGCCGATCGCCGCACATGCCGCCACACTTTCGAAACTGCCGGAAGCGACCTTTATTCAACCCAAAGGGTTCATGGCAGACATCATCCGTAAAAGCCTGGCGGCGCGCGCTGTGGTTTGAGCTGCCCGGCTCTGTCCTGTCGCAGAGTCTGTGTTTGGATGGGTTGGGCCTCCCAGGTTTGAAGCGCTCGCGCGCAGGTTGCGACGAGCCGGCTTGCACCCGCTGGGGGTCTGCGCAGATGCCGACCTCACACTTTCTGGTAGCAAAGGACAGCTGGGGCACGCGCCGATTTGCCTGAAGCCCGCCGGATTTGTGCCTGAATTGGGATTCATGCTGTTAACCATTAGCGTTGTCTGGGCGCGTACCCGCTTAAACTCCACGTTAAGCCTTGCCCGGTTAAGTACTGACATGCCGAGCACCAAGCCTATGATTCCTGTAGAGCACCGCGTTTTCACGTCTCAAGCCGGACTGCCTGCGAGGGCGGACTATGCCTTCATGGACGATCTCAGCGAAGGAAAGTGGCCTGTGTGGCTTCGTCTCGTCACCATTATTGGATTGAGCGCCGGTCTCTGGGCCGCGATCATCTCAGCGGTCGTTTGGATCATCGGTTAATCAGATAATCTTCGCGACCAACGGACGCCGATCCATCGATTCCGGACCGCCTCTTGCATTGAAGATGTTAATCGGTCTGACGTAGAGACAGCTACGTTAGCCAATCTTGTTTGGCTCGACGAGAGGATTCAATGCCAGGAAAACTATTGGTGACCGGCGGTGCCGGCTATGTCGGAAGTCATTGCTGCCGGGCGTTTGCCGAAGCGGGCTGGGAAGTCACGGTTTTTGACAACCTTTCGACTGGCTGGCGCGATCTGGTGAAATGGGGCCCTCTGTTTGTAGGAGATCTGCAGAATCCGGCGGATCTGGAAGCCGCCTTCGCGCAATTCAAACCCGACGCCGTTGCCCATTTCGCCGGTTCGGCGCTCGTCGCCGAATCCGTGCGTGAGCCGTCAATCTATTATCGCAACAATACGGTCGCCACGCTCAACCTTCTGGAAGCGATGCGCAGGCATGGCGCAGGCTACCTGATCTTCTCGTCCACTTGTGCCACGTTCGGACACGCGAGTTCCGAGACCATTGACGAGTTGCATCCGCAAAAGCCGATCAATCCCTACGGCATGTCGAAACTGATGGTGGAGCATATGCTCAGCGATTTCGACAAGGCGCATGGCATCCGTTCGATCCCGCTGCGTTACTTCAATGCCGCCGGCGCTGACCGCGACGCGAAGACCGGCGAGCGCCATGCCTGCGAGACGCACGTTATCCCGCTGGCCCTCAAGGGCGCTTATGACGAGGGCTATGAGTTCACGATCCTGGGCAGCGATTTCGACACGCCCGATGGGACGGCGATCCGCGACTACATCCATGTTGAAGATCTCGCAGAGGCGCACTTGCGTGCGCTGACCGCTCTGGAGAAGGGGGCCGCGTCGTCGGCCTACAATCTCGGGACCGGTCGTGGCACCAGCGTCGCGGAAGTCGTGACTGCGGTGGAGCGCGCAACGAACCGGAAAATTCCGCGCCGCTACGGACCGCGGCGCCCCGGCGATCCCGGACGGCTTATTGCCTTGCCAGACAAGGCAAAAAGAGAACTTGGCTGGGTTGCCAGCCGGTCAGGTATCGATAACATCATTCGTACTGCACTGGCTTGGCACGAGGCAGACTGGGCAACCGAACACATCGACAATCCGGCAAAGTAAAAGCCCGGTCCGTAGATTGCATACTCGAAGAACATGAAGATGCTGCTCAACTCACCCGCCGATAACCCGTTTCACGCCTCCGATGCTGCGCAGGCCCGGCCCAGCCTGTCGGTTATCATATCCTGCTATAACTATGGACGGTTCCTGCCGATTGCGATCGACAGCGTCCTCGGTGAAGATGTGGGTGCACAGATCATCGTCGTGGACGACTGCTCGTCGGACAATTCCCGGGATGTTATGTTGGCGTACGGCGACAAGATCACCCCGGTGTTCCAGCCGCACAATCAGGGTCATGCCGCCGCCTTCAATGCAGGTTGGGAGCGCGCAACCGGAGATTTGGTCTATTTCCTTGATGCTGACGACTTCGTGCTGCCCGGCCAATTGAAGCGTGCGCTTGAAAATCATGAACCTGGAGTGCTGATCCATCACTACCGCATGCGCTACGCGGATGATCTGGGTCATCTGGCGGGTGTGCACCCGGCCCCGCAGTATCCGCTCGCGATCGGCGACATTTCCCGCCAGCTGCGCGAGAAGGGCCGCTATCATACGAACGTCACGTCTGGTCTGATCTTCGCTCGCGAAGGCCTCGACAAAGTTATGCCGATCCCGGCCGAAGCCTATCGCATGAGCGCCGAAGGCTACATCGTCTCTGCGCTTCCGCTGTATGGACCGACGCGTTCCTACGAGAATACGCTCTCGGCGTACCGCCTTCATTCCGCGCAGAACTGGAAACCCCAGACCGATCTTGGGGCGCGGGCGCGCAGAGGCTTGAATCACGACTTTCACCGTTACGCGGCGATCCGGGACCATGCAGCGCGACTTGATCTGCCGGTTGCCGACGATCTCGGGGATGCGGATATTCTGCATCTGAACGATCGGCTGATCTCGTTGTGCTTCGCGCCCGACCAGCATCCGATCGCAGGCGACTCCATCGCGCGCGTCGTCCGCCTGGCCAAGCGGTACAAACCTGAAAATGAGTCCGCGCGTACTGTGGTGGCGCATCAGGTCTGGTGGACGCTAATGTCGATTCTGCCGGCTGAGGCTCGGCGCACCTTGCTTCGCTGGAAGATCGATCCCGCCTCGCGTCCGAAATGGCTGGCGTCCACCGGACGGTTCCTGCGCCGCAGGCTGGGTATCGTGGTCAACTGACCGTCAGCGGACGTCGAACTTGTCGGATTTTCGGTCGCCGAGAAGCATGCGCTGCTCCAGACGTTTCCGCAGCGCGGCGTAGTAGGCCTCGAGGAACGAGACATCCGATTCCCCGTCGGTGCGCGACCAGCCAATCTTCGTGCGAATTCGGCCCGCGACCTGGGCCTTGATGTCTGCCGTAGACTGACGAAGCACATCTTCCAGGACGTGCAGTTCGTGGATTCCGTAGGCATCGGTTTGAGCCATCGAGAACGCAAATCGCGAAGCCGATTCCGGTCGCGCCATCGATGAGGCAATGTCTTCCAGCAGTTTGGCCTTGGGGGCCTTGATGACCCAGGTGCCGGCGAGCAGGTCGCCGACGCGCATCTTGTCCTTGTTGAAAACCGGAAACAGCAGGAAGACGCCCGACCAGAGCAGGCCGAACAACGCCATCCATGCGCCGAACTGGTCTCCGCCCATCAACACAAACTGAAAGGGCAGGCCGATCTCGATCTCGCGGATGAAATTTCGTGCGAGTACGGAATTGGCCGTCAGCCGGCCCCCGTCGCGTGCCGCGACCCGAAGCCCCAAGATCCGTTTGCCAGGGGTCGCGCCGCGCTGACCGATCTCGAAGAAGATGTAGTAGAAGTTCCGCAGGAAAAAGAAGAAAACCAGCCAGAAGGCGAAAGCGATGTTGGCGCTTCCGGGGCTGAGGGCGCCGGCCACATAGCCAAGCCCCAGGAGTGTTGCGATCACGATGGCCCATTGGATCGCGAGGTCGATCATGAAGGCGCCGGCACGCTCCGCCACACTGGCAAGTTTCAGCTGGATGGCCGCGCCTTCAGGGGTGACGAGGCGGCGCACGGTCTTCGACTGGCGCATTTCTTCGGCAAATCGGGCGCGGCGCTGGACCGCGGCCTCGCCGCTCTGGGCGGCTGCGGCATTGACCGGCGCCATCTTGAGGGGGGGCTTTGTCATGCCGGCACCTCCTTGCGCGGGGCGTAGAAGTAAACCAGCCAGAACAGGAGCGTTACGCTAGCGATGATATACCTGACGAGATCGGAATTGATCAGCTGACGGCCGAAACCTTCGAGCAAGGCGGCAATGATGAGCATCACGACGCAGCCCATCGCGATGGTGGCCGCGCGCTGGCCGGCAAGGCGCGCGGAGGCGATCCGCGAGTGTGGGCCGGGGAAGGCGACCGCCCCGCCAATGACGAAGCCCGCCGCGCCCGCCAGCACGATGGCGAAAAGCTCCGTCACGCCATGGATCATCAGCCAGCCGGTGAATTCGTAGCCGAGG
This sequence comes from Hyphomonadaceae bacterium, assembly GCA_027485145.1. GTDB lineage: Bacteria > Pseudomonadota > Alphaproteobacteria > Caulobacterales > Hyphomonadaceae > Hyphomonas. The sequence goes on along the minus strand of JAIXRO010000216.1, from coordinate 10,763 downwards.
CCCTTGTCCCAGAACACCGCATAGAGGGAGCCAATCATCACGCCGTTATAGACAAGCAGCCAGGCGGTCGGGATGCCGAAGGCAAAACCCAGCGCGAACGCGAGAAGTGCAATCTGGGCGTTGTTGTTGAACAGGAAGCTGGCAAAGGCGGTGAGCTGGCCCTCGCCGGTGTCGCCTTCGGTGGTGTAAATCGTGCTTCGAAGGTACTCGACGGTGGCGTCCGGATTACGACCGTCCATGAAGTTCTGGCCGTGGAATGTCCAGAACCAGTCCATGTCCTGAAGGCAGAGGAAAAAGGCGAGAGCCCATCCGCCGAAAAAGAAGAAAGCGGCGATCAGGGTTGTCCAGACGGACTTGCTCACGGCGGCCGGCCAGTCCGAGCGCAGGAACAACATCATCCGCTCACCGAGCGTCGTGCGCGCCCCATACACGAAGAAGTAAGCGCGCGTGCACAAGCTCTCAAGGTAGTTGATCACATTCTGGTCAAGCGAGATGGAGCGCGCAACGGACAACGATGACACGGCCTGCCTGTACAGGCGGGGCAGGGCGAGCATCTGGTCGTCGCTCAGACTCTTCACGCCTCCGCTTTCGGCCCGCGTGAGGATCTGGTCGAGTTTCGCCCAATCGGACTGGCGTTCTTCGCGGAAGCGGTAAGACTTGAGGAGATCGCTCACAGCATGTCCCTCTGCTTGATCTGGAGGTAGCGCGAAACGAGTTCGGCACTGAACTTTTCGGGTGTCGTCTCGATGATCTGAACGCCGAGGCGTTGCAGCCGCCGGAACACCACATCGCGTTCGGCCAGCAGCGTGTCGGCGATGACGGCGCGGGCGACATCCTGCGCAGTCGCAGGCGCGGTATCCGCCATCTGGGAGAGGGCTGCGTCTTCAAAGGTGGCGAACAGGACGAGGTGGCGATCCGTCAGGCGCTTGACGTTCTCCAGCATCAGTTCAGCCGATATCGTATCGACGAAATCGGAGAAGATGATGATCAGGCTCCGGCGCTGCAGTTGCGATCCGAGATTCGACAGGGCGAGGGTGAAATTTGCTTCGTCCTCGGAATAATCCATTTCGGCGACGACCGCCTGCGCTTTCGGGAAGCTGCTCGTGCCGGTAAGAAAGCCACTATTGGCCCCGGGGCGGTCTGCAAAGCCATAGAACATCGTGCGGTCGCCGTTGCGCAGGGACACGTAGGCAAGCAGCAAGCCAGCCGTCACGGCTCGGTCGATCTTCGGTACGCCGCCCAGTGGCTCGCTCATCAGCCGGCCGGTATCGAAGGCGAACACGATGTTGTGGTTGCGCTCGGTCTTGAACTCCTTGGCCAGCAGCGCGCGGTGGCGGGCGGAGTGTTTCCAGTCGATCGCGCGCCGATCCATGCCGGAAGCAAACTCCCGTAAGGCATCAAACTCGCTGCCATCGCCGCGTTCAATCTGTGTCTTGATGCCGAATTCCGCATCACGGGAGAACAGGCGGATCGCCTCGTCGCGCACCCAGCGGACGTTGGGCGTGACGGGAACATTCAGGTTCAGCAGCTCGACATGGCGTTTCTGGATGAGACCCAGGGGCCCCTGCCAGCGGCTCCAGAGACGGATGATCTGCGCCATGCCGCGCCGCGCTGGCGTGACACTGATTGTATGGACACGGATCCGGCCATCCCAGCCTCGCAGACCCTGAGGCTCACGCGTGCCAAGCAGGGCGTTGGTTTCGAGTTGCACTTCGAGGCGAGCGGGAAGCGGACCGTTTTCGAAGGAAAGCTCGATCTGCACATCGTCCGGGCTACCGACATACAGCAAAGGCGGCAGGCTGACCTTGATCGAGTAGTGGCGCACCGAGGCACCGAGCAGCGTGTCCACGCCGATCAGCGCACTGACGGCCGCGATCCATCCTGCCGAAACGATCCACAGTTCTGGCGCCATCAAGGCGATGGCAACCATCAGGGGCAGGCCCAGCAGCATCAGGAAGATGGCGCGGAGCGTGGGCGAAATCACCGGGGCGCCGCCGTCTGTTCGATGATGCCGAGCAGCGTTTCCTCGGTCGTGCGGCCTTCGATATCGGCGGCCGGCGACAGCAGCACGCGGTGGCGCAGCGTTGGCAGGGCCAGCAGTTTGACGTCATCGGGAATGACGAAATCGCGTCCGTCGAGTGCGGCCCGGGCACGGGAGGCGGTCGCGAGCGCAGCCGCGGCGCGGGGGCTGGCGCCGGTTTCCAGCGCGGGACTGGCGCGGGTCGCCCGCACGAGATCGACGATATATGCGATGATGTCATCGTTGATGCGCGCGCCGGCAACTGCATCGACCGCAGCATTGAGTTCGGCAAGCGAGATGACCGGCTGGATGCCGAAGGCGTCCGGTGTCTTCATGCCGGTGCGCGTGCCGTGCTGTGAAACGATCTTCAGCTCTTCATCCCGGGACGGATAATCAAGCGTGTGCTTGAAGAGGAAGCGGTCAAGTTGCGCCTCCGGGAGGGGATAGGTGCCTTGCTGCTCGATCGGGTTCTGTGTCGCGATCACCGTGAAGCGGGGATTCAGGACATAGCTTTCGCCGTCAATAGTGACACGCCGTTCCTGCATGGCCTCGAGCAAGGCGGCCTGCGTCTTGGGCGGCGTCCGGTTGACCTCGTCGGCGAGGAGCAGGTCGGTGAAGATCGGCCCCTTGGTGAGGCTGAACTCGTTGGTCTGGAAGTTGAAGAGGTTGGTGCCGAGCACGTCTCCGGGCATCAGGTCGGGCGTGAACTGGATGCGGCCGAACTCGAGCGAGATGGCCTTCGAGAAACACTGCGCGAGCAGGGTTTTGGCGGTTCCGGGTGGCCCCTCCAGCAACACGTGGCCTGAAGAGAAGAGCGCAACGAGCAGCAGGTCTACGGTCGTGTCCTGGCCGATGATGGCCTTTCGGACTTCGGTTCGGATACGATCCGCGAGATTTCGGATTTCAGCTACGCTCATTGAGTGTTCTCCTGATAACTTCCTTGCGCCAGCGATACAGCCCGCGGGCTTTTGCGAGCAGGTCTTCGCGGCTTGCGGCGGGCTCTTTCAGCTCCGCTTCCATCTGTGAAAAGGTCCGGCCCGTTTCGGTTTCAGGTCCGAGACGGTCAAACATTTCCGTCAACTGAGTTTCGCTCAACCAGCGCGGCGCGCCGATCTCGCGCGCGAGCCGGCGGCGGACGAGCGCGAGGAAGCCCGGAGCCATGCGGGGCTCGCGCTGCGCCATTGCGACAAGGCCGGCCGAGTTATCCGCAAGCGCCTGCTTGCCCAGCGCGATCGCCCGCTCCTCGCGCATCGGCGGGCCGAAACGGATAGTGGCTGCCCAACCGAGCAGCAACGCGGCCGCCAGCGCCACAAGCGTGACGCCAATATAGGGTACGCTGAACATCATCTTGAGCAGGTTCTCGGATCGTTCAAACCCGTGCAACGTCGCATCGAGCAGGATCGGCTCTGAGGTGTCATAGCGCAGGAAGTCGACGAGCTGGACCGCAAAACGTGCATTGTCGCGGTCGGCGAGTCCGAACGTGTTCAGCATGTCCGGATCGCTCAGGATGTACAGATTGCGGCTCGGATCGAAGGCCAGAAGGGCGCCGTTACCCACGCCAATCACGGCATCCAGCGACGGATCGCTGATCAGCTGCAGGCGCACATCCGGCTTTATTGCAACCCGGCCGAACGGCGTCTCGACTTGAGCTGGCGGGCTGACACGCAGGATCTCTGCGTCCGAATAGATGGTCCGGATACGGTCATTGAGGTCGCTGGCTTCGATGAAGCGGGTGTCCGCCTGCCGGGCCGCGTTCAGCGGGTCAGTGCGGCCATACCATTTCGGCAGGACGACAAGCGTGGCGGGCTGGAAGGATCGATCGGCCAGTGGCTGGAAACTTCCGTCGGCGGACAATGTAACGATCATCAGGCCCCATGACCGCGTCTCAAGCTCGGTCGCGAGGCGCGAGACCTTGACCGGATAACCGGACGTCTCAAGCAGGCGCACGAGGCCGTTGAATCCCAGCGCCGAGGTCGAAAACGGGTGATCGCCCGCGCGATTGCGGTCTCGCAGTTCCGGTGCCCATCCGGCCATCACCAGCACCGCGCCGAACGAAATGGCCGCGATTGCGATCAGGATCGCCATCACGCGGGCCGAGAAGGGCGAACTGGACTGCGTTGCCGTGCTCATGCCCAACCCTCGCCGAATGCAAAGTCTTCGTAACTGCGCCGCGCTTCCTGCCAGCCATTTGCGTCGACGTCGCGTCCGCCGAAAAAGCTGCGCTCAACGACCTGGATGATTGGCTTCAGCGCCCGCTTGGCACGGTCGGGCAGTTTGCCGAGTCCGGCTATCTCGCGCGCGGTCAGGGATGTCGGAACGCCGCCGTCGAGGCGCGTCTGGATATCCTCGATCGAGCGGAAAAGCAGTAGGTGGACGGCCTCTGCAAACCGTCCGGCGCGGGCGAGGGCGTCGGCTTCATCGAGCAAGGAACGGGCGGCGTCAGCGTCGGGGCGCAAATCGGTCAGCACATCGTCCGGCACCTTGTCCTTCGCCTTGCGGGGGCCGCCGAACCTGAGGCGCACGGCTTCACCGAAGATGAAGTAAAGCAGCCCGGCCACCACGAGTCCCACTGCAATCCAGAAGATCACACGGAACAGAGGGGCCAGCGAATCCAGGAATTCCCCGAACGCGCGCAGCCAATCGGGCGGCGGATCGGGTGGGTCTGGAATCTCGAGGTCCTGCTCAGGACGTTCGAGCTGCAGCTCCGGGTCGGACAGGTAGGCCACGTGGGCCTCGTCCACTATGTCGAGATCCGTCTCGATCTCGGGCGCCGGGCTCTCTTCGAGATCGCCATTGAAAACTTCGACGAAGTCGCCAGACCCGCTGTGGCTATCGCTCGCTGGAGAGGATTGGGCGAATGATGGCGTTGCAAGCAACAGGCAGAGGGCCAGCGCGCTCAGGGGCGTCCTCAACCTGAGCATCAACGCCTGACCCTCCCCGCGATTCCGAACCAAGGTTCACCTGCCAGACTATTTCAGAGGTCGCCTGCCGCTTCAACGGGCACTTGCGGCAAGCCTTGCTCCGGCGGTACAGGCGGCCAGTGACCGCAGAGAGGCAGGATATGGACAAGGCAGAGGCGTACCGGCAGCTGACGGAGGAAATCGCCAGCGTTGTAGCCGGGGAAACCTCCGAAACGGCGCGATACGCGACCGCGGCCTGCCTGCTGACGATGGCATTCAAGCCGCGCTTTTTCTGGACCGGCTTTTATCTCGTGGATCCTCTGAAGCCAGACGAGCTCGTTGTCGGACCCTATCAGGGCACGCTTGGCTGCCTGCGGATTCCGTTCGGCAAGGGCGTGTGCGGACATGTGGCGGCGACCCGGGCGCCGGTCATCGTTCCCGACGTGCACGAATTTCCGGGGCACATCGCCTGCGATTCGGCGTCCAACTCTGAGATCGTCGTGCCGGTGTTCAAGGCGAATGGGGAACTGGCGGCTGTGCTTGACGTCGATTCGACCGAATACGATGCCTTCGACGAGACCGATCAGGCCGGGCTCACCGAAATCTGCCGGATCTTACTCACTGCCTGAAGGTGGCGCTGTGGGCGTCTCTGCAGGCGCCTCTGCTGGGGCCGGATCGGCCGGAGCCGGCTGCGGCAGTGCTGGCTCCGGTGTGGCGGGGGCAGGTTGCGGCGTGATGAACCCAGAAACTGCCACCGAAGGTTCGGCGGCGGCAGGCGTCGGCGGGCGCGGACGGGTCTGGACAGGTTGCCGGATCGGCAAAATCGGCGCGACTTCGAGGGCCGCTGCGGGTTCGGCCGAAGGCTCAGCAGCGGGCGGCGCGCCTGCGACCGTCTGCAGACGCTGGAGAAGTGCCTCCTCAAGGATATCGAGCTTGCGGGCCCGCAATCCTTCGATTGGCTCCGGTGTGGCGTCGAGTTCCAGCCAGATGTCATTTTCCGAACTCGTCGCCGGCCATTCGGGCAGGCCCTGACCGTTCGGATTTCCGGAGCGTGCAAAGTTGGCCCAGAAGCGAACCATCTGATCGGTAAGCTTGCGATCCGCAGCGGTGATCTTCATGCCGCTGAGGTGGCTGTCGAACACGAAAGAGATTTCGGCGGCATGAAACGCGCCGATCGTCTGACGTTTGGACGGCGGCACGCGCGTGAAGTGGTAAAGGTAGGTCGGCTGGCCCGCTTCGGCATTGGTCCGGCCGACGAACCGCATGTGGACGCCAAACAGGTCGTCCCCCAGCATGTCGGTGGCTCCCTTGTCCCAGGTTTCAGGCGTGTCCATGCCATAAAGTGCCTGCAGCGCCTTGGCGGGATTACGTCCGAAGACCTCGGCCAGCGCGGCTTCGCGCTCTTCCAGCGTTCCAGTTATTGGTGAACGAAGGATCGTGGGCGACTGGAGGCTATCGTAAAACAGGCTGCCTTCATCCGCGTTGTAGCCAGCCATCATCGGTACCTTGGGGACCAGGCCATCACGGAAGGCCGCGCCGATCGGCTGCGGAATAACCCGGCCATCGACAACCGGAAGGAAATAGCCATTGAGGTCGCTGCGGGCCTCGCCGCGCGAGATGATCGCGGCCGAGGGGATGGCGCGCAAATCCGCGGCGGTGGCTGCGGGCGGAGCGAGCGAGGACAGGAAATCTGCACCGGCTTCCTCGGCGCTTTTGATGCCCGCCATCGGCGAGCGCTTGAGGTGCAGAAGGTTGCCGGTGCTGGCGCCGCTTTGCAGAATGACCTTGTGATAAAGACCGTTCGCGGCGGGCATGGCCATCAGTTCGGTGACGGATTGGGCGCCGGCGCTCTCGCCGAAGATCGTGACGTTTCCGGGATCACCGCCGAAAGCGGAGATGTTGTCCCGCACCCAGGCGAGGGCCGCCGCCTGATCCAGCAGGCCATAATTGCCGGATGTGCCGGCCTCTTCGGTGAGGGCAGGGTGGGCCAGATACCCGAAAGCGCCGAGCCGGTAGTTGATCGTGACGAGCACGACGCCTTGTTCGACCAGGCCGTTGGACTGGTAAATTCCGCTGGAGCCGGTGCCGTACTGGTGCGCGCCGCCATGGATCCAGACCATCACGGGCTGTGGCTCGGCGCCCTTGAGATTTGCAGTGCGTACGTTCAGTACGAGGCAGTTTTCTGCTTCCGGTGGCGGCTCCTGGGCCGACATCGCGATGCGCGCAGCCGTCCGTTCGATCATCGACAGGCCCATCCCGTCGATGATCTGGTTGACGAACGTTCCGTACCGTGTGCGCGGCTGAATGCATTCTGGCCCGAATGCCCGCGTATCACGAGACGTGGCGCCCCACTGAGGCGGCGGAGTCGGCGCGGTCCAGCGCTCGGCGGTTGCATAGGGGATACCGTTGAACACCCGAATGGCCGGGTTCTCGGCGTCGATGCCGCCTATGACGATGCCTTGATGGATCCGGACCGGCTCGGAAATCTCCAGCGGCTTCGGCGGCTGGCGCAGAACGAACCAGCCAATGCCTGCGGCAATCGCGAGGACAAAGAACAAAACTATACTCAGACGCCGCATACTCAGGTTCCCGTGCCTTGGACGAGACCATTATACTAAGGTGACTCCGCTGTCATGATACGTGCAGCGGGCCGAATTGCCGCTAACCGGCGTCCAGTGCGGCCAGCGTTGCGGCCACCAGATCGCCTGCAGGCTCGATCCCGCAAGCCATCCGTATGAACCCTTCCGGCACGGCATCACCCCAGCGTATCCGGCACTCGGCGCTGGAATGAACGCCGCCAAAACTGGTGGCGGCGGCGAGCAGGGGGTGGCGGGCAATGAACGCTTCCGCGGCTGCGCGATCGCTGAGGCAGAAGCTTACGATCGGCCCATAGCCCGTCATCTGGCGGCGGGCGACGGCATGCGCGGGGTCACCCGCGAGGCCCGGATAGCGCAGGCCGCTGACCCGTGGATCGCCTGACAGGGCGGTTGCGATAGCGAGGGCGTTGGAATTGGCACGACTTACCCGCAGCTCCAGCGTTTCGAGGCCCCGGTGCAGCAGATAGGCATCAAACGGGCTGACGACCGCGCCCGCCAGCCGCCGCCAGTTCTTGACGGGTTCGATCAGAGCGGGATTCCGGCTCGCGACATGACCGGCGAGAATGTCCGAGTGACCTGCCATCGCCTTGGTGTCCGCCATGATCGACACATCCGCACCCAGATCGAGCGGCCTTTGGCAAAGCGGGGTCGCCGTCGTGTTGTCGGCGACAAGGATCGTCCCCGCAGCCTTGGCACGGCCCGCCACCGCGGCAATGTCGCACACATCAAGGCCAGGATTGGACGGCGTCTCGATCAATGCAAGCTTGACACCGGTGAAGTCTGCCGAGGCGAAATCCGCCGTGGCCACGGTTTCCATCCGTACACCCATCGGTTCGAACTGGGCAGCAAGCAGGGCGCGTGCGTTATAGTAGCCATCCGAATGGACCAGCACGCGGTCCCCTGGCCTGAGATGCCCGAAGAAGACAGAGGCAATTGCGGCCATGCCGGAGGGAAACAGAACGCTCCCGGCAGCTTCGAGAATGCCGAGTTCGGCCTCAACTTCTTCGACGGTCGGGTTGCCGTTGCGCCCATAGAAATGTGTACCGTCCGGATCGCCCGGCTGGTCAAAGGTCGAGGATGCCACGATCGGAAGGGCTATGGGCTCACCCTTGCGGCGGCCCTGAGTGCGGTGGTGGAGTAACCGCGAGATCGGCGAATAAGGATCAGTCACGCGGCGTCGCTCCGTTCTCCGATGAGTTCGCGGACGAAAGTCGCGAGAGCGATCCCAACGCGCCGTACAGGTCATATCTGCTCATGCCTGTCTTCCGTTCACCCAGGTAGGCCGCGTCACGATGAGATCCTGGCAAAGCAGACCGGCTTCCCGGTGCCGCGACATGTCCTTGTAGTCCCGATGGTTCAGCGTTGCGATGAAGGCCTGCCGGGTTGGGAAGTGATTGATCAGAACGCCGTCCCAATCACCTCCGCCGATGAAGTATCGCTCGGTGTCTCCGACAAGCAGCGTGATACCGCCGGTTTCAGCGGCGGCGGCGGTGAAGGCTTCCGAATACCGCGCGTAAGCTTCGCGGCCCGTGCTGCCGTCGCCGAATTCAGGGTCGCCCGGCGCGTACTCGGCCTTGATCCGGAATTTCAGAAGGTTCACCTGCGCGACCGGCCCGTCATGCGGGTCGTCGCGAAAGGCGCGGAACTGAGCAGCGGTGGGCTGGAAGGCAGGCATGATCGTCGCTCCGTCTCAGCTGAGACACCCGCCCGGATTGCCAGCGTTTCTCACGGCTGACCAGACCCGCTTCGCGAGCTTGACCCGCGCCGCACGATTTTCCTTCCCTTGGATGGGGGCGGCGTGATTTTGTGACCGCCATTCGCCGGGAGGGCCGAACATGCTTCGAACAATTCTTATTGCTGCCGCTGCGCTGGGCATCGCTATCTTTGGCGGTTTCTGGTGGCTCTTCCTGGCTGACTCCAAGGCACCCGCCGCCGCGCCGGGTCTCTTTGCCATCGAAGACTGGCGATCGCGCCTGCCCGAAGACGCGTCGGCCTTACCCACTGAAATTCGGGTGCTCGAGATCGGTCGTGACAAGGCCCCCGGGTTTGCCGCGCGCGCCGGCGGCTTTGGGACGGACTGGAACACGACCTACAACGCCGTACAGATCGTCTGGCCGGACCGGACGCTGATCGTCGATGGCGCCATCGACGCGGCAACCGCCGCCGGCATGAAACAGTCGGAAGCAGACTGGGCATTCGACGCGGCCGCTTATGAAACGCTGCTGGCAGCCATGCTGAAAGCCGAGCAGGTTGTGATTACGCACGAACATCTGGACCACGTCATGGCGGTAGCGCGCCACCCTGACCCGGCCGCTCTGGCGCCGCGCCTTGTGCTGAATGCGCCGCAGATCGGGGCGCTTCCCATCTTTGCCATCGGCGCGCTCGATCCTGCCATTGCAGGGCTTGCCCCGCGCCTGGATGGTACGGTCCAGTCGATTGCGCCGGGGGTCGTCATCATCCCCGCGGCGGGCCACACCCCAGGCAGCCAGCTGGTCTTCATTCGCACGCAGGATGGGCGCGAAACGCTTCTGATCGGAGATGTCGCCTGGTCGCTGGACGCGGTCGAGACCCTCACCACGCGGCCGGTTCTGACGCAGTACATGATCTTCGACCCCAACGAGGATCGTACCTCTGTAAAAGCGCAATTGCGGGCTTTGCATGACCTCATGGAAGCGAACCCTGATCTCACCGTGATTCCCGCCCATGACGGCGACCTCATCCGTGGCCTGATTCAAGACGACCTCCTCACAGAGGGCTTTAAGGAGTAGGGACAAGCTAGGTGTGATCGGGGCACGCCTGCCACCCACCTTCGCGCTTGATCTTCCTGCCGTAGCGCGCCACATCGCGCGCTGATCCTAAATCCATGCCTGATAAGGAACCTTCGCCCATGGCCGGTCCCCAATACGTCTTCCACATGCAGGGCCTCACGAAGGCTTATCCCGGCGGCAAGAAGGTGTTCGAGAACATCCACCTGAACTTCCTGCCGGATGCGAAGATCGGGGTCGTGGGCGTCAACGGATCGGGTAAATCCACGCTACTGCGCATCATGTCCGGCGTGGACAAGGACTTTAGCGGTGAAGCCTGGGCGGCCGACGGCGTGAAGGTCGGCTACCTGCCGCAGGAGCCGAAACTCGACCCCACGAAGAACGTGTTCGACAACATCGCAGCGTCATGCCCCGAAAAGATCATGCTGGACGAGTTCAACGCGATCTCCGCGAAACTCGGCGAAGACTATTCCGACGAGCT
>JAIXRO010000127.1 GCA_027485145.1 Hyphomonadaceae bacterium | reverse complement strand
CTTGGTGCCCGGCATGAAGCCCGGCACGTCCACGAAGGTGACGATCGGAATATTGAAACAGTCGCAGAAGCGCACGAAACGCGCCGCCTTGCGGGAGGCGTCGATGTCGAGCACCCCGGCCAGCGTCATCGGCTGGTTCGCCACCACGCCGACCGTCGAGCCTTCGACGCGGGCGAAACCGCAGATGATGTTGCCGCCGAATTGCGGGCTGATCTCGAAGAAGTCGCCTTCGTCCACCACCTTGGTGATCAGCTCCTTCATGTCATAGGGCGTGTTCGGGTTGGGCGGGATCAGCGTGTCGAGGCTGAACTCCTGACGGTCATACACATCGTGCATCGGGCGCACCGGCGGTTGCTCGCGATTGGAGGCGGGCAGGAAGCTGACGAGGCGGCGCATCTGCGTCAGCGCCTCGATGTCATTCTCGAAGGCGCCATCGACGACACCGGATTTTTTCGCATGCACCGATGCGCCGCCGAGCGTCTCGTGGGTCACTTCCTCGTTGGTCACGGTTTTCACAACGTCCGGACCCGTCACGTACATGTAGGACGTGTCCTTCACCATGAAGATGAAGTCGGTCATCGCGGGCGAGTACACGTCCCCGCCGGCGCAGGGGCCCATGATGACGGAAATCTGCGGGATGACGCCGGAAGAGAGCACGTTCTCCATGAAGATGTCCGCATACCCCGCAAGGGAATCGACGCCTTCCTGGATGCGGGCGCCGCCTGCATCGAAGAGACCGATCACCGGTGCGCCGTTCTGCACGGCCATCTTCTGGACCTTCACGATCTTGGCAGCATGCGCGAGGCTGAGCGAGCCGCCGAACACGGTGAAATCCTTGGAGAAGACATAGACCAGACGGCCGTCGATCGTGCCCTGCCCGGTGACGACGCCGTCGCCCGGGATCTTCTGGTTCTCCATGCCGAAGTCGTTGCAGCGATGCTCGACGAACATGTCGTATTCCTCGAAGCTGCCTTCATCGAGGAGGACATGGATGCGCTCGCGGGCCGTCAGCTTGCCCTTGGCGTGCTGGCTGTCGATGCGGACCTGGCCACCGCCGAGGCGGGCCTCTTCGCGTTTGGCTTCCAGTGCTTCGATGAAGTTGTTCATACCCGGCGCTCCGAGGAAAAGGGTTCAGAAATCAGACCGGAAGACTGATACCCCCTCGCGCGGGGTTGGCAAGCTGGTGCGGCGCGGCAGAAGGACCAAGGCGCGAAAAGAAGCGCCCCGGATGTCCGGTCCGGGGCGCGGTTGGGGTTTCAGGGTGACGCTGGGTTACCAGCCGCGGGGATACGGCCGGCCCCGATGCGGGCGCGGGATGCCTTCGACGGAGACCACCTCGCCCCGGCGCACTTCGCAGGCGATGCGGGTTTCCCGGTCATACCGATGGCCTTCGAACTCGACGTCGTCGAAGTTGACGAGGAATCCGCGGCGGCTGATCTGGCGGATGTAGGGGTCGTCGTCGAAATCGACGTCGCGGTAGCCAAGATTGCGGGCCTCGTAGCGGACGGCCTGGCGGCAGGCCTGCGACGCGTCGCGGATGAGGTCGCGGACCTCCCGGTCGGTCTGGCCGAACGCGTTCAGGCCGCGGCGGTAACCGCTTCGGTGGTAATCGTCGTAGCCGCCCGACCCGAGGGCGAGCGTGAGCGATGTTTCGTTGCCGAGGCGGGTTTCAATCCGGGTGTCTGCGGCGGCGGGCGCGGCGAGGAGAACCGGCGCGGCAAAGGCGACGACGGCAGCTCCAAGAAATCTGATGCGGTTCATCATGGCACCAGAAAACCACGGCACGGCCAAATGCGGGCTGAAGCCGGTGTTCATCCCCGGTTTCGCCGGCGTTCACCAAGACCCCGGCAAATTCGGTTACAAAATTTGTGAGCATTCACTCGCATTGCCGCAATTTCGCCTTATTTGACCATTAGTGAGTGTTTGTTCGCTCATGTATGGAGCGGACGCAACCAACGGCGCATCCTGCGCCCCACATGGAGACCAAAATGGCGACCCGCCTCATGACCCCTTTCTGCATCGCCTCGGTGCTGTTTGCCTCGCTCGTCGCGGATGGCACGCTGCCTGTCAGCTGGGCGCAGATGAAGGCCGGACCGTCAGCGGGCAAATCGGTTGAAGGCCAGATGGCGACGGCGCCTGCGCCCGCCGCAGCGGTCACCGCGAAAGCCGGCTGACAGAGCGGCAGCTGCCGCATGCGCCGGGGGGCCGGTTCAGTAGAAATACCACGGTGCGGAATGCTTACGCGCATGTTATGTTTACCCTTCATTAGGGGCGCTCAGTGCATGCGTTCGCATAGAGTTGCGTAACCGATTTTCTCTCGCCAGCGCGGACCCCGATACATAATGCAGACCCTCAAAGTCGAACTCGCAATTGCCGGTGTGGCGATGTTTGCGCTTGGCGCATTTGTCGCCACCCGCCCGACCGACGCGGAAGCCGCTTCGGCGCAGCCGCCGGCCGTGCGCGCGTTTTCCGAACGCGACTTTGCCGTGTTCGACCGGGGCTTCCTGCTGGAGGATATGCCCTGCGCGGTCGGCTTCGAGCGCCACAATATCTGCTTCACGCCGTCTCCGCTGGAAGCCGAGATGCGGCCCGGAATGGTCGTTGCGCCGGACGTGCCGCTGGTCGCGGTGGAGTTTCGCGTGATCGTCGAGACCGACCTCAAGGATCAGAGCCTGCGCACCGTGCGATTCGGGCAGAGCCTGGCGCTGGTCGATCCGGATACCCGCGAGATTGTTGACCTGATTCGTCTCTCGGCACCGGACTATGCTTCGGCTCGCCTGGACGGGCTGACGAAGAGTTGAGGCTTGGCGCCTGACCGGCTCCGGCGTAAGCGGAGCGCATGACCTCTTCCAGCGCTGCCCCCAAACGCTTCTACAAGACCGCGACCGTCGAACCGCAAGGTGACGGCTGGACCGTTGCGCTCGACGGGCGCACGATCAAGACGCCGGCCCGGGGCGCGCTGACGCTGCCGCACGAGGGACTGGCGGAGGCACTTGCGGCGGAATGGAACGCGCAGGGCGAACGCATTGACCTCACCGCGATGTACCTGACGCGGCTGGCGAACGTCGCCATCGATCATGCACCGGACGCGCGCGACGGGATGGCCGACGAGGTGGCCCGGTTCTGCGAGACCGACCTGATCTGCCATATTGCCGAGGAACCCGAAGACCTGATCGCGCTCGAGGAAGAGCATTGGGCGCATGTGCGTGAATGGGCGGGCGAGGCGCTGGGCGTGAACCTGGTGACCACCGAAGGCGTGCGTGCGACGCCGCAGCCCGATGCCTCGCTCGAAGCGGCGCGGGAATATGCGTTGGGCCTCGATGATTTCCGGCTCACGGGGCTGGTGCATGCCTGCGCGCTGTATGGCTCGGCGCTGCTGGCGATGGCGGTGTGCGAGGGGCTGCTGACGTCCGAGGACGCCTATGAGATGTCGCGGCTCGATGAGGCCTATCAAGCCGCCCGCTGGGGCGAGGATGAGGAAGCGGCCGCGGCGACGGCGGCCAAGCGCGTGGAAGCCGCAGCGCTGGGGCGCTGGTTCCTCGGGCTGGCGGAATAGCGGCTTTCGGCGGGGGGTGTCCTAGGCCGGCGCAAACGCCTGCAGGCTTTCCATCAGCGTACGGAAGTCGTGGTGCACTTCGTCGGCGCCGGCCTGTTCCAGTTCGTCGGCCCGCCCAAAACCCCAGCTGACGCCGAGGGCGCGGACGCCGGCGGCGCGGCTCATGGCGATATCGTGGATGGCGTCGCCGATCATCAAGGACTGGGCGGGCGCGCAGCCAAGGGCGCGCATGGATTGTTCGACCATGAAGGGATGCGGCTTTCCCGGACCGTCATCGGCGCACCAGACCGTGTCGAAGTAGGCCTTGATCGGGTGTTTGGCGAAGAGGCCGTCAAGGCCGCGATGCGTCTTGCCGGTGGCGATGGCGAGGCGCCAGCCCGCCTGCTTGAGCCGGTCCAGCACGTCGAGGGCGCCGTCATACATCGGTTCGTGCAGGGCGGCGTCGGCGCGCAGGCGCGTGAAGGTGTTGCGATAGGCATCGACGAGCGCTTCGAGGCGGGGAGCGTCGAGGTCCGGCGGGGCCAGCTGGGCGATTCCGGCCTGCAGGCTGAGGCCGACGATCCGGCGCGTGGCGTCATAGTCCGGAGGCGGAAGACCTCGCTCACGAAACGCCGTTTCCATGCAGGCCTGAATGACGGCGCGCGAGTCGACGAGCGTGCCGTCCACGTCCCAGATGGCGAGGCGCAGAGGCGTCATCAGTTGAAGGGCGCGAGCGGGTCCCTGCCCGCTTCCTGTTCGAGGAAGCCCAGCGTGGCGAAGGTCTCGACCATATGCGGCGGCAGCGGCGCGACGATGGTGGTGGGCTTGCCGCGTTCGCGCGGAATGATCAGCGCGCGGGCGTGCAGGTGCATGCCTTCGGCAAGGCCTTGCGGTACTTCGCGCCGGGACTGGTACTTGTAGTCGCCGAGGATGGACGTGTTCATCTCCAGCATGTGGAAACGCAGCTGGTGCATGCGGCCCGTCTCCGGACGCATGGCGACCCAGGCGGCCTTGCCGCCAGCCTGCGAGATGACCGTGTAATCGGTGATCGAATGGCGGGCGCCTTCGACGCCCTGGGCGGAACGGATCATCCGCTCACGGTCCACGTCGCGGCGTTTGGCGGTCGATTTCGGATCATAGGGGCGATAGCCGGACGGTTCGTCCGTATCCGGAATACCCTTGATCATCCAGCACCGGATCTGGCCCATCGGCGGGTTCGG
>JAIXRO010000103.1 GCA_027485145.1 Hyphomonadaceae bacterium | reverse complement strand
GTCGGCCCGAGCACCAGCGTATGACCAATATCCCCCTGATGGAGGCTCAGCCGGAACGGCGTCGCCCCGTCACTCGCCGCCAGCATCAGCGGCGGCCCGCCAAGATGCGGGGTCGTCTCGGGCCCGGCCCAGATCGCGCTGGCTGGAATGAGATGCGCAAGATTGCGTGTCAGGATCAGGGGACGGCGCACGTCGGCGTAGGCCTGTCCCGGAAGGGTGCCGAGCCAGGCCTCGACTGCATTGACGCCTTCGGCCTCGGTCACAAAGCCAAGACTGTCCGTTGTCTGACGGATGAGGCGCAAGGATGCGTCCGCCGATTCTTGTGTCTCTTCGGCGATCACGATGACAATCGTCGCATAGCCCGCCGTCACCCCGTCCTGGCCGAGGCTTACGAGCGCGGCGTCCGCGTCCGCTGCCTGCAGGGCGGCGTCATTGTCGACGAGGCCTGACTCTTCCCGGAACAGCGCCTCACGAATGAGCGACATGATGCCCTTGCGCTTGGCAAACCACTTGCGCCGGAGGCTTGTGATCTCGCGGCGCGCCGCTTCGGCGCCCAGCGGCAGGAACCTTGTCGTCCAGCGATAGGAGACCGGGAGCCGGTTCAGCGCGTCGAGCAGGCCGGGCTCGGTTGATGACACAAAACTGCGCACCGACAGGAGCCGCAGATGCTTGGCTCCGAGCTTTGGCGATAGGCCGCCCGTCAGGCCCGCATCCGTGAGAAGCCCGTCGAGATGGAACGGCGTCTCCGGCACCCGCAGCTGGCGCAGCGCCCGGTCGGAGACGCAGTCATGCAGGTAGCCGAGGAGGTCCTCGTCGCCGAGCCAGTCTGCTTCCGGCATCAGCGGCTCGATCAGCGACAGGAACGCATCGCTCTCCGCCATGAACCGGGCGAGCACCGCAGAATAATCCGCAGGCGCAGCTTTCTCGCCGCCCTCGAACAAGAGCGCTTCCAGCCAGCGCGCCCGCTCGGGCGGCGGCAGGAAGGTCAAGCTCAGGAAGTAATCGGTCTCGAACCGCGCGCCGGCCGCTTCGAAGAGCATCCGCCGCTCTTCCTCGATCAGCCAGGCAAGGCCCTGATCGAACATGCTTTCGGGGTAACCGGGGGAGGGCCGCCGGCGCGCTTCGACATGCAGGCACCAGCCGGGCCCAAGACGGCGCAGCGCGTTGCTGAGCCGCGCCGACTGGCCGATCAGTTCGGACGGTGTGGCTGCATCAAGGTCCGGCCCGCGGAATCTGAGGCAGCGCTGGAAGCTGCCATCCTTGTTCAGAACGACGCCTGGCGCGATGAGCGCGGCCCAGGTCAGGTAGTCGGCGAGCTTCGCGCGGCGGCGCCTGTAGAAGCGAAGGTCGAACATGTGTCTACGCCTCCAGGTAAAGGGGCTTGGCGAGGTGGCGCGGCCAGGTCTCGAGGAACCAAGGATCGCGCGCCGCCGCCCAGGCGGCGGCGCCGTGAAGCGCCATGAACAGCGGGATCCCGATCAGCGGCTGCTGTAGCCCGAGCGCGATCGCTGCGCCGAACGTCCCATTGAGGATGGCAAACCCGCGCGGCACGCCGCCGATCAGGATCGGCCGCGTCAGCGAGGTATGCAGCGGCAGGACGTAACCTTCAGGCAGCTCGGTCATGGGCTTCAGATCACTGCGCCGCCGGCAAAGCCGAAGAAGTCGAGGAAGAACGACACCGCTGCGAACATGATCGCGATGCCGAGCCCGACAAAGGCAAGCTTGCGCACGCCTGAGCCGCCTTCGGAAAACGTGATCGTGATGCCCGCAAGCACGATCGCGATCACACCGGCCGCGCGCGCAACCGGTCCGGTGATCGAGTCAACGACCTGCTCAAGCGGCGCCTCCCAAGGCATGCCGGAGCCGGCCGCATGCGCGGGCGCGGCCAGCATGAGCAAGAGCGTCGTTGCTGTGATGAGGCGCCGGGCGGCGCGCGCGTTCTTGTGGTTCGTCCGGGTCATGTGAGGTCTCCTTTGGACACGGGGTGGTTCAGATGGGGCGTGAGGATCTGCGAGATGCGCCGGCCGCTCGCGCCGCGTTCAATGAACACGATGAGATCCACGCCTTGCGCGATGAGACGGGACGGATCGCCCCCGCCGGCCTCAAGGCAGAGGTCCTCCAGCCGGCCGAGCGCGTCGGCCGCAGAATTGGCATGCAGGGTCAGGAGCCCGCCGGGATGGCCCGTGTTCCAGGCCTTGAGCACATCGAGCGCCGCCGCGTCGCGGACTTCGCCGACGATGATGCGGTCCGGCCGAAGCCTTAGCGCGGTCTGGACGAGGTCGCGTAGCGTGACCTGCGCGCCCGCGCGCTTCGTCAGCAGTTGGACGACATTCTCGCCGGAGACCTGAAGCTCTGCCGTGTCCTCCAGCACGATGGTACGCGCCGCGCGGAAGGCGGGCTCGGCCAGCAGCGCGTTGAGGAGCGTGGTCTTGCCGGAGCCCGCGCCGCCCGCCACGATGATGTTGCGCCGGTCCCTGACAGCGGCTCTCAGCTCTGCGGCCTGCACCTCTGTCGCGGCGCCGCTCGCAACATAATCCTCCAGCGTGAAGATGCGCTCCGGGCGTTTGCGGATCGCGAGCACCGGCGCTGCAACCAGCGGCGCGAGCACCGCCTGTACCCGCGCGGCGCTGCCCGGCAGGACGGCTGACAGAAGCGGGCGGTCCGGGCCGACGGTCTCGCCTGCTTCATGCGCGAGGAGGCGGATCGCGGCCTCGCGGTCTGCGGCGGCAATCACGACGGAGGTCGCCTCAAGGCCAGATCCTGCCCGGTCGAGCCAGAGCCGCCCGTCCGCATTGATCAGCGCTTCGGTCACCTCCGGCGCGTTCAGCGCGGCGGCAACCTCCGGCCCCAGCGCCGCGGCCAGCACCTCGCGGCGGCGCGCGCCCGGATTAAAGGGAATGGCGCCGGCGCTCATTCGGCGTCCTCATGTGAGAGAGAGGCCAAGGTGCTGCGCTGGGATCTGGCAGTCTTTGCCGCCGTGCGCCGGACATATTCCGAAAAATGCTCCAGCCGGGCTGACGCACTCGCCGCGGCGCTCTCGGCATAATCTTCCGGGAGCGGAGGATTATGCTCTAGCCACAGGCGCACGAAACAGTAAATGGCTTGGTCGATGCGCGCCTGGTCGGCGAACAGCCGGTCGATCCGGGCTTCGATCCGGTTCAGCTGGCGCTTCTGCGTCTCGCCGGCCGCCTCCAGCGCGCCCTCCGACCGTGCGGCGAGATAGACCCTGACCGCCTCGACGATGATGCTTGATTCGGATCTGCCCTGCACACGCGCCATCCGGGCGATCTCACGGGCGAGGGTGTTTTCGAAATAGGCGCGGATACCTGTGGTCGACATGGGGCTTCAGTCTCCTTGAGCGCGGCGCCCGGGCGGCGTGTCCGTGGTGCTTTCGGCGCCCTGGTCGCGCGCCTCAGTGGCCGGATGGCCCGGGGGAGGGGTGAGACCGGCGAGGATCGCACGCGACAAGCTGGGCTGCGCGGCGCGCGCCGGCGCCGCCGTGAAGAGATCGGCCTGTGCACTCGGCGCGCGCGTTGATGGCGGTGTCCGGCGCGGCGACGAAGAGGAATGCGGTTTTGGCCCCGGCGCCGGCGGCAGCGTGCCAACAGGCAACACGCCGTCCCAGTCATGGCGGGCGGGCGAGGCAGGCCGCGCGAGGCGCGCTGGAAGGAGGCGCTTTGCGAAGACGGGCTCCTGGTCGAACCGTAGCTTCTTGGTGCGCAGCGGCTTGGTGCCAGACAGGAAGATCAGCTGCTCGCCGCGCCCGAGCTGGCGCACATCACCCGGCAGCAGCAAGGGACGGCGCTCTTCGCGGTACGAGATGGTCCGGCGCTTCGGGCCGAACAGCGCGGCCGGCATCTGTTCACTGATCTGTGGGCGGACTTCCCACGCTTCGCCCGCCATCTCTGCGATCCGCCGCGCCGTCTCCATGTCATTGGCAGCAAAGGTCGTGACGATATGGCAGTTATCGAGGATGACACTGTCACGGCCATAAGCCCGGGTGATGTGGTTCAGTGACTGGCAGACGAGATAGGCCTTGATGCCATAGCCCGCCATCGCGTCCATCATCGTCTCGAAGAAAGGCAGCTTCCCAAGCTGAGGAAACTCGTCGAGGCAGAGCAACAGGTGGTGGTTCTTCGGCTCGCCGGCGGGTCCCGTCTCCTGGTGCTCCATTAGGGCGCGGGCCATCTGGTTGAGGATGAGCCGCATCAGCGGCATCAGGCGCGCGGCGTCCGACGGCGGCGGTTGCAGGTAGAGCGTGACGGGCCTCTCGCCGCACATCAGGTCAGCCACCCGGAAATCCGACGCCGATGTCATCTCCGACACAATCGGATCGGCGAACAGACCGAAGAAACTCTCCGCCGTCGCTTTCAAGCCTGACTGCAGCCGCTCCTCATTGGCGAGGAAGCTGTCCGAGCCGTGTTTGCATTCCGGATGAACCTCGCCTTCGCCGGTAAGCGCGTCGGTGAGATGCAGGGTGCGGCCCATTTCGCCCGCCGTGGCTTTGAGGTCGCTGAGTTTTGACCGAACGACGGCAAGCGTCTTGCGATGGGCGGGCTCGGCATAGAGGACGTGGATGATGACGCCGATCAGAACCTGCCTTGCGGACTTGTCCCAGAAATCCGAATGGCGCCCGTCGCCGGCCGGATCGGCGATGATGTCGACGATGTTCTGGACATCGCGCACTTCGTTCGCGCCCCGGCGCACTTCGAACAGGGGATTGAACCGGGCCGAGCTTGCCTTTGTCGGCGCAAACTGAAGAACCGGCCCCTGCGTTGCCCTGAACCCCGCCGTCCCCGGAAAGCCATGCCGCCCGTCGCCGCTCGCAAGCTCTCCCTTGACGTCGAGCACGAGCGCCGAGCCCGGCCAGGCAAGGAGTGTCGGCACGACATGGCCCCGGCCCTTTCCGGACCGCGAGGCGCCGACCAGCAGCTGATGCTCCGGCCCGTCAAAGCAAAGGATCTCACCGTCCAGCCTGCCCAGCGGCGTGCCGCATTTTGCAAAGAGCCCGGCCTCACTCGCGTCCCTGAACGTGCCCCACGAATCCTTGCCGAAAGGGTGAGGCTTAGTGCGGGTACGGATGAGCAGCGAGAAGGCGACGGCAGCGGAGCCGAAGCCGGCCAGCACGATCAGCCGCGCGACCGCAAAGGGTCTTGGGAAATTATCCGCATGAGAATTGGTCCAACCGATCACCGCAAAGGGCGAGTAGACAGGCTCTCCGCCGGCGACTAAGAGCGGCGCGCCAAGCGCCGGATGACCCTCGAACACACCCGCGATGAACCCGGTTGCGAGCGCGAGAGCTGCTAGGAGCAGCAAGGACGGGATGGCAAAGGCGAGTGCGAGACGCATGAGGGGCCTTCGGAACGCGCCGCAAACTCTCTTGCGGGTCGTACACGGACCATCCGCCCGCCAGGCCCGGGGCGGCGAGCCGGAACGCCTGCCGGGCGACTTGGGGCAGCCTGCGCTTCAGAGGCGAGTTAACCGTGGTTTTGCCAGATCAGGTTCGCGGATTGCGCCATCCTGCGAAAGCTGGGAAGCAGACTTGCCGGTTACGCGCTACCCGCGGCGCGGGCGCGCACGCGGATCCGGGCAGCTTCGTCTTGGTAAAATTCGCGCGGTGGGGATTAGTTCTGGTCTTGAAGGGCCCGGAGGACCTTCGCCATCGAGTCCAGAACCCGCGCCGATGAGGTGCCGTCTACAATTGCGTGGCATTTGTTACGCGCGAGTTGGAGCGCATTCGTTGTCTCGTCCAATCCCATGGTGTCGTCTACGCCTTTGAACAGGGCGTCGACAGGGACGCTGAATGCGCGGGCCAATACGCAAATGACGCCGGCAGATACCCGGTTGCTGCCTGTCTCGTATTTTTGGAGCTGCTGGTGGCTCATGCCGAGCTGGGATGCGAGCTCCTGCAGCGTCAGACCATGTTCAATCCGAAGTATGCGGATGTTTGCACCCACCAAAAGGTCCGCTTCAACGGGCTTTCGGCCGCCAGTCATACTTACACCGCGTCCTGAGTGAAAAGAGGATGCGGGCGCGCCTGCTTGATCACGCGGCCGATAGGATGAAGGTGCGCGTTCTGGATGAGGTCTGCAGATGGATCGAGCTTACCCTGCAGCTGTGTCCAGTCTGCGGGCTTCTGCAGCGCGACGCGCAGCTTCAGGTCAAACACGCCGACAAGCTCGGATGCCTGCGTGATTTCCGGCGCAGCGTTTATCGCGGCTTCCAGCCGGCTTCGATTGGCGCGGCCATATTGGGTAAGCGCAATCTGTACCCAGTAGAACGGCCAGGTGCCGAATATGCCTTCGTCGATATCGGCCATGTAGCGAAGGATTGCGCCGGAATCCTCAAGGCGATTTAGCCGGTGAAGCGTGCCATTGTGCGAAAGGGCGATCCGCTCAGCCAGCGTCTTGATCGGTTCACGGGCGCCTTCCTGTAGCACGCGAAGCAGCTTGAGGTCTGTCTCATCGAGCCGCATTCCGGAGGGCGCATAGACAGATGGCCGGGCAGGGGCGCCAGGGCGGCGCGGCGTTTCGGCAGGCATGAGTGAGCGTTCGTCCTTTCGCGGGAAAAAAGTAAGGCGATCGTTACCGAAGGTTGATTCGCGGGTCCCGGCAATCCTATCAGCGGGCGAGGCGCCGCAGGGGACCACGCGCACTTTCTGATGGTCATACCGGGCTGCGCTTTCTTGTGGGGCAATAATGCGTCATCGGCTTGATGTCACATCTTGTGACTTCAAGTACCGCGTGTCCGTTCTGAGGATTTGAGCCCCGGACTTAGCGCCCCTCATGCCAAGTCAGTCAGCAATCTCTAAACGATCACTCCACCCGTAGAGCCAGACGCCGGGGAGTAGGAAACGGCATCAGGGCAGAGTTCCCGGCAGAAAAGGGCAAGATGGGAAGCAGCGGGTCAAGGTTGACATCCGGTCCCGATCCCTCGAACGGCCGTTGTTGAGGCGGCGAACGGCACGACTCAGATGTCCCTCTACGACCGTCGTTGGCCCTAAATTGCCGGTCGAGAGTTGAGAGTTGAGTGTCAGATTTGGAGCGCTGCGTGCTCGCTCACCGATCAGCCCGCCGAATGAGTCCAACTTTCAATCCCCTAATTTCAGGGATGATTACAGGTGCGCCTTAGGAAATGCGTCCGATAAGTTGCCGGGTTCAGCCCAATCGACGTGACTCATCCCCGAACAATGCGGGCGTACTGCCGGATCAAGAGATTTGGCGATGCCCGCCGCCGGCCTGGAAAAAGTATGTCGTCCTGTCCCAGCCTGCCGACTCACGCACCGGTTCCGCCGACATCAGCATTTTTGCTGTATCGACTCACCAGGGCCTCATTAAACTCAGACAATACCTTACTCGCATCAAAGCTTGGATCCGCAACTACCTGCAAAGAAATTCCTAACAACTGTGACCCAATGACTCGTGTTACCAAGTCGAGATCCACGCCCTTCCGGACAGACCCATCTTCAACTCCTCGCTTCAAAAGCTTCCGGATCTCGCGTCCTGCCTTTTTGTTGGACTGGGCGAAAAGCCGAAACGCGGGGTTATATTCGGCAAGCGAAGCAGCTTGAAGGACTGAATAAGCGCGAAGATTGTGCTTTGTTCTTAGACCTGAAAAATGGGCTTCACAGTGCGCGTAAACAGCTTCCAAGCCTGACATGTTCTCCAGATTTGCTTCTGCTCGAACTCCTTCAACAGTACTATGGAGATAGTCGATCACAGCTTCGAGCAATCCTTCCTTCGAGCCGAATTTCCGGTGGGCTAGGTTGCGACTGTATCCTGCTTTCTCGCCTATTGCCTCAAATGTGATCGAATTTGCACCTTGTTCAGAAGCGAGTTCGATACAGGCCTTGATCAACAATTCGGTCGATCGCTGACTACGCTCTTCCTGAGTTTGCTTTTGGCGAGTGGCAGTTGGGCTCATGGTAACAGTTCTCTCTCTCGCACCTGACTGAATTTGTCCTGCCCATGGAGAAGAAGACAAAGGCGCAACAGCTCGGTTGTTTCCTCGTGCATGCTCACGACCAGACTACATGAACCCAATTTGATTTGGTAACAGGATACAAGTCGACAACAACCTCGATAGAACATCGCGGTAGATAGCTTTTCAAAATGAAAGTGGATGTCATTCGATTCAGGCACTTGAAGTCCGGTGCGGTACGTCATTGAGGCGGCATCTATTCGCACACTGATTCAAGATCAAGGGCATGCTGCCCTGCAAAACCACCTTCTATTTCGTAGAGTCAGGTGTCGATACCGATGTTCTCCCCGTCCCTGAATGATTCGCTGAACGCTCACAACATCGTCTGTTGGGCGAATGTCGAATTTGCGGTCGCGCTAATTGTGTCCAAAGCTGACCTTCTCATTCCATCCTATATTGTTGATTGACATCCATCAACTATTGTAAGTAACACTTAAAAAAATTTAGGGAGGAAGCCATGAAAGAACGAACACTGAAGATGCGTTTGACGCGGCCAGAATATGGACGGGTCGGAGCAACCATTGCAGCCATAGTGATAGTAGCGAACGCTGCTGGAGCGGCATATGCGGAAGAGGCCACAGAGGCGGAAGCGAGCACTGCTGAGATAAACCAAAGCGATCAGACAATCGAGACCGAACGCGATCCGGCCCGGGTTCTAGGTGCCGTTGTTGTCTCTGCCACAAAACGTTCCGGAACTGACGTGCAAGACGTTCCGTTGGCGGTTTCGGCGTATGGAAGCGAACAATTAGATGCACTGAATTTTCATGATCTGCAGTCGCTTTCCTACGACCTGCCGAACGTTCAGATGGAAGAAATCGGAACGTCTCGTGGCTATGCTAACTTCTCGATCCGCGGCCTGGGGATCAACAGCTCGATTCCTTCGATTGACCCTACCGTGGGGACATTCATCGACGGCGTATACATCGGTGTAGGGGCGGGTGTGAACCTAGACAATTTCGACATCGAGTCGATTGAAGTGCTTCGCGGCCCACAGAGTGTTCTGTTTGGCCGGAACGTGACTGGTGGTGCAGTTCTGATCAAGACGACCACTCCATCTGACGAATTCAAATTCGATGGGCGCGTCGCAATGGAGTCGGGTGAAAACTACTACGCATCCGGCGTTCTGAGCGGTCCGCTTTCCTTGGATGCCGGTCTATCCGGGAAGATCGCCCTCTATTACAATGATGATGGCGGGTATTTTGACAACAAGTTCGATGGCAGCAAGCAGGGCAAGGCCCAGACGTTCATCATTCGCCCGGCTCTGCGATGGCAGGGGGAAAGCGCAGATGCGACTTTCCGCTTCGAGCGTGGGGAAAGCGAAGGCGACGGGCCGGCGGCCCAAAACCACAATAATGGCGTAGGGCCTGGCGGCCTCTTCGATCGGGATACGTTCGACTTCTCGATCGATAACCGGGGCTTCTACGACAACGACTGGACCATGGTGAACCTTACCGCGAACCAGGATATAGACTTTGGGGATGGCAAGGTAACGGCAATCTTAGGATATCGAGACGTCAATGCATTGGCGGACTCTGACATCGACGCAACACCGTTCAACTTGTTCCATTCGGCATCCTCTTTGGTGCAGGACCAGATGTCCGGAGAGCTCGTTTATGCAGGTACCTTCGGCAATGTCGACGTTACGAGCGGCGCCTACTACTTCGAGCAAACCATGGAGTATGTCGAACAGCGCCGCATCCTTGGTGGAGCGGTAACGACACTCGGCGGCGGCACTCAGAACACTGATCAGTGGGCCTTCTATGCAATGGCCGATATACATCTGAACACGCAATGGACCCTGACCCTCGGCACCAACTACGGCCACGAAGAGAAAGATGTCGTTGTTCAGACCTTGCTTCCCGTCGCCATAACAGGATCGTTTTGCCAAATCGGAAAGGGGTGTGCTCGAGGCGACTTTGTATCGAGCGATGATTGGGATGCGTTTTCTCCCCGCGTCGGTCTGCAATACAAGCCGGACCCTGGAACGAACGTTTATGCAACGTGGACTCGGGGTTATCGTTCCGGTGGCTACAATCTTCGCAACACGAGTCTGACTGCTGCACCCGGCCCGTTCGACCAGGAAACCGTCGACTCATTCGAACTGGGATTAAAAAAGGATCTGCTTGATGGCCGGTTGCGCCTCAACAGTGCGGCGTTCCACAATGAAATCTCAGACCTTCAGCGAGAGGTTGTTGTTCCTGATGTGAGCGCAGGGTTCGTCCAGCTCCTCAAGAACACCGCCGACGCTACAATCGATGGCTTCGAGGTTGAGGCGCAGTTCGTGCCGCTCGAAAACTGGGTCTTTTCTGCGCAGGTTGGTTACCTGGACGGGCAATATGATAGCTTGAAATCTAGTTTGAACTTCCCCGATGACCGGATCATTGACGCGAAAGACTTCGCGTTGAAGCTCCCGCGACTGGCGCCGTGGACTTATGGCGTTTCCGTCGTGAACAAAACGCGATTGAGAGATGTTGGAGAGCTGAGCTCAACGCTTCGTTATAGCCATCGCGACAAGAACTTCGCGCTCGACAGCAATGTCGGATTCTATGATGCAGCCGACATCTTGAATTTCGACTTCACTTTGCGACTGAACGATAGTCGCACCAGTGTCTCTCTGTACGGAGACAATGTTCTCGATGAGGTTACGTTTGGCTTCGACTCAAACCTGCCGAACACTATCGGGCGCACGCCTCTAGGCGGTACCTTCTCGCCATTGAACAAGGGTCGAGTGTACGGACTAGAGCTTCGCTACCAGTATTGAGCCGGAAGTAATTGCGCGCGCAGGTCATACGTCTCAATCCCTCCGAGGACCCAAAATCGTGTCATCTGGACTGATAATCTCGGGCATGGCCTGCGCGGGCTTTACTGATGAAGGCCCCTGGCCGTTGCCAGAACTTGTTTTCGATTCGTCGCACGCAGCTATGAAGGCTTCGGGAGTCACTAAGTCGGATATCGATTTGTCGATCGTTGCGTCATACGATCTGGATGACGGGTATGCGTTCTCAAATGGCGCCTCGACTCCGGCCGCCGCGGGGTACATGTCCAGCAGTTATCGTGTGACCGATGACTTTGGCGTTGCTCTCATCGGCGCTTCCAGCGCAATAAAGGCTGGAGACGCTGATGTAGTGCTCGTAGTAGGTGTTAATCCGCTTCAGTCGGCGGATTTGAAGAAGCAATTTTTGCATGATGAATTGGTGTCGAATTATTCTTTCGACCCAGTACTGTTCAGATCCGTCTGGACGACTTCATCGATTTTGATGGCGATGCATGCCAGCAAAGCCATTGCCAACGGTCTCACAACGCAGGAACGGTTGGCGCAGATCGCATCGGATGAAATCAATCGTGGCCGGCGACACGGCCGCTCGGCCCGTACGGTGCAAGTAACTCCGCAGGATGTGCTTAGTTCGCAGCTCGTTTCCTCCCCGCTTACTCAACTCATGTTGCCTGCAACCATCGGCGGCGCTGTCGCGATGGTTCTTGTCTCCGATCGGTTCAACGCCAAAAATCAGCGCGCGCGTCTCGTATCCTATGGTGCGTCCTGCGGCGCACATGTCTTGTCAAATGAGTGGTTGACTGAGCCAGAGTCCGCCGTTCGGGAAGCTGCCAACCTTGCCTATAGCCGTGCCGGGATTACGGATGTCGCGGGTCAGATCGATATTGTGGAGCTGACTGCCGCGTCGCCCGCTCTAGTCGATCCGTTCACGGAAGCACTGGGCGCAAGCGGCGTCAGCCGTGAAAAGATCTGCAAGTTTGGTGGCGTCCGCTCATGTTTCCCGCGGGCAGCAAACGGCGGCGTCCGCCTCCTTGATGCAGTTGAAGCACTGGAGCTCATCGGCAAGAAAGGCGGTCAAGCAGTCGTTCATAGCATGGGCAATCTCACTGGTCCGGCTAGTGCGACCCATAGTGTCCATATAGTGGAGTTAATCTGATATGGCTGGCGCATTCATTGCTGGCGTCGGCATGACAAAGGCGATCGCATCTCACAAACAAACCAGATCTGAGCTCGAGCTTTGCCGCGAAGCTGCTTGGAGCGCTCTCGAGCATGCGGGCACCAACCCGTCTAGTGTTGAAGCTGTCGTCGTCGGTCATATCGATGGACTCAACGGGACCAATGTTGGCGGACGGCAGGTTGCGACCCAGCTGCTATTCGGAAATGTGCCAGTATTCGTAGTATCTTGTGGCGGACAAACCGGGGCGTCACTGCCTTTCGTCGCCTCTCAGCTTGTACGTTCCGGAGACTATGCCAGCGTCTTGTGCCTCGGTCCGCCGACATTCGACGGAATCGTCAACTTCCAAAAAACAATCGATATGATCACTGCTGGCATTTCGCCAGATCTTGGTCTCGGCGCGGTTCACATAGGTAGCATTTTTGGTGCCGCTTATATCCAGAAACACGGTCTTAATAGCGAGATATTCGCGCATGTGGCGTCAAAGGCCCGGCGTCATGCGTTGCGCAATCACCTCGCTCAGATTCGTGAACCGCTGACCTTTGAGCAAATCATGGCAACTCCAGTGATTAGTGAAACGCTGACCTTGGGAATGGTGTGCCCGGTTTCTTCGTCGGCGGTTGCCCTTCTTGTGACAACCGAAGAACGCGCAAAAAGACTGAACAACCCGCTTGTCGAGATTCGCGCGATTAATACCAAAACGGATTCCGCCAGCGAAGGCACCAGGACCGACATGTCGCATTTCGGCGGACTTCGCGATCTCGCCCAAGAAATCTACCGAAAATCTGAAATCACCGATCCGAGAAATCAGCTCGATGTGATCGAAGTCTTCACGCCCTATGCTCCGTTTGAGCTGATGCATTGTGAAGCGCTCGGCCTCTGTGAGGAAGGCAAAGGAATCGAGCTGCTTCTAAGCGGGGCGACCAGTGCGGAGGGCGATTTGCCCGTCAACGTTTCTGGTGGGGCCCTGTGTTCAAATGCCGGAGTAGCAGCCGAGCTAGCGCCGTTTGGTTACGTCGCCCTGCAGCTAATGGGCCAGGGGATCGGATGGCAGATTAAAGGCGCCCGCCGTGGCCTTGCCCATTCGATGGGCTCGTCCCTTTTCATGGGTCACGCCTTAGGACTTCTCGAGTTAAAGGGAGAACTGTCGACATGACGGCTTCAAATATCCAGTCAGTCCCAACCTCGATCACTGTCAGGTGGGAACTAGAGTTCAATCTCAAGCTCGGTGAGGTGAATTCCCGCTTTCTGGAGGGTCTGCGCGAAAAACGCCTCCTTGGGACGAAATCGAAGTCCGGCGATTGGGTTTACGTGCCCCCCAAACTCTTCTGCGAAAGAACCATGGAGCCTTGCGAAGAATGGGTGGAGGTCTCCGGCAACGGCATAGTTGACTGCTGTTCTGTTGTGTACATTTCACCTGGTGAGAAAGAGACCCCATTTGCTTTCGGCATGATCCATCTGGAAGGCGCAAACGGACTGATGATGCATCATTTAGGTGGTGCCGATCCGGACGCATTTCGGCCCGGGACAGAGGTTGAAATCGTTTGGGCAGATAATTGCGTCGGCTCCTTTTCCGATATCAAGTACTTCAGGCCACGAACAAAATGACCATAACAACTAGGGCCTCTATTCTTTATGAACTCAGAAACCATGTCGCACTGATCACACTGAACCGACCGGCAAAACTGAACAGTCTCACTCCGGATCTTCTCAATGGACTTAATGAAATCTGCATTGAGGTTCAGTCAAATAACATGGTGCGCGCTGTTGTATTGACGGGCATGGGCAACAAGGCGTTTTCAGCAGGCGGGGACCTTCAGGAACTCATCCCCAAGGCGACCTCCGGCGAATTCGAAATCGTTCCGGACCCCGAGAAGCGGTTTTTTAGCGACGTCTACAAGCCGATCATCTCCGCTATCAACGGGATTTGTTTTGCGGGTGGTTTCGAGATGATGCTTGGCACTGACATCCGGATTGCTGTCGACCACGCCTTGTTCGGGCTGAGTGAAGTGCGCGTGGGCATAATTCCCGGGGCAGGCACTCATGTAAGGATGCCTCAACAGATCCCATGGGCGATCGGCATGCAAATGTTGCTCACCGGCGAGCCCATCAGTGCCCACCGCGCCTATGAAATCGGCTTGGTCAATGAAATTGTGTCCGCAGACAATTTGCTACCTCGCGCTTTTGAAATCGCGGAGATGATCGCAGCCAACGCTCCTCTTGCGGTTCAAGCCGCCAAGGAAGCTGCCGTCAGGGTACTGAACAATGGCCCAGCTTTCAGGTTGGAGCATGATGTGTCCCAGCGCGTTGGGCGAACCAACGACGCGAAAGAAGGTCCACTGGCTTTTATGGAAAAACGATCCCCCAATTGGAGCGGGAGTTAAGAATGAAGTTCATCAATTTAGTAGAAAAGAGGTAGGCAACTATGCAGACGAAACTGGCTAAGACGCTGGGTATCGAATTTCCGATATTCGCATTTTCTCATTGCAGAGATGTCGTTGCTGCGGTGACGAACGCAGGTGGCTTTGGTGTGCTAGGTGCTGCTGGTCTACCTTCTGGAGAGGCTTTGGAAACTGAGCTGGAATGGCTGGACCGGCATGTGAATGGGCGCCCCTACGGCGTCGATATCATCATTCCGAACAAGTATTGGGGGCAAGAGGAGAAGGAAGCGGCAAAACTGCTTGAATCCGTCCGTGCCAATATTCCAAATGAGCATCGGGAATTTGTGAGTTCGATACTGGCCAAGCATAACGTCCCGGAACTGCCAGCCGATGAAGATTACGAGAGCAAGCTGGCTATGACGGAAGCAACCGCACAGCCGTTTGTCGATGTTTCGCTGCTCCATGAAAATGTGAAGTTGATTGTCAATGCGCTCGGAACACCGCCTCGTCAGGTGATAGATCAGGTCCATGCTTCAGGTCGTTTGATCGGCGCACTTTGCGGCGCCGGAAAACATGCAAAAGCTCACGTGGACGCCGGCTTGGATGTCATCGTGGCGCAGGGTTACGAGGGCGGCGGCCATTGTGGTGAAATCGGCAGCGTTGTGCTCTGGCCGGAAGTGGTCGAGATCGCCGGAGATATCCCCGTTCTTGCAGCCGGCGGTATCGGATCCGGCAAACAGATGTACGCCGCAATGTCGCTGGGTGCTCAGGGTGTGTGGTGCGGATCGGTCTGGCTGCCCAGCATTGAATCCTCGAACAATCCGGTTTCTAAGCGGAAAATGCTGGAGGCCAGCAGTTCTGATACGACCCGCACCAAGTATCCGACGGGCAAATTTTCACGTTGCCTAAAGAGCGAATTCACTCGCGCATGGGAACACACGGCTACACCGAACCCGTTGGCACCACCGATGCAGCACTTCCTGATGCAGGAAGCTTTTGAGCGGATGGATCGCTATCCGGAAAAATCTGCGGACCTGATGTGGATACCTGTTGGGCAGGTTGTGGGGCGTTTGAACCAAGAAATAAGCTGCCGTGAAATCGTAGCTGAATTGGTGAACGAATTCATCGAAACAAACGAGCTCATGAACCGGCTCTTACCATCTGTCTAAGGTGTCCAGACAGACAATCCGCGGAAATTCCAGGAAGTAAGCGTCAAATGATCGAACAAAGAACATCGCCCGCGTCACTGAACTCAGCAACCTTGTGCGAAGCCTTCCAAAGATTGTCTGCAGAACGACCGGACCAAGTCGCACTACGGACAAAACATGGCGTTGTTTCAATTACCTTTGCCGAATATGCTGAACGTGTCCGTCGTATAGCCGGAGGGCTACATCGGTTGGGAATTAGGCGCGGCGACACTGTCGCCATCATGCTGACCAACCGGCCCGAATTTCAGTTGTTTGATACCGCCGCTATGCATCTCGGGGCCGTCTCATTCTCGATCTACAATACGTCCTCTCCCGAACAGATTGCACACATGCTTCGGGACGCGAACTGCCGCCTCGTCTTCGTCGAAGGGCGGTTCATCGACCGTGCGAAAGCCGGCGCTAGCCTGGCGGAGACCGTCGAAACGATGATTGTTCTCGATGGCCAATTGGAGGGGGGCCTTCAGTTTGAAGATTTCGAAAATCTCAATCCCGAAGTTGACTTTGACTTCGACGCAACATGGCGCAAGGTTCAAAGTGAGGATCTTCTCACCCTAATCTACACATCCGGCACAACAGGTCCGCCGAAAGGCGTCGAAATCACACATGCGAATGTGATCGCACAGTGCCGTGGCATTGATGCTGTGTTGCATCCTCGAACTGGAGGGGCCGCCTTATCGTTCCTTCCCTCGGCCCATGTCGGTGATCGGGTAATGGTTCATTACAGCCAGATGTTTTTTGGGAGCACACTTACTTGCTGTCCTGATCTCGCCGACATCTTTTCCCACATCGTTGATGCGCGCCCGACCACCTTTGCCAGTGTTCCGCGCATTTGGGAGAAAATGAAGTCGGCACTGGAACTGGAAATTGAGGCTGACCCAGAGCACCAGGAGGCGTACCAGAATGCTATTGCCCTCGGCATACGGAAGGTGAGAGCCGAACAAGCTGGAGAATCAATACCCGCCGAGCTGCAGGCCGAATACGATTTGGCTGAAATGAATGCTTTTTCAAAGATTCGTGAGCGGCTTGGATTTGACCGATGCGAAGTCTTCTTGATAGGGGCGGCCCCCCCCGGCGCAGACGTTCTCGAATTCTTCGCAGCGATTGGGATCTACGTGACCGAGATATGGGGAATGTCGGAAACGGCCGGCACGGTAACAATTGTGCCGCCGGATAAATTCAAGCTAGGCACCGTTGGCCCGCCAATGCCGGGCTTGGAGGTGATGCTTGCAGACGACGGCGAAGCGTTAGTGAGAGGTCCAACGGTCATGCGAGCATACCGCAATTTGCCCGACAAGACCGCAGAAACAATAATCGATGGATGGCTGCGCACGGGTGACCTCGCAACGATCGACAGCGACGGATTTCTGAAAATTGTTGGACGAAAGAAAGACATAATAATCAGCTCATCTGGAAAGAATATGTCGCCGACTGCCATCGAATTGAAGATCATGGCCCATTCTTCTATGATTAGTCATGTCGTTGTGGTTGGTGATGCAAAACCCTATAATGTAGCTTTGATCGTGCTTCCCTCAGAACTCGTAATTGCATTCGCCAAGGAACACGGAATAGCGCATCCAGGTGTAGCCACTTGCGCAGTCCCCTCAGTGATCCAACAGGAAATCGAATCTGCAGTGGAGCGCGCCAATAGGGAACTTTCCCGTCCAGAGCAGATCAAGCAGTTCAAAATTCTCATTATGGACTGGCTTCCAGGCGGAGAAGAGCTGACACCGACCATGAAAGTCAAACGTCAAGTGGTCTTGGAAAAATACAAGACGGACATTGGCGAGCTCTATGGCATGGGCGCCGTCTAGAGCCGGGTGCGACCTGATGAAATCAGATCGCCGACTCTGGAGTTTTGTTTTGTCGCGATGTCTTTCACTCATCTGGGCCACTGCATCCCGCTTGAACTCGTCGCTGAAACTGCCTTTGCCAATGATGGCCTCCTTGCCTCAAATTTAGGGAAGAAGGCGTCTACAAATCTAGGGGCTATTTAGCTGTCTCAGCGGCGGAAAGTGGTTTAAAAGCTCAAAGCTGATTGAATCGTCGAAAGAGGCCAGAAGTTTCATGCCCAAAAGAACTCTTGAGAAGCGCGATATTCCCGGCTCCCTCCTTGCGGGCGCGCGTTGGCTCATGAACCCCGTTTCTGAGGGCGGCGCCAAGCAGGTTCCCCGCATCAAGATGTTGGCGGGCGGTCCTGAGATTCTGGCTGACGTCGAGCGCATGCGCTTACATCCAACTGGAGGGCGCTTGCTTGCCGAACGGCCGGATCTGGGCGTGTCCTTGTCGGATACCGCCGCGCTCAAGGCGATGCCAGCCGGTAGCTTGGGCCGGACGTTTTTCGACTCAATGGACAATCCCTACGGCGTGCCGGGCTATCTGTTGGCCGGACTGATCTATCGCGACGGGTTTTTTGACTCATTCGAGATGAGTGACGACGCCCGATATTATCTGGAGCGCGCGCGTTGGATGCATGATCTGTTTCATGTCGTCACTGGCTATGCCCCGAACCTTTCGGGCGAGGGCCTACTGATCTATTTCCAAAACGCTTATCTCTATGGCGTTGCGTATTCGAAACTGGCGTGGTCCTCGCTTGGAATTGGGCCCAGATTTTTTATTCACCCTAGCATCGGCACGAAACGCTGGCGCGCTTTGCTAATAGAGGCGCACAAGAACGGGCTTGCCGCACACGCGGTGTGTCCGGCAATTTTCGTGGCTTGGGAAGAACTTCTGCCGCAGCCGCTTGAGGCTGTGCGCGCGCAGCTCGGCATCGTTCCTTTCCTGGAAGATACGTCACACTGGCTGGACAAGTCTTGGCTGGGCAAACAGGCCTCTGACGGGTTCGGCGCCCAGTCCCGCGGCGCGACGAGCGCCAGGTTCGCGCGGCGTGTGATCGAAGCTGGCGTCGACTACCGCGACTTTTATCGTTTGAGCTCGGCCAAAGCGCGCGCGGTTATGACGCTCGCAGCAAACGGTGCCAGCGACCAAGATATTCGCAGCGCCGCCGCGGCGTGACCGTTTTAGCGCGGGGCGGGAAAACCAATATCAAGGTTGCCTAAAGGGTGCCGCTGCTCAGGCTTTGAGGTTTGCGGTAGATTGCCTGGTTAGCCTCGGAAGGCCGACACCTCTGGACAGCAGAGCTGGGGCGGCTTGCGGCGATCTTCGGACTGGTTCCTGTGAGGCGGTGGAATGACCGGACTGAGGTGACCCTGCCGGTTGAGGAACCTGACGATCAGAACCAACCTGGCCCTAAATTGCCGGTCGAGGGTTGGGAGTTGAGCGTCTGATTTAGAGCACTGCGTGCTCACTCACCGATCGGCGCGCCGAATAAGTCCAGGTTTCAAACCCCATAACTTCTGAGATGATTATCCGTCCTGCTGGCGCTCTCGACCTCCTCCGACATTTTTCGCATTTTGCGATTTTTAATCTCGCTCCGTAACACATCACATTGTTACTGGATCAGCGCTGCTTTCATCTTTCAAAACGCTCAGGATTTTGGACATGGCATCGAGGCGCGCGAGAGAGGACGTGGCGTCAACGATGCTCTTGCAGCGATTGCGCGCGGTAACCAGCTCAGCTGCCAAAAATTCAAAATCACTGATGCCTTCAACCCCTTGGAACAGCGAGATCAGTGGCACGTCCAATGAGCGCGATAAGCCATAGATCATGCTTGCGCAGACGCGATTGGATCCATTCTCGTACTTGTGAAGCTGCTGATGGCTGATGCGAAGTCGGACGGCGAGCTCCGCCAGCGTCAGTCCTGCAGCGATGCGTAGCTTCTGGATGTTGGCTCCGACAGCTCGATCGACGATGCTCGCCTGGCGCTTGTTCGTTTGGCTCATCATCTCGGTATCTTCGGACAACAGCAGGACTTAGCAGTCAGGGCTTTTAGCGCCGCTGATGACGCGCCGAATAAATGCTTCAAGCGTTTCGTGTGGCATTGGCCCTTCCTTCAGCAAGCCTGTCGCTTGATCGAGGCTGAGCCCGAAGGAACAATTGGGACCGAACTTATCAAATGCGCTCATCGGCAAGATCCTTTGGGGTCGTTTCTGGGGTTCAAACAATGCAGCGCCCGCTCCATTCAGGAGGACGAGCAACGGCGTGGAGGTGTGCTCGCACACTGCTTGGGAGATTTCGCCGAGCATCCGGTTTGACCGCGGAAGACGCGGATACGCTGACCAGACCTGAGACTTGGTTCCGACAAGGCAGACGCCAGTCGTTGCGGCTGTGCACGGGCAGAGGAGCAGCGTCTCAAAAAAGGGCTGTAAGTCCGTTGACGGAATGACGAGGGGAGGGAAGACGTGCTTCATGACAACTATCGCAAGTCGGCCATGACCGGTTCATGGTCGGAAAGATCCAGGACGGTTGCAGATGCTAGTGGTTTTACAGTTTGCAGACGCATTCCCTGCCTGCCAGACGAGAGAAGCAAGTGATCAACGGTGCCGTCGCCGCCCGAGGCAACCTTTAGCGTTTTGGCACTTGCACCGAGCGCAGAAATCCAGAATTCGTCGTCAGTATCCCATCCGCGATTGAAGTCACCGGCAACCAACCAGGCCTCGCTGTTTGCTGAACGCGCCTGGGTCCAGTTTCGCAGTGCAGGCGCTTGATAGAACAGCGCCGTGCAGGCAGGCCCGGTCTCGCTCTTATTTGAAGAACAACCGCTTGTCAGATGAACTGACAGCATACGCACAGTCCGGTCGCCAACCGTAACCTCAATATCCACGCCGTGCGGTTCCTCGTTCGCGCCCAAATCGGTGTCGCCCAGAGATTCCAGTTCAGGTTGCAGCTCGGCCGCTATGGCGCGCCGAACAGCAAAGCCGGTTCGCATATGGCCCATCCGTCTGGAGGGGTCCTGCCGGCAAAGCGGCTGCGGCGCATCGTAAACGCGGTTTGAGACAAAGAGGCGCCATTCGGTCGTCGGGAATACAGCCTGCGCCGCCGCCTCCGAGGCGACCTCCTGAAAAGAGATGACATCGGCGTTCAGGCCTCGAACATAGTCAGCAATTGCCAGAAGGTCTGCCTCTGTACGTGGCACGCAGCCTTCGCCGGCTTCGCCGAGATGCTCGATGTTCCAGGTCACGACACGCAGGGTTTTATCCGTGCTTGAAGCGCTGGGTGCAAAAACGGCCGCGCAGGCGCCTATCCCCGCGATCGCAATGGCGCCGGCGTAGGCTTGGAGACTTCTTATCAACATCACCAGTATTTCCTCAAAGACACAAACATGTATCGCCCGTTGATGCCAATAGGACGCCCATAGCCGTACGGGAAATTGCCGAAATAGCTTTCTGCGCCAATCGTTTCCTCCGGATACGCATCAAAGAGGTTTTCAATGCCGATGCGGGTTTCAAAACCCGCCAGGTGGCGCGATACGACCGTGAGATCGTGCCGCCAATCCGCGTCGTAGACCTGAACACCCCCTGGCGTGCCACGACGTGGTTCTTCTGTTTCACCATAGCGCATGGTCCGCCAGAGTATGTCCAGCTGATCGGTCCGAAGCGAAGCCTGAAGTCCGAGATGTGACGACGGAACATTCCCGAAGTCGGCGTTCACAGCATTCCACTTGATGTTCGAAGCGAGTGCCGCAAGCGGCTGGGGAGCCTGCCTAATGTCTTGGATATCCGTCTCAACGAGCGACAACGTCCCGCGCAGGGCCAGCTCACCAAAGGATGTGTCCCATCGCGACGAGGCAGCGATATCGATACCCGTCGTTTCCGTATCATATCGGTTGACCGGAAACCTGACGCTCTGCACAGCCGATCCGAGACGCGCGCTCGCCGCTGCGACCGCTGCATCTGCAGAAATCAAAGGCGTGGTTGCGATCCGGTCTGAGATGCGGATCAGATAGGCATCGGCCGTCATCTGAAATGGACCCCGGCTGTAGCCTGCGCCCAGCGTCCAGTTTGCAGAGGTCTCAGGTCCAAGAGGCTCAAACCCGAAAACTTGAAGGAGCAAATTGTCTCCCCCCAGGTTCAATTGCTGCTCAAGTTCCAGACTTTCATTGTAGTCGGTATTGGTGACGCTGTAGTTGAGCTGACCGAGGTTGGGAGCCCTGTAGTTGTTTGATCCGGATGCCCGGACCACAAATGATCCGAGCTGCAGGTTCGCGCCGAAGCGTCCTGTAATCGCCGTTCCAAAATCGTTGGCATGATCGATACGCGATGCTGCGACGAGCGAGAGGTTTTCAGCTGCATCTATTTCCAATGACGCAAAGGCGCTCACGCTCGTGCGGGTCTTCGTTCTGGCATCTGCAGGCGTGATCACGCCGCCGCCCTGGGCGCCGACCTCCCGGTCAACATAAGGGCCGGCCTGGTACGCGGCAGGGTCGGCAGCCACCGTCCGGTGCTCTTCGAAACGGGCTTCGGTGCCAAGCAAAAGGGACGCCGCATCCGTCGTTTGCTTTGTGGCAGTCGCCTGCAGGGTTGTCTGAGTATAGGACAGTGATCCGGTTCTGAACGATGTCGGAGACGCCGGTCCCAGAGAGGCGTTGAGCGTATTTTCGAGGCGATTTTCGAAGAAGTTCGTTCCAAATGATGTGGCCGCTTCAATATGCCAGTCGTCAAGTCGGCTTCTCAATCCGAGCGTCGCCGACAGATCCGCGTTATGACCGACGGCAACCGGCCGAAATCCCTGCGGATAGATCGTTTCATCCGTACTCGCCGTACCCGGATAGCGGAAAAAGTAAGCGCTCTCTGCACTGCGCAGACCTACCGTCGCATGACCGAAAACTTCGAGACGCCCAGCGCTGTCACCTGTTTCCAGCGTTGAATAGAGGTTGACGTTGGTGAGTTCGCCGTCGCCCAGATGATAACTACGAGCGCCGCGTAAGGGAGAGTCGTCCGGAAGCTGAATAAATGGCGGAACCTCATCAAAGCCGGCCCGGTCCGTTTCTCCGCGCAGCGTCAGCTCGCCCCCAATACGCAGCGCGCCTGCACGGCCGATCCGATACCCTTGATCTGCGGCGATAACGAGTGTCGGTCCATCGACGACGGCTTCTTCCAGCGCAGGTATATGGGTCAGATGCGCGCCGACAGTTACGCTGATCTCGCCGCCTTTTGGTTCGTCCTTCAGGATGAAGTTGATGACACCCGTGACCGCTTCAGAGCCATATTGCGCGGCGGCGCCGTCCTTCAGGACTTCAATGCGATCGATTGCGATTTGCGGAATGGCATTGATATCTGCCCCCGCAGCACCGCGAAAAATGCTCGAGGGATGAACAACCGCGCTTGTATGGCGCCGCTGGCCGTTCACGAGCACGATAAGCTGGTCGGGATTTAACCCCCGAAACCGGATATTGCGAACTGCTTCAGGCGTCCCGTTCAATGTCGATCTTGGAGCATCAATTGACGCCGCCAAGACTGACAGTGTCGTCACGAGCTCGCCGCGGGTGTTCGCCGCACGCAGATCTTCGGCGCCAAACACGTCAACTCCCGCCACGCTGGTGAGCGCCGTGGTTCCAGCGCGCCTTGTGCCCGTTACCACAACGACATCCATAGAAAGGTGTGGGAGCGGAGCTCTTTGGATTAGCGGTCGTTGTCGCCGCTTAGGCAGCGCACGAGGTACAATTTCTTCGACGATACGGACCGCAAACGTCTCGCCGTCGATCTGGACAAGCTCAAGCCCGGTGCCGGTCAATATTTGCCGGATGGCCGTCTCAATCGTCATTGCGCCGTCGATTGGCTGTGACCTGGGTATGGCGCTCCCGGTGACCGCAGAGAACACGATCGTCACATCCGCCTGTTGGCCCAAGACGACCAGGGCTTGGTTGATAGGCAAGGCTGGCACCTTGAAGCGCCGGGTTTCTGCACGCGAGGGGTTATCCTTCGCACCCTCTGGCGCGGATTGAGCGACAGCTGCGCCGGCGTCTAAAGCCAGTATCAACGCGCAGGAAAAACCTGCAAAGATTAGTCGCACGTTCCGCTGCATGGCCCCATCGCTCTGGTATCGCTCCCTCTAGCGAGCTTCTGCTACGGTTTCTTCACGGGGCGTAATCGGCCGATTGCGCACGAAGCCTTGAGGAAAGCGGACAGAATAATCAGACAATCGCCGGTCAGCGACGGGATAGTCCGTGGCAATCAACTGGGCGCCAGAGCCGAACGCGGCATCCTTGCCTCTCGTGTCATTGTCGCGCGCAGCGTGCGTGCGCCAGTCAGCATAAGTGATTACGATCTGACCTGCGGCAACAAGGCCCGGTATGTCGGGGGAGGCAGAATCATTCCGGCTGACAAACGCCGCCATTGGATCTTCTGCATCCGAGAGCGCCGGAAACAGAATGCCGACGCTTTTGGTCGCCATTGCTTCGGCATAGGAAACTGTATCTGCTGAAGAGCCATTCAGGATGAAAACGAACTTGCCGGCAAGTGACGAGATTGCCGGCCAGCGTCCCGCTCGGGCAGCGCTCCGCAGGTCTTGAAGCTCAGCTGAAAGTTCGCCGGGACGGAAGATGCGGGAGGCGGGAACCGCTGCAAGTATATCTTGCTCGAGAATTTGCCACGAACGGCTGGGGTCCACTGATGTTGCCAGAAGCTGTTTGGGCTCGATCTGAACAATGAGCGGACCGGCAGAAGGATGCCCGTCTAGCCAGTCCTCGAGCTCGCTTAGACAGTCAGCCAGAAGCAGGCATGTACTGCGCATGTCCGCGCGTGTGTGGAACACTTTTGTGCCGGGTTTGGAGAGCACAGCGTCCGTATCAAATGGCCCGTCAGGCTCAAGTCCTGCCGCCACCATCGGCGCAAGGAACTCCGCCGCGGAATAGGCATTGCCGGTTTCATCTAAGTGCACATCAAGTTCGAAAAAGCGAATGCCCAGGCGAGCCTGCGCCTCCAGCGGCATGTGCGTATACATCAATGCTTGATGTGCTGGCGCGTGCGATTGTTTTTTGTCTTGCCAAAGAACGCGAAGGGCTGCGTCTGGCTCTATATGATACGAATTGTGCGTCCCAATGAATTGTACCTGGTCTAACCGCGCACTTTCAAATCCGGGCACGCGGTGTGCGCAGCCTGAAGTAAACAACAGCAGCGTAAAGAACACTGAACGGTAAAACATTGCTACTTTTCCGGCGCTCGTTCGAGCCTTCGATTTCGTTGATAAAGTTGACCGCGTAACGCCGACCTGTGTCCCTCCGCCTAGACGGTGAGCACAGGCCGGCATCCACTCAGTCTACGGAGGGACTAGAACGCATACCGAGCGCGCACATAGTAATAGGCGCCGTTGTATCCGATCGGGACAGTGAAATCATATGGCAGGCTGCCGAAGTAGTTGTCCGCCGGGAAGGCTTGCTCGGGGTAGGCGTCAAAGACATTGTTTCCGCCAGCGGCAAGGCTCACGCCATTGTCAAACGAATACTCCGCCTCAAGATCAACCGACCAGTCACCCTCCCATTCATGTCGACGGTTGCGCGTTGCGTCGCGGCTTGGGCGTGTGACGCGGCCAAAGCGTGACGCTGTGGCACGAAGTGCCCAGTCATCGTTGCTCCAGTCGGCCGTGAAGATACTTCGGCTGAGGGGAGCTGCGTCAAACACCGTCAGGCCACTGATCGTGAACAGGTTGATACTTGGATCAATCGCGGCGAGCTGCGGGGGCAGAGGGTCTTTGCCTTCAAACGTCGTCGTACCGTAGTTGTAACCTGCGGTCAGATTGAGATCTCCACCCGCCAGCGGCGTCTCATAAGCTGCGACGGCGTCAAAACCCTCAGTTTTCGTTTCACTTACGTTGGTGAAGAACTGGACACGGTCGATGTTTGTGAGACCGAAATTGGTCTGGATAAAGGACCTGACAGCGGCGCTGTTGATTTGCTGGGACAGCTGGATCCGGTCTTCGACCGAGATATGATAGGCGTCCAATGTCAGGGTCAAAGCATCGGTCGGCCGGAATGCGAAGCCTGCCGAATAGTTGACCGATGTTTCCTGCTCTAGAGGCTGCGCGCCCAGTGCTTGTGAGACGGCCGAATCTGTTGGCAGGATGCGGCGGTCGACCAGTTGAAGCGTACCCGTTGACGAGAAGACCTGGTCAGTCGCGCCGAAACCCTGCTGGGCAAGCGTCGGGGCGCGAACACTTGTGCTGACCGAAGCGCGCAGGTTGAGATTGTTCAGAACCGAGTACCGGGCAGCGAGTTTACCGGCGACCGCATCGCCGAAATCACTGTAATTTTCATACCGTGCTGCGCTGCTTAGCAGGAGACGGTCTGTGATGTCGGCCTCGAGATCGACATAAGCTGCGAAGATCGACCGATCGAGATCAGCCGCGTCCTGCGGCCGCAAGACCAGTCCGCCTTGGGCGCCGATCGAATTGGTTCTGACTGGACCGGCCTGGTAGGCCGACGGATCGCCGGGCGTCGCACTCCAGCCTTCCCAACGGTATTCAGCGCCGAAGGCCGCATTCAGCGGAGACGCAAAGCCGACCTCGAATCTCCGGACGGCGTCGGCGTTGAGCGAAATCTGATCGAGCTGAAATAGGGCCGTCTGGAACGAGGTCGGGCTCGCTTCGCCAAGCGAAGGGTTCAGCGTGTTCTCACCGCCAAAATCAAACTCGTTACGCGCATAACGCGCGCTCAGATCCCAATCCCATACATCGCCTGAAGATCTCACGCCCGCGACCAGCGCGTAATCCGTGATCGAAGCTGTCGTTCGCGGAAGGTATCCGCGGGGGAAAACCGTTGTCGCAAGGTTCTCATCGCGAAGGCCGGCGCTCCCGAACGGATAGCGGAAGAAGGCAGTGCCCGTCGTATCGCGCTGGCTGATCGTGCCGAAGGCATAGGCGTCAGCTGCGCCGAGCGGGAGCTCAGCGTTCAGATAGCCATTCCACTCTTCTGCAGCGCCCTGGCCACTGGCGAAGTTCACGCTGCCAGCGAGGCCTGCGACCGTGATGTTTCTTGCGTTTTCGAACGAGGCGACCTGATCAAAACCGGACCGGTTGGTGGGTTCGCGGTCCCGGTACGAGAGGCCCAGGCGAACAAATCCGTCTCCGGCGAGCGCAAAACCATAGTCGCCGGCAAGCTGGAAGGTTTCGCCGTCGATGATTTCCTTCTGGGTTGGCTCAAACTGGGTGCGGTACGAACCATAGCTTGCAGAGACTTCCCCGTCTCCGGCGCCTTCTTTCAGCACGACGTTGATCACGCCTGCGATCGCATCAGACCCATATTGCGCGCCCGCGCCGTCGCGCAACACTTCGATGCGCTCGATCGCGTTGGATGGCAGCGAATTGAAGTCGATCGGCGATGTCCCCGCAGCATAGTTGCCCTCGTTGAGGAGCACTGCGGATTGATGACGGCGCTTTCCGTTTATCAGGACCAGTACCTGGTCTGGATATAGGCCGCGCAGGCGCGGCGCCCGGATTGTGTCTGCCGAGCCGACAGCCGACAGCAGCGGCAAATTGAATGACGGCACAACGGCTTCGATAGCGTCCCCAAGATCGCCGGCGCCATTGGACGAGCGAAGGGCGTCACCGGACACGACGTCTACAGGAACCGCGCTGTCAAATGCGGTACGGTCGGGAGCTCTCGTTCCCGTGACAATGACCGCTTCTATCACTTTGCTTTTCTCGTCGGTCGGCGCCGCTTGCGCATTCGCGTGGGTGGCGCCTGCCAGACACAGCGCCAGTGCCAGGATGGAAGCTGTGTCGCGCGCCGCGACGTGTTTTGCCTGAGACATTTTTTTCCTCAAAGTTCTATGGCCCGCCCCGCGCGCGCCTCACTCTCGAAGACGCTGCGTCCCGCCAGCACCTCAGAGGAGTAATAAAAAATTCACGATGTAGCCGGGCCATGATTGCCTTAGAGGCACGCCCGGCGCAGGGCGCCCGAATGCGTTGATCCAAAGCGGAGCTGGTGTGCCGGACAAAAGCGAAGATCCGATCGTCCTGCTGATCTCGCAGACGCGGCCGGAGCTTGTGGCTTATTTTGTCCGTAGGGGACTAACCGGATTCGAGGCGGAAGATCTTGCTCAGGAGACCCTCATGCGGTTCCTCAGGGCGGGCTATGATCCAGCAGCGCCCGACGCCATTCCGAAAATATTCCGGATTGCGCGCAATCATTGGATTGACTTTTTGCGGTCCGCCGCTCGAGGCCGATCTGGGGTGGCGCCAATAAATTCCGTACTAGACAATGAGATACTGGACAGTCTGGGCGATCCTGCACCTCCGATAGATGTTCAGATGATCAATCGTGAGGATTTGGAAATCGTTTTGGGCGCTATTAAAGAACTCCCTCCGAAATGCCGCACTGCCTTTGAATTATCCCGCTTTGAGGATCATTCGTATACCGAGATCGCAAGCCGGATGAGAATTTCCAAGAGCGCCGTCGAAAAGCATATCAGCGAGGCGCTGAGACGCATCGCGCGCGCACTCGAGGGAGGCAACTGATGATCGAAGACCAGCCTTCCGAACCGAACAATGCGCCCAACGATGGCGCGAGCTGGGTTGCGCGCCTCATGTCGGATAACGCCTCGCCCGAAGATCATGCGGCCTGTGCGCGCTGGCGGTTGGTGACCGATGCAAATGAAGCAGACTATCAGCGTGCGCGGCAAGCCTGGGCTGCGTCAAGCGCGGCAAAAGACAGGCTCTCAGAGCGTAGCCCTCGCCCCTCAATCAATAAGTTCATGATTGCAGGAATAGCTGCTGCCGCCGTCAGTATGGCAACCGTCTTCGTGCTCGGCGTCGTTGCGCCGTCCCCTTCGTCCCGGATCGAGAGTTACGCGTCTCGCTCGGCAGAGCCGGTTTCCGTTAAGCTATCCTCCGGCGACAGTCTTATACTCAATGCGCGTGCACAGCTCACCGTTGAAGAGAGCTCCGATCTTACAACCGTGCGCCTTGCCAACGGCGAGGCGTTTTTTGAAGTCGTCCCCGGCACCCCACGGACATTTGTGGTGGAGACAAAACTTGCAACGATCATGGTGACGGGGACTGCCTTTGAAGTTGGGCAATTCGATCAGTTCACGTCAATTTCTGTCCAGCGGGGATCCGTTCGGGTTACAAGCCGAGAGGCTGGTGCTGAGGCGCGTCAACTGCTTCCGGGCGCCCGTGTTTTGGTATTGCCAGACGGCTCGTTGAGAGATCTTGGGGATATCCCGCCAGAGATCGTTGGAGCCTGGCGAACGGGCAGCATCGTGTTTCTGGATGAACCTATAAGTCTGGTATTCGAAAGGCTTCAAAACTACGTC
This sequence comes from Hyphomonadaceae bacterium, assembly GCA_027485145.1. GTDB lineage: Bacteria > Pseudomonadota > Alphaproteobacteria > Caulobacterales > Hyphomonadaceae > Hyphomonas. Next base: position 86,357 of record JAIXRO010000103.1, on the reverse strand, counting down.
GGTACAAAGATTGTTCTATCCCCGGGCATTGATCCAAATCTGCGTGTTAGTGCGACTTTCGCGGATCGTGATGTCGCCAGTGTTTTGGCCAGTCTCGACGCATCGCTCCCGGTCGCCGTAGAATGGAAGGCATCGGGCGAGGTGCATGTGACCGCTGATCAATAGCCGATTGCAATGCAGCGTTTGGACCTGTGTCTTCAGTGGATGCCTTGGCTCTCACCTACGACGCGTCGCACAAAATCCTCGAACGATTCGAATGGCTTCGGATCCGCCGTCATTAACGTCGCCACATTTTCGATGCTGAGACCGAACGAGCAGTTGGAAGGCGACTCGTCAAACGCACTCGCGGGCAAGATCCTCTGAGGCCGCCGGCGAGGCTCAAACAATGCAGCGCCTGCTCCATTCAGTAAGACAAGCAACGGCGTTGAAGCGTGCTCGCAAACTGCCTGAGAGATTTCGCAGAGGAAGCGGTTCGATCGCGGAAGAAATGAACACGCTGACCAGACCTCGGCTTTTGTTCCCATGAGGCAAACGCCGACAGCCGCCGCGCTGCAAGGGCAGGGGATCAGCGTGTCGATGAAGCGTTGCAAATGCGAAGCGGCAAAAGCGCGGCCAATTTCTTGCGATAGCCCTTCAACACGGTTTGGGTGAAAGGTCGCCGGCGCGCCCGAGGCTGAGAGCACGTGGATGTCTTGATGGCGGGCGATACGGCTCAGTGCTTTGGTCAAGGCGGCTCGCAAGTCCAGTCTGTAGAAGAAGTAAGATGGGGCGGACGTTGTCCGCCCCATCTATCAGCGTCGACGCATACAGATTAGAACTGATATCGAGCGCCCACAAACCAGCGGCGATCGAGTTGAGTCGTCGTGTTCGGAATATCCTGTACAGAAACAATCTCAAGCCGCTCGTTTGTCAGGTTGAGCGCCTGGAATTGAAGGGTGAGATTGTCGGTGATTGCATAATTTGCCGAAAGGTCCAGCTGTCCATAGTCTTGCTGGAACTCCGGCACACCGAACGAGCCCGCAAGGCTCTGGGTAAAGCGCTCGCGCCAGGCGTAGGACAAGCGAGCGTCGAGCTTTCCGTCATCGTAATAGGCGATGGCGTTATAGCTGTTTTTCGAGAGACCCGGCAGGCCGTTGGAGATCGCAGCATTGTCGCCCTCTTCGAATGCCGCGTCGCTTGAGGCGAGCGTGTAGTTGAAGATACCGCCCATGTTAGAAAGCGGGCCAGGCAGGAAGCTGAACCGCGACTGGGCCAGGAACTCGATGCCATTGATCGTCGATGCTTCGCCGTTGACCGGTACACGGAAGATAATCGGAGCGGTGACTTCCTGGCGTGTAACCTGCGATTCAAAGGTACGGTTCTCGGTCACCGTTCCCGAGACAATCAAACCATCGATCGACTTATGGAACGCGTTGACAGCGAGGAGCCCTTCTTCCGCAAAATACCATTCTACACCGATGTCGAGGTTGTCAGAGGTGTATGGCTGCAAAGCCGGGTTGCCGGCGCTGCCTGAGCCACCGCTCGCGTCAATCCCGCTATATGTTTCGGCAACTCGGAGGTCGAAAAGCGTCGGACGCGAAAGTGTCCTGGAATAAGCCCCCCGAACGATCAGGTCTTCGGCGAGGTTGTAGCGTGCGGTGATGCTGGGGAGGAATTTTTGGTAGTCGTTTTCAACGGTCGTTGGGGTGGAGATGTTGTTGCCAACTGAATATCCCGACGAGCTCTGCGTTGTGTCGACATATCGAAGCCCGGTATTCACTAGCAGCTTCTCAAGTTCGAACGTTGCGTCGGCATAAAGTGCAACCGTATCCTCGCTGCCATTGAATGTCCGTGTGGCGGCGTTGGCCTGCAGAATGCGGAGCACAGCGCCATTGATCGCCGCCCCAGTAATGTTGACGTTCGTGAGCGGACCTGTGATCGGCGTGAACTGGCTGCTGAAGTCATAGCCGTTTGGCAGGTAGAGCGAGAGGATCCGGCGAGGATCTGCCGTGATTACTGTATTCGGGAAGCTTGCTGGAGCCCCGTTGATGTCAAAAGAATTGACGACAAGCGCGTCGCCCAGTGTTGGAAGGGTGCGCAAATCGGTAGTCGCGGTTGCGCTCTGGATGCGGGCTTCGAAAGAGCTGCGGTCGATTTCACGGCTCGACACGCGTGCGCCGAAGTTCACACGGGTCAGCGCGCTGTCGTTGAAGAAGCGACTGAAATCCAACTTGGCGCTGAGCTCTTCATCTTTATCCTTGGTAGGGCGCAGCAGGAACACGTTGATGAAGAACTCATCCGGGTTGGAGCCAGCAGAATAGTCCGTACCCGGCGTCGAAAACTCAATGAAGGGTCCATTGATCTGGTAGGATACCGGGAAACGGGCGGGCTGGCCGGTGGCGGTATTGCCGCGGGCGAAGGAAAGCAATTGGCCAGTGCGATCAGTTTCGCGCTGCGAGTACCCGAACATGGGAGAAATCAGCCAGTTGTCATTCGGCGTGATGTCGACTTTCGCCGAGATCTGGTTGAACTTCTCTGTCCCCGACAGGTCGTTTGCGGCGATACGCTGCTGAATCGTGCCAAGGGTACCTGACGTGAGAACGCCGTCTTCAATCGTGTCGCCGCTGATAGCCAGGATGCCGCTTTCCGGAGGCGCATCGGCGCGTGTGAAGAAGCGCTCCGAGTCGATCTCGGCATAGATGCCGTCGATGGTGAATTCCAGCAGGGCATTCGGACGAAATTGCAGCCCGCCCGTCAAGCCGATCGTCTGGCGGTCCTCGACATCGACTTGGTAGTTGATCGTCTGGGGTACGAGCGCTGCCAGCTGCGCAGGTGTCGCGCTGGCACGAAGGCCAGGGGTGGCCGCTGCCGTCAAGGCACGGGCGCTGATACCGCCATTGCTGTCAGATTTGAAAGCGGCGTCCGAGAAAGCAACCGAAGCCGTGACGCCCAGCCGGTCATCCCAGTTCTGGCTCATCACAAGGGCCACGCGCGGCGTTGTTGAATCTGCCGTCTCGCTGATTTGAGCCTGCGCCGAAGCCGAGAGATTAAAGCCCTTCCGGTCGAATGCCTGAGGCGTGGTGAGCTCCAGGATCCCAGCAAGCCCGCCTTCAGCATCGCCCGCCGCCGGGGTCTTCTTCACGGTAACATTGTCGAAAAGCTCCGAAGCGAGGATTTCGAAATTGAAACCGCCCCCGACCGAGCCAAAATCGCCGCCAAAGCGGCCAGACGTCCCGTTATTGGTTCCTGTCAGTCCGTTGATCTGAACCCGGGTATATTCCGGCCCGAGACCGCGAAGATTGATCGACTGGCCGTCGCCCGTATTGTTGCGAAACAATGTAACGCCCGGAACACGCTGGAGCGCCTCCGAGATATTCAGGTCAGGAAACCTGCCAAGATCTTCGGCCGAGATCGCGTCCACGAAACCGGCAGCTTCGCGCTTCTGATCAATCGAATTGATAATGCTGCCGCGCACGCCGGTGACAACAACAACATCCTGAACCGACACTTCGTCTTCAGGCACATCGGCGACCTGAGCGAAACTCTGCCCGGAGGCGAGCACCGCGATCGAAGCGCTTGCGAGCAGCGTTGACCGGGTCAACTCTTGGATAAGATTTTTCATGGGGTGCCCCTCTGAATTTGCAAACAAGTCGCCCGCCACCACCAAAGCGGTACTAACGCAGGCGATTCCAATATCTCTGAGATATTTAATCCCGAGACGAGATTAATATATAGACAGGTCTTGCTTCACTTTGATGACAAAGCACCGTGATCCCGAAAGTTTCTCGGGTCAGTTCGACTGGCCCAGCAAAAGGACCGCGTCGGCCACCGGCCGAGGGCCCGACAGGTCCGAAGGCGAGTTCACGAGACGCCCGTCGACCACAAGGGTCGTTGAGCCGCCGCCGTCTAGATTGAGCGCATCAACGGCGCCGAGCGCGCGCATCACATCACGCAGCTCAGCGATCGTTGCGCCCACGCTGACTTCGCCCTGGCGGCCGTCGATCGTCACGAACAGAATGTGCCCGTCACCGCGAATGCCGACCGCTGTCCGCGGCGCCCGAAGATTGATCCATTGGTGTATCTCGTCCGCAAGCGCCAAGGGAGTCTGGTCATCAAGCGGCCAGCCTTCCAGGTGCGCCCGGTCGATCGGCGCGCCGTCTCTCAGCAGAAGAGGAGCGCCATTGATCGCAAAGACATCGCTTTGTGAGCTCCTGAAGGCAGTCTGGATCTCTACAGATTGCCCGGGCTTCAATAGGGCGGCGAGCTCATCTGCGCGCTCGCCCGTCGCAATCACCACAAAACCTTCGTCCGCCATGCCGCCCGCTGGCCCGCGGTCGGACACAAGTCCTAGCGCGTTGACGAAGACACGAAACGGGACGGACGGGTCAGGTTCGAAGCCGGCCTTAGAATCCAGAATGATGATCTCACCATCGTCGCGGCAGGTCACATCATGCATCGCTATTGATGTCGGATGATCTCCGTCATTGCCGCAATTGCGCGTCAGGCCCGGCGCCCTGTTGATCCCGTCCGCTGCAATCTGCGTTCCGTCAGGAAACGCAAGAGCCACCGGCGCCGTCAGATCTTCAATCGAGACCGTCACGTCGGGTTTGTTTGCGACAACCAATGCCGCGCGCCCATTCAGCGCTTCACTGCGAATGCGACCCTCGATCACCGAGAGGCCGGCAACATCGCCAACAATGCCATCGGCTGCATGCATGACGAAAAAACTGGCATTGACCGCCGCCAGCGCGCCGGCGCGCTCTGCAATTGCAGCAACAGGTTCGAGGCCGGCAATTTCGCCGCGGGCAAGATCGATTCGGAGACTTCCCGCAAATTGAGTGGGATCAAGTTCCAGAATATTTACGTTCCAAGGGCCGTTATCGCTCTGGGGCGTATACTGAACATTCTGAGGTTTGAACCCGCAAGCCGTCAATCCGGCGTAGACCCCAGACGAACGAACCGCCTCGAGTGACGTGAACGCGCCGGTGTTGAGAATGCGGTAAATAAGATCTGGCCGGCCCGGATACCCATAAGTCTCGGTCTCCCAATCGCCGCTTGCCTCTCTTGCAACGCACGCCTCAAAGCTGGACGCTTCGTTCTCTGATCGCAATGGAGGCGATCGCAATACCCAATGCTCCCTTGGTTCAGAGGGCGATGACCGGCGAATTGTATGATGGCTGAGGCCTCGTGCGACGAAATAGGTATGGCGTGTCTCGGCGAGATCGCTTCGCCCGAGGGGCAGCGGCTCGATGATTGCGCCGCTCGCCTGGGTAATATGGGGCGTTTCGCAGCTGGGAAGTAACAGCACGGCTAGAGCGGCGAGCGTGCCAACGCCGAGCGCCCGGCCGCCTATGACTTTTTGGTGTTTGTGCGGTGTTGGACGCATTTATCACCCGCAGTCAAATTAAATCCCGAAGCGGCGATTAATCGACTTTCGGAACCTTGTAAACGATTTGCCGAGAGATAAGCCTGCAAGTTCTGCCTCGAGGATGTAGCCTACGCCTCGAGGAAACCGAAAACATCAGGAGGTCTGGTTTGAGGCCGATAAGTGAACTGCCACTCATCCCGAGCCACCTTTCGGTCCTTCGTGAGCTTCACCGGCACGGCTCGGCGAGCCGGGTCGATCTTGCAAAATCGACAGGACTTTCGACTCAGTCGCTAACGAGGCTCACAAAGCAGCTGATAGATGACGAGATCCTCGTGGAAGGCGAGCGCCGCATCGCCGGGCGAGGACAACCCGCCATCTATCTGACAATCAAGCCGAGCCGCCTCGTCTCGTTCGGGCTCGTGATCGAACATGACCAGATCACGTGTGTGGCCTCCGAACTCGGCGGCGAACAACTTGTCTATTTGAAGCGGCGCGGCCCCTACGGTCAGGCGGCAGTGGCAATCGCCGAAGCAACCGAAATGCTGAACACCGCGATTGGCGCGGTGCCCGGTGACGCATTTGCGCTCGGGGTCGGCGTGTCCATTTCCGGGTTCTTCATCGAAGAAGGAACACGCCGCTTGGTGTCTCGCAACGATCTGACAGGTTGGAGCGCGGTCGATCTGATGACCTCTTTCTGCGTACCGGTTCCAATGAAGGTCTTTGTTGAGAATGATGGCAGGGCCGCCGCCATCGGTCAGGCCGTCGATGGGATCGGCAAGCAACTGGATAGCTTTTTCCTAATCCTGATGACGAAAGGCATCGGTGGTGGATTTGTACAGAACGGGCAGCTCATCCGAGGTCATGTTGGCAACGCTGGAGAGGTCGCAAGCTTCGTTCCCAAAACGCCTTCGCTCGCGCGTCCGGCGATCGAAAGCATGATGAATTTTCTTCGGGAGGAATGGGGGCACACCCCTAGTGATGAAGAGATTGAAACCGCCCTGCGAGACGGAGAACCGGTGATGGAAACATGGCTTGAACAGGCTGCCGCGTCTCTGGAACCTGCCATCAATGCCATCGCAGCGCTGCTTGATCCTCAAGCGATTATACTTGCAGGCCGCCTTTTGCCGAACGTGCGTCAAGCGCTAGGTGAACGACTAAAGATCGAAGGTGTCAATTTCGCCGGATTTCATGCGCCAAAGCCCCGCATTCTTGTTGATCCGAGAACAGACTGTTTGTCGGTAGGCGCATCGGCGCTTCCCGTCGCCGCGTTTCTCTACACTCAATAGACGCGCCTCAAGTCAGAGCTGATTTCAGTTCTGAACGATGGAGCCAGAGCCAGCCGAGCGCTGCGGTCAGAACAACAGCGGCAATGCCGGCGGACCAGCAGTTCAAGACCGCGATGGCTCCGATAAGACAAATGGCAGAATAGATCATAACCACCGACGCCAGCCAATGGATCACCGTTTTCCCGAACGGCGATGGCGCGGATGCTTGCGAACTCGATCCACCCGCTTTGAACCAACCGGGACCACCCACCTCAACCTTTCGGGCAAACTCCTGGCAGGGAAGTGACGGGCCGCCGCGGCTCGACCACACAGCAGTGACCAAGGTCAGGCCGCCGCAAATCACCGTGTTCAAAGCCATGGCAATTGCAAATCCGTTCCCGTGATCGAGATCAATCAAGACCGCCAGGATGTTTCCAAGGACAAGACTGGCTGCAAATGCGGCAAGTTCGGCCCAGATTGTCATCCGCCACCAGTACCAACGCGCGATCGCCGCGAAGGCATAGCCCGCCTGGAGGAGCATCAGGTATTTGTAGACGCTCAAGATGCTTGTCATCACGTCGCAGAACGTGATCGCGAGAACAAAGAGTGTCGTCAAGACGATGGCGAGCGCTTCTGTCCGGCGAGAGCTTCTGTAACTCAGGCCCTTAGAAAATGGGCCGACGACGTCGTTGACAAAATACGATGCGCCCCAGTTCAGTCTGGAATCAACCGTACTCATGAAGGCGGAGACCAAGCCGATCACGAGCAGACCCAGACCTCCGTGGGGAAGGAATTTTTCCGCGACCATCGGAAAAGCGAGTTCGTCTTCGCTGAGATTGGGAAAGTGGATCAGCGCCAGCGCGCCAATCGCATACCAAGGCCAGACGCGGATCACATAGTGAATGATCGCAAAGGAAAATGCAGTCAGCGCAGCTTCGGCCTCATTCTTTGCGGACACGAGGCGTTGGACGAAGATCCCGCTGCCAGTTGCACTTTGCCACCAGCCAAACATCAGCAGTAGCCCGATCGATACGTCATCGGTGTTGAACAGATCAAAGAGTTTGGTCGGTTCAGGGAGTGCTTCTACCAAGCCTTCATAGCTGCCGTACGTGTCGATCCCGCTGAAGATAGCTATGGCCGCGAGAAAAGCGCTCGCTAACACGGCGACACAAAGCTGAAGCAGATCAGTACGAACGACGCCCTTGAAGCCGCCGGTCAAGGTGTAAATCGCCGTCAGGCAGGTCATCGCCGCTGTCAGCAGCGAGGCGTGAGAAAACTTCAGAGGACCCAGTTCGAAAAGTGGGGCGTTAGAGATCCCGAGAATGTTCTCCACAACAAGGTTGCAGCCATACGTCACTGCGGCGAGGACCAGGATATTCACCAGCCCTCCATCAAAAAGCGCCGTTGCCGCTCGCAGCCATTTGGTAGACCTTTCGTTTCCGTAGCGGGCGGCGAGAATCTCGACTTTGGTAAGCACACCTGACCGGCGCCAATACCGCGCAAAGAAGAACAAGGTTGCCATGGTGCCCGGCACGCTTGCGAGCCAAAACCAATTGCCCGCTAGTCCGTCGCCGTAGAAGGCGCCGGCGACCAAAAAAGGTGTGTCTGTGGAAAGCGATGTTGCCGCCAGGGAGCCCCCCAACAGTATCCACGACATGTTTCGTCCGCCGACAAACCTGTCCACAGAACGATCTGCCGGCGATAGTTTCTTGAAGGCCAGAAACGCGACGACAGGGACGAATGCAGCGATTATCGCCCAATCCAATGCCCCCATGCCGATCTGAACCCCTGTTGCTGTCTGCCCTTGCTCCACGGGAACAAAAAGGCCGACATCGCCCAATCTACTTAGAGCATCAATGCGAAGAAAATTCTGTGCCTTTGCTTGCCGGATCCGGCAGCCATGCCCGGCAGCATTTAGATAGACCCTGGGATCCTTTCAGGCGAAGCCTGCTCACTTCGGAGCGAGACCGCACGGGATTAACGCGCATCACCCCGGCGCACGGGCTTAAATCAGTCCGCCGATTGCCGTTGAACCAGTCGTAATGGGGCATGCCGTTTGCGCCGCACAAGTGTTCTTAGGCGCGCCGGTCAGGTCAGCTCGGGGCACTCCCAAGGTGTTCACGCCCATGCGCTTCGCGCTGCTCTAGGACACCCTTGCCACTCGCGTGCAGGGGAGGGAGACGCTTCGAAGCTGGTCCGAAGCTCAGCTTCCAAAGAAGTGCGCCTTGAGCGGCGCCGCTGCGGCTCCGATTGCGGCGGCGTCTTGCATGACTTCAGCGCAGAGCACGGGCGGAACAGGTCGTATCAAACCTCGGCGCGGCCCGCTTGAAAACTTGATCCGCTCAATCATGCGCTCGCCGAGGGACTTCGGAAGAATACCGCCCAGAATAATTGCGTCCGGGTCGAGCACCGCCGATGCCGCGGAGGCCGCGATATTCAGAGCGGGTGTGACCTGATCGAGCCAGATCTCGACCGCTGGCCAAGTTGGATCAAATCCCGCGACCATCTCGGCGACTGTCGGTATCTCCGTGCCTTCAGCCTCAAGCAACCGGCGCAGGTTCTCGAGGTTTGGATGAACAAATCCCTCGAGCGGAATTGTGCCTGCGAATTCCCCCGCGTTTCCGTTGCGACCGCGCCAGATAGAGCCATTCTGAACGATGCCGCCGCCAAAGCCGGTGGAGAAGTACATGTAGGCAAAGCTCGGATAAACCTTGCCGAGCCCAAACATGGCTTCTGCCAACGCGGCCGCGTTGCCATCATTGTCCACCCAAACTGGGAGCTCGAACCGCTGGGCCAGCAGCGATTCGATGTCTGTGAGCGCCCAGTCTTCAAGCAGATCCGGCGGGTTCACTTTCGACCCATCGCCGACGAAAAAGCCGCTGATCGCAACCCCCAGACCAAACAGTCTGTCCTTGTCAGGGACTTCGTTGCGGATCACAGCCTCCATGAGGTCTCCGATCCGCTCAAGCGTGATGGACTTTTGCATCTCAGGAACGATTTCAGACCGAAGTCCCCGAACCACGCCGGCAAAGTCCATCAGCGCAACAGCAACCGAATCGGTACGGATGGAAACACCGATACAGAACGCTGCGTCCGCATTGATTTCCAGACCTTCATTCGCACCTCGCCCTTCGGCGATCTTGCCAACGGTCCGGACAAAACTCCTTGCCTCGAGCGCCTCTGAAATCCGGGAAATCGACATCGCGGACAAGCCCGAGCGCCGAGCGATTTCGGAGCGCGTCATGGGTCCTGACTGACGCAGAATCTCCAGAACCGCCCGCTCACTGGCATTGGCCACTTCGACGACACGCCCTCTTTGAAAGGTCTTGGGAAGCAAACGAGCGTCAGTCATTTGATCTCCGGCGCTAAGGCGCAGCCTGTCAGGTGCGGCTGTCACAAAACTGTTTCTTGTTTAACTAACGGTGAGTTAGTAGTCGGTCCCCAACGCAATCGCAATCGCGGGCGCTCAAGCTGCAAAGTCAGGGGAAATAAATGGGTCGATATCTGGACAAGGCTGGATGGGTTCTGGCGACAGTCGCTGCAACGGTTGGACACGGCGAAATTGCACTCGCTCAGGAGGCCAGTCAAACGGCTGAAACTGAATTGGCCCTTGAAGCGGTTGTCGTCACCGGCGTGCGCCTGCAAAACCGCGAGGCCATCGACATCAAACGCGACACGCTCGGTGTGATCGACTCCGTCACGGCGGACGATGTGGGCCGGCTGCCTGACTTTAATGCCGGCGATGCACTGCGCCGGGTCCCTGGCGTGAACGTGTTCTATTATCAGGGCGAGCCGCGACATGTCTCGCTGCGCGGCCTGAACGCAGATTACAACTCGACGACTGTCGACGGCTTCCATATGGCCTCACCCGACCCAGACGGCCGGCGTGTTTTTGTCGAAGTGCTGCCCTCGTCGCTGGCGTCTCGCATCGACGTTGTCAAAACGGCCCGGGCAGACATCGAGGGTCACGCGATCGGGGGCACGGTCGACTTCATTTCTCGCAGCCAGGCCGATCTGGGAGAAGACCACTTCCGCGTGTCCGGGCGCTACGGCGCATTCCTTCAGGACGACGACTACGGCGGCCAGACGCCGTCTTTCGATCTGGAAGCCTCTGGCGGCCTCCGCTTCGGTCCGGATGATGCGTTCGGACTTGTCGTCTCGGCATCACACTGGTCGCGTGAATTGTTCGTTCCGCAGCTGGAAACCGGCGGTCAGTCCTTTTTCTACAACACCAACGGCACCCGGTCGACGACGCCCTATGGCGGAAACGGCCAGTGGGTCCCGTCAGAACGCCGCTGGTACATCTATGACAATGACCGCGACCGCTCAGGACTTTCCGCCAAGCTCGACTGGTCCCCAGGCGGCGATCTTTCAGGTGAAGTCAACGCCTACTACTACGAACATAATGAACAATCTGACCGGTACGAAACAACCGCTCAGGTTCAGACCGGTGCCGCTGTGTCCAATCAGACGGCAACGAGCGGCACGCTGAGCAACGTCATTCAGCTGGTCCAGCTGGGACAGCTCACCTTTGAGAGATCTGTATACGGTTTAAATTTTACGACGAATTACCAACCCCTTTCCAATCTCGATATGGAAGCCAAGCTCGGCTGGTCAGGTGCCCATTCCGAAAACCCTCAGCGCTGGGATCAATTTCAGCAAAATGGCCTTCAGTTCAACTATCAGATCAGCGATCCAGTCCATACCTTCACCGCGGTCAATCCGGCTCTGGCGCTCGATCCTGCCCGCTACGCCCTGATCAACCACCGGGACGAAGAACAGCGCCTCACCGAAAACGTCTACGACGGCGAGCTGAACCTTTCGTCAGGTATGGAAGGGCAGGGCATCGGCTACAAGGTCGGTGGACGCTTCCAGCGCACCGTTCGCGGCGTCGGCTTCGACCGCACGACGTTCACGGGCGCGCGCTACAATCTGACGGCGATGCTGGATCCCGGATCTGGCTTTGCGCCGTTTGGTTCGACCGGTTCAGACTTCTTTGCAATCAGCCTGCCGAGGGCCAATGCAACATTCGACCAGTTTCGGTCGGCCTACACGGCGACACCTGATGTCGCCGCCAACAACAATGGAGATTACCGGCTCAATGAGGATATCCTCGGCGTCTTCGGTCTTGCGCGGATCGAGACAGGACCCTGGACCCTCAGCGCCGGCGTGCGCTACGAGCGCACAGACGTCGAGGGAGAGGGCCTGCGGCGGATCAACACTGTCTGGACCCCGATCAATGTCTCGACCAGTCGTGACGACATCCTGCCGAGCGCAGCAGTTTCCTACAACCTGACGGATGATCTGCGCCTGACCGCGACAGCGTCTCGCGCGCTTGGCCGGGCCCGTTATTCTGATCTCGCACCGCGGGGTGAGACGCTTACAGATAACGGCGTGGCCACGCCGACTTTGTCGCGCGCAAACCCGGATCTCGAGCCCCGGATCTCGGACAATTTCGATCTGGCTTTGGATTGGTTCTTCGATGGCCGGGACGGCCTCGCCTCGATTGCCTTGTTCCGAAAGAACATCGAGAATGAGATCTTCACATTCGGTCAGCTTGAAACCGCCACGATCAACGGCGTGGACCGGCAGGTCCTCGTTACCCAGGCGCGCAACTCTCCCAATGAAGTCATCGTTGACGGAATCGAGATCGGCTTTGTGAAGAACTTCACCTTCCTGCCTCAGCCCTTGGACGGACTCGGGATGAGCGGGAACCTGACTTTGTTGGATACTGATTTTCCGGTCACGCTCGCCGACCAGACCGTTATTCAATCGCCTGGCCTGCGTGAGCAAGCGCAGGACATCCTAAATCTCACCTTGTTCTATACCAGGGGTCCTCTGGAAGGGCGTGTTGCTTACAACCGGGTCGGGGAACAATGGGAGAGCCGGTTCTCGAACTTTACCAGTCAGGCTGAGTTCTATCGAAACCGCTTCCAGCAACCCTTCGAGACCGTTGATCTGCAGGTTCGCTACAATCTCACTGAACGCACGACGCTCCAGTTCGAAGGGCAGAACGTCTTCGACGAACGCAAACAGGATAATATCGGCCGCAATCAGGAGATCCCGCAGGCCCTCATCGGACTGGCGCCGGCCTATTATGTCGGGGCAAGCTATCGCTGGTAAGTTACCTGCCGCCTGCGGATCAATCCGGTCCGCAGGTGTCTCCGCCCTACTGACAGGACTGAACGAATGATATTGCCCCGCTCCGCGCCGCTCATCCTGCTCGCTGCCCTTGCGGGCTGCATGACCACCTCTGTCCCCGAAGCGCCGTATTCGGAAGTGTTGCGGGCCCGGTTCTCTGCGCCTGGGGAGGGCGTCATCGTTGTCGCCCATCGCACCTGCTGGCGCGAAACCACTGAGAACTCGGTTTCCGGGATTGAGGCCTGCATCGCGCTTGGCATCGATATGGTCGAAGTGGACGTGCGCCGCACCGCAGACGGTGCGCTTGTTCTCATGCACGATGAGGACGTCAACCGAACCACCAACGGATCAGGCCGTGTCGACGAAATGTCTCATGCGGATTTCGCGTCGCTTCGCCTCATGGGAGGCGACGGAAGCGTCGGATCAGCTGTCACCGAAGAGTCTCCGCCGACACTCGAAGCCGCTCTGCTGGCAGCGAGGGGAAAAATTCTGGTCAATTTAGACATGAAGGCTGACCTCTACGAAGAAGCGCTGTTGATTGCGCGCCGCGTCGGTGCGGATCGGTCCGTTTTAATCAAAGCTTATCTGGCCCCGGGAGACGAGCGATTGGCGTTTACTCGGGATCTTGGCAATGCCATGTATATGCCTGTCTTCGGACAATGTGCCGGGCTCGGCGCCCGCGCGTATTGCCCCAAGTCGGGCTTGGAAGGCGTTGAAGCGTTCAGCGCCTATCCGTCTTCTGCATTCGAGGTCGTTTTCAGTGAGCCGGAATTCTTCCGGCAGGCGGCAAGCGCAGCAGACCGGATGGGCCGGAGGGCATGGGCAAACACCTTGCAGCCAACTCATGCAGCCGGACTGATCGATGCCGATGCCGTCCAGGATCCAGACGCAGTTTGGGGACGCCTGATCGATCTGGGGGCGGATATTATTCAGACTGACAATCCACGCGAACTTTCCGTGTATCTCGAAACACGGTCGCCCCGCAGCGCTCCCTGAAGAACTGAAGCCAACTCGTTCGACTTCTCTCGGCGCGCCTGCCGGCCTTTTGTCCTCTCTCGACGGCTACGGTGTTTGGACGTAGTCCTCAGGCGCAGCATCAGCGGATTTGCGTTCAACAGTTCTTCTCTATGCTCGCGAGGTCTTCACTCAGGTTGAGGCCGCGCCAACCAAGCAAGCGCCAGGCGTTCACCAAGTTCCGCAGCGCCCGCCGCTGAAAGGTGAAGTTCGTCATCGGCTCTTGCGAGAGAGGCGGCGGGAACCACCGTCACGCCGGGTGCGGAAACGGAGTTCTGGATTTCTTGAAGCTCGCGCCAGGCCGGAAACCGCGCCGCATACGGCCCATTGAGAGGCCGGTCGCCGATCGACACCATCAAGACGGGCAGGTCCGGGATGCTTAGATCGGCTCGCAACGCAGAGACGAGATTTAGAAAGGCGCCCGTCCACGCCTGGGCAAGCTCAACAGAGTCGGCGTCACTCTCGCCTTGATACCACAGTACGCCGGCTATGCGGCCATGGTCAGCCGCCGCCCGTGCCCGGCCCAAACAGGATCCGTAGAGCGTACTGCGCCCTTCGGCAGGCGCCCAGGCGGAAATCAAAGTTCCGCCCTTGGCACACGGCACCAGTACAATTGTGCTCTCGGGCCGCTCTGCGATAACCGCTTTGGCAAAGGCCAGGGCAGGCCCAACGCCGGCCGAACGATCAGCAGACACTGCATCGATCTGGTTTTCAGCACTGTCGAGCGGCTCGCGGGCGAGTTTTAAGGTGCCGTCATTGGCGAGTAGCCTGATGCGTGGATCGGCCGCCAGATATTCAGGGGCCAGCTCGACAAGATCTCCGCGTCCGGACATATTGGACTGGCCCATCAACAGAAAGACCTGCGGCGGTAGAGGAGGGGGCGGGGGACTCGCACAAGCTGCGGCAACAGTTATCGCTGTCAGCAGCACCAGGCCCTTGAGCATTCTAGTATTCCGGATTGCGCGCAGAAGCTGGCGCTGGAGGCGCCGCGCTCGGCGAGATCAGACCGCCGGTCCCGGTATCATACCGAAACCGCTCTTCAATCTCGCCAGTGCGGGCCACGATGAGCCCCTGGGCAAGATCGTTTGAGACGTCGATCTCGACTCTGCCAAGCGGGCCGCAATCGAGACGGACGCCTTCGCTGAAACCCTCACCAGCCGGGCTCAGCAGACAGGACGCTCCATCATCGGGCCGGTCGATCCGGAGGTAGCCTTCGGCCGTGATTGTGTGCGCGTAGATCGCCTGTCCCCGGTTGTCGATCGTCGCAAAGGTCTCCCCCGGGCCGAAGCGGCGTTGAGGCAAACCAAGCGCGCGAACTCCGACCTTGTTTTCGGTGAGCAGTCCCCGCTCATCGAAATAGTAGTGAGCAATCTGGGAGCCTACATTGTTCGGCCAGCGCAGGTGCATATGAACATGCGGCGGCGCGTCAGTGTGGCCCGCAGGAAAGTTCGTATCGAACCCCATCACCATGATGAGCCCGGTCTCCTCGCGTGCAACGCGTTCGCCGAGGCCGAGGCGGCGAATGACTTCGCGCATGGCAAAGGTAAGGTTGTCGGCCGCTTGGCGCTCCAGCACCGGAAACCGGCCCTCAGTATAAGCGCCGGCGCGTCTTGCGAGATCGGCGTGCTCGACCCGCAAGACCATGCCGGGCTCGACAAGGTCGGTCTCAAGCGCCGGTGCCCAGATAGCATCTTCATAGAAGGGGGGTAGCGACACCCGCAAACGTGTCCGCTCCCGACGCACAGGAAGGTCAGCATCATTGACAATGACCCGCTGGGATTGGCGCGGCGAGATCTCGAAGGTGAGCTCGAGGGAGCGGGCTTTCGGGACCTCTAACTGCAACACCGTTTCTCTTGTGTTGAACCGCTCGAAAGCCGGGTCATGGAGCTGCACACACGCGCGGCAACTCTCCGGATCGAATTCCACCTTCCCATCGGCGGCATAGCCCGGCTCAGGTAGAAATTTCAGTAGAACCATGACCCGTTCACGGTCTTCCTGAGCGCCTGCGGGCGGCAAGCCCATCAAGATGATCGCGAGAATTGATACCGCCAGTCGACGCATATTGTTACCGGTCCTCTTGCACGTACTCCCTGCCGGAGCCTTGTCCCGCAGGGAGCGCGCTTTGCTTGCTATGTTTAGTTTTTGAAGCTGAATCCCAACCAGTAGACAGAGCCGACCGGGAACAGGTTATTGAGATAGGCGCGTCCCGGTCCTTGACGGACTTCAAAGGCCTCTTCGGTTATGTTCTGGCCCTGCACCACGACATCGATCCGGTCGCTGAGTGACCAACGGATCTGGGCGTCGATCTGGTCGCGCGGTTCCTGAAAGAGATCCCGCTCCGGGGTATCCTGATTGGCCTGTTGAAGCGCGCGCCCAATCTTGTTGTAGGAGAGGCGCGCTTCGAGGGGGCCGGTTGTATAAAAGGCGGTGGCGTTGAAAATATAATCCGGCTGCTGAATAAGTCCGGACGTATCGCGCGTGGCCGCTTGTCCAACGGCCTGGCCGGCAGCGCTGACGGGAAGTTCGAACGAGCCGTCGAGCAAGGTCAGGTTTGTGTTGATCCCGAAGCCTTGCGCCCAGTCCGGCAGGAAGCTGAATGCGTCCTGGCTATAGGCGAACTCCAGTCCTTGAACTGCGCCGCTCGCAGAGTTGAGCGGCGTGTTCAGCGTTACGTCTGTATAATTGACACCGAGATAAGCCGTGTCCGGACCCTGTTGGCGCGCTGTGAAGATCTCGTTCTCGATGTCTTTCCGGAAAGCGGCCGCCGAGAAGAGCCCGCCGCGCGGCAGGTACCATTCAAACGAGAGATCATAGTTGTTGGCTTCACGCGGCTCGAGGTCCGGGTTGCCAGTGTTGATGGTCAGAGTGCCGGGAATGGTACCGATGCTGTATGTGGTGCGCGCGGCATACTGACTGAAATCGGGGCGTCCAATTGTCTTGCTGACCGCAGCCGTCAGACGCATGTCATCCGTGAACTGATAGGTGCCGAGAACCGAAGGCAGAAGGAAGCTGTAGTCCGAATCGCGGCTAACGCGTTCATACGCTGTAGACCCTACGACAGTCGGCACCTGGAAGGTCTCGGCTTCAACCTGGGTGTCATCGAAGCGAAGGCCAGCGACAAGGCTAAACTTGTCATTGCGATAGAGGCCTTGCGCATAGAGCCCCGTCACTTCCTCGATATCGCGGAAATCGTCAGCGAAGTTGTTGGCCCGCTGATCCGTGGCGACAAAGAGATTCGGATTAGACGCGACGTAATCGAGGACGAGGTTTGGATTGATGACCAGGTAGGGGACCTGCGCATGGTCCCGGGAGGGGAAGCGGGCGTCGAAGATGAAGTTCTGCAAGCCGCCGATCTGGGTCTGCGCGGCTGTGTTGGCAGCTGTGAGCTCAGTATAGCCGACGCCGAACTTCTGCAGCGTGTTGGTGTAGGACGCCCCGATCCGCGCGCCGAACCCGCGATCGTCGCGGTCCGCATTGTACTCAAGTTCGCCTGCGAGAAACCCCACATGGCTATCAGCGTCGCGGGTCACGTCACGCACATAGAGAACCTGGTAGTTGCGGGGATCAACGCCCCGTGTGGGGGCAAGGTGAGTTGCAAGCGGCGAACCGCCGGCAAGGGTGTAGGTATAACCGAAGTTCGCCGTATTGGTGGATGCAGCCCGGCCGGGTGTTACGGTCGACGCCCATTTCTGGAAGATGCGCTGCTCGTCATAGGTTGCATTCGAGTAGGATGCCGTGAAGTTCAGATCCAGCGAATCCGAAAGCTGGAAATCACCCTTGCCGGTCAGCAGCAATGTCTCGCGCTCCTGCGGCTGCTTGACGATGCCCTGCTGGAGGTTGCCGGTCGGCAACGTGCCCGAGATAGGGGTCACACCCGCCGGGTTACCGCCCGGCGATGTCAAGATCTCGGCGCGAAACTCTTCGTCCTTGTCCTGATAATAGCCGGCAAAGAGCGAGACTGTGTCGGTCTCATTCGGACGGTACTCGAACTTCGAATTGATGCTGAAACGGGAGCGTTCATTGTCAAAGCGGAAGTCCTGCGGCCGCACAGCGACGAGATTTCCGTCGCGCGAGAGGCTCGCAAAGGGCGTCTGGGCACCGGCGGCAGTGTAATACGTCCAGCCATTGCCGTTCGTGTCGCCCGGCAGCTCGGAAAGGACCGCAGACCAGAGCTGCTGGTATTCGGCAGAAACGGTGAGACCAAACTGGTCGCTGTCGCCAAACACAACCGATCCAGTCGCGTCAGCGCGGATATTCTGGGCTTCGTCATTGAGGAACGAGCCCGATGTCGAGTTCTGTCCCAGGCTGGCATTCGCGACGAAGAAGACGTCTTTGCGGGCATCGAACGCACTGCGCGAGACGATGTTGAGCTGCCCGCCGAGGCCATGCGGGTCGTACTCGGCGGTGATCGTCTTGATGGCTTCAATTCTCGACACCAGCGAGTTGGGGAATTGTTCGAGCCGCGCCCCACGAACCGTCCATTCACCGGAGGCGAGCGGAGCGCCATCGACGGTGATAAGATTGTAGCGCGGATCAAGGCCGCGGATCGTCACGCGCTGGTAGATGTCGCGGCTCTTGGTTGGATCGAGACCGCCAACGGTCGAAAGGCCGGTGATCCGGCGCGCCGTCTCAACGATGTTGAGATCCGGCAACCGGCCGATATCGTCCTGGCTGATTGCGTCGAGGATAACATCTGCGTCCTTTTTGGCGCGCACCGCAGCCTGCGCGGAGGCGCGGTAGCCGGTGACGACCACTGTTTCAGCCTGTTTGGCGTCCGGACTCGTTTCGGACGCGGGTTCGCCCGCCTCCTGCGCGAGGGCTTGCCCGGCAATGAGCGGCGCGAGAATGGCGCTCAATAGCGCCGCAAAGGGTTTGATCGAATTGGACATGTGGATACTCCTGCTTCCCGCAACTATTTATATAACATTATGCATGATATTATTATGACATTGCAGGCGCGGTTGACGAACGGGCGGGCCTCAAGGAGCTATGACGCAGGATGCGCAGGTCTGATTCAAAACCGTTCACGATGCAGGGCTGGGCTGCCGGGCGGCCGCCGGTTGCTGCGCTGACAGACAGGGAGCGAGACGTGCTCTGCTGGATCCGCGACTTCGGTCCGATCACGCGGGCGGCCTTGATCCGGGTCAGCGGATTGTCCGGTCCCGCCGTATTTCGGGCGACCGAGGATCTGACCGCGAAGGGCTATCTCCTGATTGGCGCGCCGGTGGCCGCTGGCCGCGGCCAGCCCAGTCACGAGGTGCAGCTCAATCCGGATTCTGCGTTTTCATTGGGAATTTCCGTGATGACGGACTTCGCCGAGGCGGCAATCATGGACATCACTGGACGGGTGCGCGCGAGCGCCAACATCACAGCCCCCGGAATGGTTCGCCAGGACATCCTCTCCAATGCCTCGCAGTTCCTGGCCGCGCAGGAAGCCGAGGGACTCGTACCCTCCAATCTCGTCGGCGTGGGCGTCGCCCTCGCGGCTTTTTTTGTCGACGACCGTCTGATGAACCCGGCCATTGAGTTGGAGGATTGGGCGCTGGTCGATTTGCAGACGCCGGTGGAAAACATCTTCGGTGTTCCTGCGATGATCGAGAACAGCGCGAGCGCTGCCGCCGTTGGCGAAAGTCTTCTCGGCGCGGGGCGGCACACGCCAACATTTGCCTATCTGAACTTTGCGGCAGGCTTTGGCGGCGGGGTCATTCTGGACCGGCGTCTCTGGCGGGGCCTCAGCGGAAATGCGGGCGAGTTCGCGGCTGTGCTCAACGCAGTGGACGCCTTTGTTCCTAATCTCGAGACACTTCGCGAACGTGTTGCCGCCCAGGGCAGGTCGACCACAGGTATTGACGATCTCGTCGCCCGGATTTCGCTTGACTGGCCGGGTGTTGAAGATTGGCTTTCAGACGCCGCCCGATCGATAAAGCTACTCAGCCGTATCATCGCCGAGACCATGGATGTCGGTACGGTTATCGTCGGTGGCAGGTTGCCGCAGCCCCTAGCTGCGCGCCTCGCTGAGGCGGCTATGATTTCTCAGACTGAACTCGATGAGCGCCAGCGGCGAAAGCGCGGCCGTCCGGCGCCCCGGATCATTCCGGCGGAAGCCTCCGCCGGCGCCGCTGCTGTTGGTGCCGCGGCCTTGCCTCTGGCCGCAAGAATTTTTTCTTCGCCCGTCGCGCGCTAGTCACGCAACTGAACTACCGGTTGCTCAACGCCGTGCGAGGGTCGGGTCTAATCAACGCGCCGCAACTGAAGTCGGGGGAGGGGGGGCAGTGTCCGAGCGGGCCATGCAGGCAGCTTATGCCTGCGCGCATTTTGGCAAGAGCCTGCTATGGCATAGCAGTGCCCTGATTTTCGCCTTTTATCTTACCGAGGTCGTTGGCCTTGCGCCTCGGCTCATGGGCTGGGTCCTCGCCGTTTCGCTCTTGCTGAATGCGGTTTGTGATCTCGGCTTCGGCTGGGTCCTTGGGCGGTGGGTTCGAAACTTGCGTTCTGCCGCTCTGGCGCAGGCCTATGGCTCTGTTCTCGCCTGTCTGGCCTTTCTGGCATTTGCGGGCGCGGGCATGGCACCGGATGGTGCGACAGAAGCAGCAGCGATGTGTGCGCTATTTGCGTTCCGTATTGGCTATTCACTCCTGGACGTTCCTCAGAACACGATCCTTGCCTTTATTGCCGCCGATGATGCAGGGCGCACGCAAATGGCGACACTGCGCTATGCGTCGGCCGGTTTGGCGCTGCTCGTGGTCGCGCTCGCGCTAGCGCCCTGGCTTGCCAACAGCGCACCATCAGCGCGCGCGCTTGACTTCATAGTTTTTGCGGCCTGCGTGACCCCTGTGACCTTCGCGATGTCTTTGCTCCTTTGGGCTGTCGCAGCGCGAAACCTATCCTTGAACGGGCCAAAGGCTGAGAAAGCTGATCAGTGCACGGATGTCGGACAGGGTCCTTGGCTCGCCCTGCTTTCAATCCTTGTCTACTCCGGCTGCATGCCGCTCTTCACGAAGCTCGAAGCCTATTTCGTCGCCTTTGTACCGATGCAAAGCGGCGCGAACTTCTTTATGGCTGCCGTAGCGATCGGCCAGATCACGGCCCAACTTGCCTGGTTTCGGCTGGCAGGTCAGATGGATCTGATCGATCTCTATCGCTGGGCCGCGGCCGGGCTGGGCCTTGTCGCCTTTGCCTTTGCCGGCCTCGCGCCTCTCGGCGGGTTGGTCTTGCTCTTTGTTGCCGCCCTGTACGGCGGGTTGTCCAGCGGATTGCTGGCAACGATCTGGGCATTTCTGGCCCGCAGCGCGGCCGCAACCCCCGCCAAAGCCACCCTGTGGTTCGGACGGTTCACATTCTGCTCAAAGATTGCTCAGGCCGCCAGCGCGCTGCTCTTGGGTGAAGCGCTCAGCGCCCTCGATTATACCCAAGCCGGTGGGCAAACATTACTCATCTGGGCCATGGCGCTCGGCCCTTTGCTGACAGCAGTGGCATGCTCGACGCTCGGCATGTTCTTCAATTCCCAGTATCGCATTGCTCGCTCTAAGGTATGACATGAAAGCCTTGGCGTCGACGCCAAGCCTTGAATACCATGTGCCCATGGTGATGCTTTTATCCAGCAACGAGCGGGCATGCGAGATAGACCGACTGCTTTCGGCGAAGTCCAGCCCGGTTCCGTTTAGGAATCCGAATGGCAGAACCGGGATGACCCTGCCGGATATCAAACTCGACCCTAAGAGCCAACGTGGACCTTGCCGGCCCTTCGCATGCGACCCCGTCACTCTTAGTATTCGGAAAGAGTGATCGGCTTTTCGGCTCAGTCGAACACGCGATTTCAGAAGCAACAATTTAGGCTGAATATTCCAAGCGTTTCGATTTTGTCCGATCCAATCTGCTTTTCTCAGGATCTATACAGCACCCGGAACGCTGGCTCTTGCAGCAACCGCGCGCAGTCCGAGTGCCGCCAAGCCGATCGCGATCAGCCCGACCATGATGTTTGAAGAGGTCGGGGCACCCGCCTCTGCCGCCAGACGCTCTGCGACCCAACCAGCGACTCCGATGGCAAGACTGTAGCAAGCGACCACAGAGGTCGCGGCGCCGCGCTTGCCGAGGCGTGCCGCGCTCCAGGTAACATACAAGCCCAGCAGACCGAGCGCAGCGGCGGAGCCTCCCGTGAGCGCCATCAGCGCGTGGTAAAGGGGTTTCACCGCTTCTCGCATACCCGGCGGGACAGCCGCCGCGTGAAAGGGCAGCATGTCGGAAACGCTGATATAAAGAGCGCCGAAGGCAACCAGAAAGAACCCGAGCAAAGTCAACAATCCGAGAGAAATGAGGTTCAGGAGGCGATTCATGTTGTGTCCTTTCAGGGAGTTTGCCTTATGCAAGCAGGCGGGTCGCGCTGGCTGCGGGTCGGGGAGGTGCAGGCACCATGGAAATTCATCAGATCCGGTATTTTCTCGCGCTTTCTGAATCGCTGAACTTCACGCGCGCGGCGGAAAACTGTCATGTCAGCCAGCCCGCGCTGACACGCGCCATCAAGGCGCTGGAAGCCGAACTCGGAGGTGATCTGATCCGGCGGGAGGGCCGCACATCTCATCTGACCGAGCTCGGTAAGCGTATGCTGCCGATGCTGCGCCGCTGCTATGACAGCGCAATGGGCGCAAAAGAACTTGCCCGCGCAGCTGCCCGTAGCGAAGTAATTCCGGTCAAAATGCTGATCTCTCACACGGTCAATCTTGAACATGTGATGGGGCCTATCGCGTCGCTGTTTCGCACCTTTCCGAAAGCGCAGCTGCGCCTTGTCCGCGGCCGTGGTGATGAAATCGTCTCGTCCCTGCGGGAAGGCACATATGATGTCGCCATCGCAGGTCCCATCGACAATAACTGGGACCGGATAGACGACTGGCCACTCTGGACCGAGGCCTTTGTTGCTGCGCTGCCGGAAGGTCACGCGAAGGCCTCTCTTGCATCACTGACTGCGGGTGATTTGGCAGGGCAACCGATCGTATCGCAGTCACAGTGCGAAAGTCGCGATGACCTGCTGGCCTGGATCGGCCTACAGGGCCATGCGTTGCATACACATGACGTCATCACCCAACAGGACGTGGTAAACGTCGTGGCAGCCGGACTGGGCGTGGCGCTCGTTCCGGAGTCGGCGCCGCTTGCACCGGGGATCCGCCGGATCCGGGTCGACGGTCTCAATGTGACCCGAACGGTTTCAGCGTATGTCGTATCCGGGCGGCCGAGATGTGCACCGGTCATGGCGTTGTTGTCCTTGTTGCGAGCTCAGGATGTCACTGCGAGTGCAGCTTAAGAAGCGGCAGCCTTTTTGACCGCCTCCAGAAGGTCCGAGATTGGCATGCGGCGGCGATAATCGGGATCGATGAACCGGTCCGTAATTATGCTGCCGCGAGCCAGAACGAATGTCGCCGGAATTGGAACCGACCAAAGATCATTACCCTGGTATCGCGGCAGGTCATCACCATCAGCTTTGAGCCACGCCACCGTTTCCTCATCCATGATCGCCAGAAGGCCAAGCGTGAAGCTGAACGCGTTGTCGATATCGCACAGTACACGGATCGATGACTGACTACCGGCAAGCTGGGCCGCAAAGGCTGGCCGATCCGGCGTGACGAGCACAACCGTCACGTTTGCAGCTTCGAGTTCTGGCAACGCTTCCTGGATCGCGTCTGCTTCGGTCGTGCAGTATGGGCACCAATGCCCTCGCAGGAAACAAACGACACTCGGGCCCTGAAGCAGGTCGCGCGAGGCGACCAGCTCGCCCGTTATGGATGGCAGGACAAAGTCGGGGAAAATGTCTCCGACCTGCGGCGCGCTCGCCCCCGCATTTGCGGCGGCGAGTCTTTCGACGAACGCGTCCGCCAGCCGGGTCAGTTCCGGATGATCCTGCCTGACCGTTTCCGAAAGGATGGCCAGCCTTTCGGTAAGCCGGTCGGCAGAGTCTTTTCCTTGCATAGGCCTGTTCCCTTGCTGACTCCGCCCCTTGATCGCTGGTGTCAAGGTGTGGCGAGGCGCCTCACTTCAACAATCAGAAGCTCGGCAGGTTCTGTGCCTGAGTTCTTCCAGTAATGCACGACCTCGCCGCGATCCATCGTGGCCTGGTGCAAGCCGCGGGGCTGCGGCTCGGTGCCTTCGCGCCATTCCACGACTGCGCCGCGCGTCACATAAGTGATCGAGGGTGCACCGTCATGCGAAACGGTTTCGGTGTTGGCGCCGGGCGCCAGAAGTACTTTGCGGGCGCGAAAGGTGTAGCCTCCGCCCGCTTCGAGGTCCGGGAAAGCGTCTGCAAGTTGGATTGACTTTTCGTCCAGCAAATGGACGGAACTAATAGGCGTCTCCGCATTGGCTGTGCCTGTCAGGAAGGTCGCCAGCGCCAAGATCTTGGTCAGAGTTCGAACGGTCGGTTTCATGAGGTCTCTCCTTGGTTAATCGCCGGCATTGCCGTCGGTCTTGTAGATATCGACAACGTACCAGCGGGCTTCTTGATCGCTTTCGTTGGTCCACCATTGGCCGATGTTCACGTCAGCGGTCAGATTACCCGGCTGATGCAGGATTGCGCCCTTCGTGTCGCTGCGATGTTCTTCGACCGGGCCTGTCTGAATGTAGCTGAAGGCAGGCCTGCCAAAGTGGCTATGAATGCGAATGTGCCCGCCAGGTTTCACAACGACGTAGCGGGCGCGCAGGTTATAGCCGTCAAAGCCTTCGAGCTCTTGTCCAAGCGCGATTTCATCGATTGCTTCGGTGCGGTTGCCCTGTCCGATCGCAGGTCCGGTCAGTCCGTCTATGCTGCGCGGGATTACCGCGCAGCCTGTGACGAACGCGGTGAGCGCGATCGCCGGGATAATCTTGTTGATCATGTCCAGTCTCCTCAAGGTCACCGGCGGGCCGGCTTGCCCTGCTCAGAGACCATCATCCGGAGCTTGGTTCCAATACCGTGTGGTTATCGAAACCAAAGCCAGACGGTATTGGCCAGGAAGGAAGGTCAGGGTGCATTTGGCAGGAAGCGGAAAGGTCCGCTTGTGCCTTTGGAGAAGACCCATGAAACTGTTTCGACTGGCGGCAGGCGCTGCCGCACTGTCCGCGCTTGCAGGCTTGCCTGCGTTCGCGGGAGAATGCCCGGCCAATCAGGTGATTTCGCCGCTGGCTTTCACCGGTGCCACCATGCCCGAAGGCGTTACCGATACTGTGATCGGCGAAATCGACCTCGGTACTCAATACAATGTCCCCGGCCGCAATTTCCGGATGCGCCGCTTGACGATCGCCCCAGGCGGCGTTGTTCCTCTGCACGCCCACGATGATCGCCCCGCTCACATCTATGTCGTCTCTGGCGAGATCGTCGAGCATCGCAGTTCGTGCGCAGTACCGATCGTCCACAAGATGGGCGATGTCGCCGTCGAAAGCGGAAAGCTGAGCCATTGGTGGCAGAACGAAGGTCAGGAAACTGTGGTCCTGATCTCGGCTGACATCCTGCCGCCCGCCGGAAACCCCGACGAGACGATGTAGTACCGTCAGTTAGCGGAGGATCGCATGTCAGCTGTTCAGGTCGTCAATTCAGGCAAGGCTCCCCGGCTGCCGCTGGGAACCCTGTTCAACCTGTTCGTGATTGGCCTGACGGCCTTTCTCACGGTTGTTGACCTGTTCGCAACGCAGGCGATCCTTCCTGCCCTTGCTGCCACCTATGGCGTGACGCCCGCTGCCATGGGCACCGCCGTGAATGCCGCCACGTTCGGCATGGCCATCGCCGGATTGCTTTCGGCGATGGTCTCGGGGCGGGTGGACCGGCGCAACGTCATCGTTGCCAGCCTTGTGCTGCTGGCTATTCCGACCGCCGGACTGGCCTTTGCACCGAACCTCTATGTTTTCGCTGGGCTGCGCATAGTTCAAGGCGCGCTGATGGCAACGGCGTTCACGCTCACGTTGGCGCACCTTGGTGAACGTTGCACAGTGTCGGCCTCGCCGGCGGCCTTTGCCGCCTATGTTACGGGCAATGTGGCGTCGAACCTGTTCGGCAGGTTGGTGTCGGCTTCCGTCGCCGATGCGGCAGGCGTCGAAGCTAACTTCTTCGTCTTCGCCGGGTTGAATGTGCTCGGCGGTGTTCTCGTCTGGTTGACCCTTTCCCGGTCGCCATCCCATGTCGACCGCGATGCGCCGTTCCAGCCACTTGCCGGGTTGCGCGGGCATCTTGACCACCCGGAACTTCGCGCAGCCTTTGCGATCGGCTTCTGCATTCTGTTCGCCTTCCTCGGCGTGTTCACCTTCGTCAATTTTGTCCTGGTCGCATCGCCGCATTCGCTCGCAATGCCGTGGCTGGGCCTCGTCTATTTCGTATTTGCACCCTCGATCCTGAGCACGCCGCTTGCGGGATGGCTCGTGGCGCGCAAGGGCGCCCGCGTTGCCTTGTGGACCGGCCTCGGTGTCGCACTTGCAGGGCTGCCGATGCTGCTCAGCAGTTCATGGCCCGTTGTCCTCGCGGGTATGGTGCTTGCGGCAGCCGGCACGTTTTTCGCGCAGGCCGTCGCTACAGGATTTGTCAGCCGCACAGCAACCGAGGACCGCGGCGCCGCCAGCGGCATGTATCTCTCGAGTTACTTCACGGGCGGACTCGTCGGCACGGTCGTCATCGGGGCGGTCTTCGAGCAATTCGGTTGGCCTGCCGCCGTTCTTGGCGTGGCGGCCGCGCTTTTGGCGGCCGGCCTGATCGCGCTCCGCCTCCCGCCCGGCAGGACGCCGGCGTGACATCGTCAAAACCAACTCAAACAAAGGAAATACTCTATGACCGATAACCTCCCTCGGCGGCTCGCCGGAAAAACCGCAATCGTGACCGGCTCAACCAGTGGCATTGGCCTTGGCATTGCGGAAAGGCTCGCAAAGGCGGGCGCGAATGTGATGCTGAACGGTTTCGGCGACGCGGGCGCGATCAAGGAAATTGAAATTCGTCTCGCTGCCGACCACGGCGTCAAGGTCAGCTATCACGGCGCCGACATGTCAAAGCCAGCCGATATCGCCGCGCTCGCCGCCGTAACTAAGGCAAACTTTGGCGGGGTCGACATCATCGTCAACAATGCCGGGATCCAGCACGTGTCCCCGATCGAAGACTTTCCGGTCGAAAAGTGGGATGCCATCCTCGCCATAAATCTGTCGAGCGCCTTTCATCTAACGCGCGAAACCTTCGCGGACATGAAGGCCCGCAAATGGGGCCGGATCATCAACGTCGCGTCCGCCCATGCGCTGGTGGCGTCTCCGTTCAAGTCCGCCTACGTCGCTGCGAAGCATGGCGTTGTCGGTCTCACAAAAACCATCGCTCTCGAAGGCGCCGAACACGGCGTGACCTGCAACGCGATCTGCCCCGGCTATGTGCTGACGCCGCTTGTCGAGAAGCAGATCCCCGACACAGCGCGGGCCAGGGGCATCAGCGAGGAGGCTGTCGTTCGCGACGTCCTCCTGGCTGCGCAGGCCACCAAGCAATTCGTGACGACTGCGCAGCTCGGCGCGCTGGCCGCTTTCTTGTGCACCGACGACGCGGCGCAGATCACCGGCACAGCCTTGCCCATGGACGGCGGCTGGACGGCTCATTGAACAGAGGCACGCAGTGAGCAGGTCATAGAGAACAGCAACGCAAACTGAAACCCGGCGCCTCCGTCGCCGTCACCACTTTTATCTACAGGGCATCAGCCTCTCACCCACGCATTTCACCCCCAGACACCGAGGACGACAACATGAGCAAATCACCCCGCAAAACCGGGAAACGCCCTTCCGCCGCGCTGAACACTCGCGCCGGAGCAGCCCAGACACGTGAACCGGCCGAGCGCGGACAAATCGTCCTCGTCTTGCAAGGCGGCGGCGCGCTCGGGGCCTATCAGGCAGGCGTCTATCAGGCGATGCACGAAGCGGGGCTTGAACCCGACTGGGTGATCGGCACATCAATCGGCGCCATCAACGCGGCCCTGATCGCCGGCAATGCCCCTGAAAATCGGTTGGGCCGACTGCACGAATTCTGGCGGCGCATGGACCGCGGACCGATTTCCGACATGATATCGCGAATGCCCATGATGGGTCCGGCAGCAGCCAACATGCTGACGATGACCCAAGGTCTCAAAGGGTTCTTCACGCCCAATCCGCTGGCCTTTGCCGGCATGAACATCCCGCTCGGCGCGGAAAAGGCGGCTTACTACAATACTGCTGCGCTCGAAAAAACGCTCTCGGAATTGATTGATTTCGATCTCGTCGCCAAAGCCCGGCCGCGTTTGACGGTTGGTGCCGCCAATGTCCGCACTAGCGAAATGCGCTACTTTGACAGCCGCGATGAAACGCTTTCAATCAAACATGTGATGGCGTCCGGCGCCCTGCCGCCCGCTTTCCCGGCCGTCCGCATCGGCGAAGACCTCTATTGGGATGGCGGCATCCTATCCAACACGCCTGTCGAGGCCGTCTTCGATGATACCAACCGCAAGACCTCTCTGATCTTTGCGGTCCACATCTGGAACCCGAATGGCGACGAGCCAAAGACGCTGAACGATGTCTTCCACCGGCAAAAGGATCTCCAGTATTCCAGCCGCGCGGCCAACCACATCCGCCGCCAGCAACAGTTGCACCAGCTCCGCCATGTCGTGGCACAGCTCGGCCGATCCATCCCGGAAGCGGATCGGACGCCGGAAATCCTTGAACTGATGAAGCACGGCTGTCTCGTCAGGATGCACGTCGTTCGCCTGCTGGCGCCCGCTATCAAAGGCGAGAACCATGCCAAGGACCTTGATTTCAGCACAACGGGAATCAGCGCCCGGTGGAACGCAGGGTATGAAGAAACGGCGCGCGTGCTCAATACGGCACCCTGGGAACAATCCTACGGCGAGGAAGACGGCTTCATCTTGCACGAAGCGTCGGGCGGGGTCATGGCAACGACCGGCCACATCGAGCCGAAGTAAGTGGCGCATGTGCCGCACAACATCCAGCGTTCTGGTGCGGAAATGGCGCCTGTGACCCGCTCCTGCCTGATCATCGCGGTTCCGCGACAGGAGGCTGTTGGGCAGGTATCATGGTGTTTATACTTAAGGGTGCCATGCGATGCGCATCGAGCATGACGAGAAATGCCAGAGGCCAGCGCTGCATTCAGATTTGCCTCTCAATCCCAGCCAGGAGCTTGATTGAGCAGATCAGCCCGAGGGGACTGCAATGACACCAACGGACAGACCTGACGGCTCAGAGAAGTTCGTTCTTGGTCGAATATCCTCCAGACGTGGGCGGATCACGCTGACCTACGTCCTGACCCTTCTGGAAAACCTCTTTGAGCTAATGTATCCGCTGGCGATCGGCATGGCCATGAATGGCCTGATCGGGGGCGAGACTACAGCCCTCGTGCCTCTTGTCATCATCTGGCTCTCACACATTGCCGTCGGCGGCTTCAGACAAGTCTACGACACCTGGCTGTTTTCTAATCTGTATGCGGATATCGCGACTGACATCGCGGTGCTTCAGCGCGGCGCAGGCGCAGACGTGAGCGAAGTCGCTGCGCGGGTCGAGATGACGCGGGAGTTCATGGACTTTTTCGAGATGGAAGTGCCGTCTCTGGTTGCCGCAGCCGCCGGATTGTTTGGCGGAGTTGCGCTGCTCTTTCTCTACGATCCGGTCTCCGGCGCGATCATGGCGGCCCTGCTCGGTCCGGTCGGTCTGATCAATGCTTTCATGGGTGTGCGCGCGCTTCGCTATAACCGTGCGCTGAACAACCAGCTAGAACAGCAGGTGGACATCATTGCGACGGGCCTGCGCCGGCGCAACCGGCTACACTTTGGCCGCTTGGCGCAATGGCGCGTCCGCTTGTCGAATGCGGATGCAGGCAGCTGGATGTTGTCGGAAATCCTCGGCCTCGGCGCGACGATCTTCGTGCTCTTCCGGATGGCATCCGAACCTGGGGTTCTTCCCGGCGATTTATTCGCGAGTCTGGCCTATGTACTGCGCATCCTCGACGGGATCGACGAGGTGCCGGGGGTCGTTCAGCAGGTCGGCCGTCTGTTCGATATCCGCAGGCGTATCCGGTCGGAAGGGGGACAGGCGGTTTGACTCGCTCGGCTATGCTTCATCAATGACTGCTTTCGGCGATAAACTGCCTGATACGAGAATCTGGACTCTGTCAGGCTTCGGCCGGATTCCTGCCAATCGCAAACTTGTATCTGTGACATCAGAAGGGCAGGCTCGATCCCTCTAGCTGCTCCGGGCAGGGGGAAGACGAAGGATTAGGACGTCATTGCAAAAGGGATGATATTGGCTGGTGGCTTCAGTTGTCCGAGTTTCACCATGAGCGGAAACTTCTTTTCGACGACCCCTTCGATGAACACAGATCCGCAGTCTTCACAGACGCACGGAAGATCAAAGACAACATCATGGCGTGTCTGCGGCAGCTTTCGCGCGCGTGCAATCTCCGCAACGCTAAGCGTTCTGATGCGGGTACTGTAGCAGCCAGCTTCGGGACAACACATGCTGAGGCTCCATTCTTGTCCTCAGGACGCTGAGGCAAGTTTCGGACCATTTGCTGCGTCACCCCCCCGGCAAACCGGATCTGGTGCCGAGGGTCATGCAGATCTCATCCCGCCTACATAATCCTTCCCTGTCAGGTGGGCGGACGGTGCTTCTGCCAGAGCGCAGTCGCGCCGCAACCGGGCAGATCTAGGGCGTCGGCGGGCGTTGAAAGTCTCGGACTTGGCCCGGTTGCGCCGCGCCTTCAGCGCCCTGGCTGCGCACCTCCCTGCCGCCCACCCGACCGGGAAAGACGCGCGGCGAGAGGAGACGAGACATGACCGACCAGACCACTGCCGTTGCACTTCTTGGAACTGCGGGTGCGCCAACCCTTCAGGACAGGCCACGCATCTACGTTGCGTGCCTCGCCGCTTACAACAACGGACGCCTGCACGGGCGCTGGATCGAGGCCACGACGCCGGACGAAATCTGGCGCGAAGTTTCGGCGATGTTGCGCGCCAGCCCGGAGCCCGATGCCGAAGAATGGGCGATCCACGATTACGAAGGCTTCGAAGGCGCGCACCTTTCCGAATACGCCTCGTTCGAGACCGTGTGCGAGCTTGCCGAATTCATCGGCGAGTATGGGCAGCTCGCTGCCCGCATCTATGGACACTACGGCAACGACCTTGAGCAGGCGCGCGCCGCGTTTGAAGACTATGCGGGCGAGTATCGCAGCGCCGCCGACTTTGCCGAGGAGCTTCACACCGAACGCGGCACCGCGATTCCCGAGAGCCTCAGCTACTATATCGACTGGCAGGCACTCGCCCGCGACATGGCGCTCAATGGCGAGATCATGGTGTTCCAGATGGGCTTCGACGAAGTCCATGTCTTCTGGTCGCGGTAGGGGAGGGCGCGGACATGACTCCCGAAACCACCAAGCACCGGTTCACCCTCGAGGAACTGCAGCAGGCGGACGACTGGTCCGAGGGCTTTTGCCTCGCCTGCCGCGCCCCGCGTGACGGCTGCGAGCCGGACGCGAGCGGCTATGAATGCGACGAATGCGGCGAGCGGGCTGTCTACGGCCCGCACTGGATCGCCATAGCGGGCCTGTACGCGGAGGGCGAAGCATGATGTTCGCTCAAGGCTTCCAATCCTATGTCTGCCCCGGTGATGTCATCACCTGCGAGGCCGAGCCTTTCGCCGTCTTGGCGCAGGTTGTACCGGACGATTGTCCGGACGCGCCCGATCAGCGCCAGGACGGTTTTTGGCCCTCGCTCTATGCCGATGCGCCGGGGCTCATTGGTGAGGCGGATCAGGAATTGGTCCGGGGGACCAATTCTCCGCCGAACGGGCCAAACCATCGCCAGCGCTTCACCGAGGCGCAGGCCAAGGCTGAAGCCGTCATGGAAGGCTGGCGCAAGGGCGACTGGTTCTATTGCGGGATCGTGTTGTCCGTTTCTCTGGAGGGCGTGATGCTCGCATCCCACGCGGCGAGCCTCTGGGGCATCGAGGCCAACTATCCGGGAACGGATAACAGCTACCTCACAGAGGTCGCGAACGAACTGCTCCCCGAGGCCGTTGCTATAGCCCGTGAAACGCTCATTCGGCTCGCCGCGCATGTGCAAGCGATGGAGGGCGCCTGATGCCGGACATCTTCGAACAGCTCCTCGGCCCGCGCCCATCGCTGACGCTCGACATCGAGCAGGGCTTTGTCACCGCCATCTGGGTGGAAGGCCGCTGCCCGAATGTAACGATCCGGGATTTTGATCTCGGCGCCAGCGCAGCGGATGCCTCGCTTGATTTCTTCGGCGCGCCGT
This sequence comes from Hyphomonadaceae bacterium, assembly GCA_027485145.1. GTDB lineage: Bacteria > Pseudomonadota > Alphaproteobacteria > Caulobacterales > Hyphomonadaceae > Hyphomonas. The sequence continues at coordinate 54,324 of JAIXRO010000103.1, read as the reverse complement.
ACGTGCCGATCAACTGGCACCTGCCGCCGTGGCGGCTGGGCCTCGCCCTTGCGCCCCAACACCTGTTTCCATTCTGAGGAGCTATCCCATGTCACAACCTGACCTGATCCACCTGCCGCTGAGCCAGCTCAGCATTTCCAAACTCAACATGCGCCATGGCCGAAAGACGCCGGATGTCTCCGACATCCTGCCGTCCATCCGAGAGAAGGGCCTCCGCCAGACCCTGCTCGTGCGGCGTGAAGCGGGCGGCTACGGCATCGTCGCCGGGCGCCGCCGGTTCTTTGCACTTCAGCAGATTGCGAAGGAGACCGGCAGTGATCCCTTGGTGCCCTGCGCGGTGATGCTCGAGGGCGATGCAGCCTCCGCCATCGAAGCGTCCATCATCGAGAACGTGGCGCGCCTGCCTGCCACCGAGATGGAACAGTACACGGCATTCCGGAAGCTTCACGACGAGGGAAGAGCCGTCGAGGAGATTGCGGGGTTCTTCGGCGTGACAGAACTGAACGTACGACGCGTGCTGGCGCTGGCAGCGCTGAGCGCCCCGATCCGCAAGCTCTATGCCGATGAGGAGATCGACCGGGAGACCATCAGAGCCCTGACGCTTGCCACGCCTGCCCAGCAGGCCGACTGGCTGAACCTTTGGAACAGCGAGTCAGAGCGCGCCCCGATGGGGCGGTCCTGCCGCGCGTGGATCACCGGCGGTAGTGCGATCACGACCGACAAGGCGCTGTTCGACCTCGCTGGTTACACCGGCGCGGTGACCGCCGACCTGTTCGGCGAGACGGCGGTGTTTTCTGATGCTGCAGCATTCTGGGAGGCGCAGGGTGCCGTGATCGCTGAACGCGTCGATGGCTACCGGCAGCGCGGCTGGACCGATGTGATCCTGATGGAGCGCGGCGCATACTTCCAGCGCTGGGAGTATGTCCAAACGACCAAGAAGCAGGGCGGCAAGGTCATCGTCGAGCAGCGCCATGATGGCACGGTGACGTTCCACGAAGGTTGGCTCAAGGCGGCTGAGGCCCGCAAGTCCAGGACGGCTAAGGCAAGCGGCGAAACGGTGCCGGAATTAGACACGCGCCCTGAAATGTCTGGCCCGATGGCGGACTATATCGGACTGCACCGGCACGCCGCTGCGCAGGCAAGCCTTGTCCGGAACCCGGCCATCGCGCTGCGCCTTATGGCGGCGCATGCGCTGTGCGGTTCCGGACTCTGGAACGTCCGGCTCCACCATCCGGGCGCCATAAAGGAAGCGACACTTGCGAGCGTCGCGGGCGGCACTGCTGCTATTGCATTTGGCGCCACGCGCGAAGGCGTGGAGGCCCTGTTCGAGGCACTCGGTGCGCCTGTGCCGCGCCGGAGTGGCGACGCCTATCACCTGTGCGAAACCTTCGCCGCTTTGCTGGCCATGTCCGACGCCAAAGTGATGCAGGTGATGGCACTTGCGATGGCGGACACGCTGGACTCAGGCGGGCCAGCCGTCGAGGCGGTGCTGCATGCCTGCAGCGCCGATCCGGGTGAGTTCTGGAAGCCGGATGACGCATTCTTTGACCTGCTGCGCGACAAACGGGTGATCAATGCGATGGTGGCCGATATCAGGTCACCGTCCCTTGCCGAGACCTGCGCGACCGATACCGCGAAGGCGCAGAAGACGGTGCTGGCAAACCGGATCAGCGGCGAAGGATGTGCGCCTGATCCCGGCTGGCGTCCCGGCTGGATGCAGGTGCCGCCGACCCGCCAGATCGAGGGCGCAGCGTGTCCGCCTGCCGATGCGTGGGACCGGGTTGCGGGACTGTTCGAGGCGGATGCGGAGCAGGAAACCGGCGCCGAACCTTTGTCCCATGAAGCCACCGCTGCCTGAGCTTTTCGTCTCCTCTCAGGCAGAAGGGAGCCGCCCGGTGCTTGCCGCCGGGCGGTTTTTTGCGCGAGGGTCTCTGTGTGCGGATCAAAGTGCAGCAGGTTCAAGGCGCTAGAAATGCTGTTCAAAATGGCCTTGGTTTCTTCCGCGACAACAGACTGCGTTGCAGGGTGAGGGGCCTCATTCGTTCCGGGAGCCTGCCTCTCGCGGCCCCCTTGTTTCCGTCTCTTGCCGTTGGACCTGGACGACCTGCGCCGGGCCTGAAACCTGCCCTGCGAAGAATTTTCCCCTGCGCCTGCGGCGCATTCCTCGCGCGGCATCAAAATTCATCGCCGGTCAGGTGCTCCGTTGCGCTACGCCCCTTCGGGTTCAGGCCCGGTGCAGGCCGTCCTTTCGGTCCGGCGTCGACGGGAACAAGGGGTTCCCGGAAGACAGCCAAGGAAACGAAAAGGAGACCCCCCATGGCAAACGCACTCGGATATGTCACCGAAACCAAGACCGGCTTCGAAGGCAGCCTCGCAATGATGAACCTGTCAGCTGCCATCCGCATCGAGAAGAATGCGGAAAAAGCCGGAGACGGTCAGCCGGACTACCGCATCTTCGCCGGAGAAACCTCGACCGAAATCGGCGGTGGCTGGATGCGCAAGGCAAAGCAATCAGGCCGGGAATACCTCTCGATCACGCTCGCCGACCCGCAGATCGGACCCCGCAAGATCTTCGCGAACCTCGCCCCCGTCAAAGGCAAGAAAGGCCGGCACGTGATCCTCTGGAACCCGAAGGAATAGCCCTTCATCTACCTGAGCCGAGCCGTCCCGGAGGAAACTCTGGGGCGGCTTTGGGCGGGTCAAGTGCGGATGTGAAAGCCTTTGCTATTCGAGCGGAAGCGTCCGTTTCAGGAACGCGTCAAACAGGGGGACCGTAAAGGCTGTGTCGCCGTGGCTGGGGCTGTAGATCATCCCCTTGGCGATAAGGCTCGCGCGAATGGGCGCGACGGTCGCGACCTTGCGTGTGAGCATCGCTGCGATGTCACCTGAACGATGCGGTCCCGGGCCAAGTTCAGCCATAGCGCGAAGGTAGCGTTTCTCGGCCGGGCTCAGACGGTCGAGCCGCACACGAAAGAAGCTGGCGTCGAGCTCGCCCAGCGCATCGAGGGTCGCTTGCTTTGCGTCTCCCAGGTCTATTGGCGAGGCATCTGCTGTTGCCCAGGCATGCTTGCCCCATTCCTGCAGAAAATAGGGATAGCCCTCTGTCTGTTCAAAGATTTCGGCGAGGGCGTCCTTTGTGTAGTCAACGTTCAAGGCGCGGGCAGGGGCGACCAGGGCATCGCTCGCAGCGTCCGGGTCCAGGGCGCCAATAGAGACAAACTCGAACAAGCGTTCGGCGTAGCTCTTGGCTCGGCCTGAGAGGCCAATCAACTGAGGCAGTCCCGCCCCGACGAGCGTCACCGGGAGTTGGCGCTGCGCGCAGCGGTGGAGCGCAGAAATCAAAGCTGCAAACTGAGCTTCAGGCACATACTGGAGCTCATCGAGAAAGAGGACCAGAGAGGTCTTGCGGTCACGGGCGGCTTCACCCGCGGCTTCGAGGAGGTCGGCGAGATCAGCATCAAGGTCGCCGGTATCGGCAAGGCCAGCTTCGCTATCGATGTCGAGCCCAACCTCGACATCACCGTACTTGACCTTCATCGCGCCGATGAACCCGGCGAGCGCCCGCAGCGCCTTGCGTGCGCTGCTCGCCGCGCCCGCCATCCGGTCCAGCTTAAGGAGGCCAGCCCGCAAGGCGGGCGCGAGGACGCCGGGCAGCGACCTGTCTTCCGGCACTTCGATCCAGATGGTGAAGTGCCCCGCCGCTGATGCGTCATTGCGGATCCGGTTCAGCAGCACCGTTTTTCCGACGCCGCGCAAGCCGACAAGGATGAGGCTTTTCGCAGCGCGTCCTGCGCGGATGCGGTCAAGCGCAATACTCGCGTTCTCGATCAGCGTGTCACGTCCGGCCAGTTCAGGCGGCGGTGCGCCGGCGCCCGGGGCATAGGGATTGAGTCGGAGGTCCATATTGAGGGATGTTATGCTAAGTTATCGAAAATCTGTAAACTGGGATAAGATGTATCAATGTTGACCACGCAGCCGGTGTGGAAGAGAGCTATGGAGCCTCCGGCTCTCGCAGGAGGTCGGTCTCGCGGATTTCGATTTCCGACGGTGCCGGCAGCGCCTGCAGGTGCTCAAGCATGGTCGTGACCGTCATCCGGGCCGGATAGATCGTCATCACGTCGCCGGAGCGCACGATCATCAGTTCGACGCCGTCTCCGAAAGCGACATCTTCCGGCAGCAGGACAGCTTCGCTGTTCCCACTTCTGAAAGTCCGGCTTCGGGCCATCGGCATACTGCATTCCTTAGACTGGCCCCACATAAATAGGCCGCGCTTCCGAGCCGGTTAAGGCTATCTCTCTTTGCCGCGTGTGCAACCGCTTTATGGCCCGGGACTTGCGCAGACCGGGGTCAATGAAGCCTCGATCCCTCTCCTCACGCGCGAGTCTTGGCGCAGCCGCCATTGCGGTTGCAGCGCTAAGCTTTGCGGCGCTCAGCAGGCAGGACGTGGTCCTCTACAACCCTTCGGCCTCTCTCGAGCCTGGCTTTTACATTTGGGTTGACGCGCAAATTGAGCGAGGCGCTGTGGTTACAATCCCGGTGCGCGCCGTCGACCTCGCCTATGTCGAGGCTGGTCATGTGAAGGCGGCGGGGGACCGTTTCCTGAAACGGGTTGCCGCGCTTCCCGGGGACCGGGTCTGTTCCGAGAATGGTCAGATCATGATCAATGACGTGCGTGTTGCCGCCGTGTCTCAAATGGATTCGGCCGGTATCGCTTTACCTCAGTGGTCCGGTTGCAAGACGCTCAAGGAGGGCGAGGTTTTCCTTCTCGGTGATGATCCGCTCAGCTTCGATGGACGTTACTGGGGCGTCATATCGGCTGCGGACATCGAAGGGACCTGGCGCAAGTTTCCCTGAACGAGCGAGCGGTTCAGCGTCGCCTGCTAGGTGAAGGAAGAATCCTCTAATCCGTGTACGTGCTAGGCTCTGTGGGATGGAGGGCCGTATGAAGGTTGGAGGGCAAGATAAAGGCGTGACCTGCGGTCACGCGAGACGCCGGTCGGCGCGGGAGTTTTCGCAGGTCATGGCATTGCTCACAGGTCGCGCGACGACCCGCGAGATTAGTCCATCCGCCAGCGGATCTTTTTCGTTGAGTGGAGACGCGTGAGCCATGCCGACACGAAGCCTGGACCAGTTGCTCGTCTCATCACGGCTCGCGTCAACGGCGAACCGGGGCGAGACTTTCGGCATGCGCGGTCAGCGTCAGCTCTCGCGCACCGACAAGGAGATACTGGAAGGTGAGGTCGGCCGCTCGCGCCGCGCAGGACACGGCGCGAGCGGCGGAGCGAAGCCGCCGTCCGGACGGGCGGGCCGCGCCGGACCGACAGGCCGCAATGTAGGCGGGCCGGGCGAGGGACCAGCGCCTGATATGCGCCAGCAGGCCGTGATCAAGATCCATTACTTCAATCACTCAGGCGGAGGCGGCGGCGCGCTTGCTGCTCACGCCCGCTATGTCGCGCGTGACGCGGCAAGGCCGGAAGACCGAGAGGTAGCGATTGAGCAGGGGCCAGTTTCCGAGGGGCGCGAGGCGGTCCAGAGCGAAGCGCGCGCACACGCAGACTATCTCGCAAGAGGCGAGCAGGGGCGCCGCGCTTTTTATGACCGGGAGCATGAAGGTGTCGACGGCGGAGCCCGCGCCGCCGAATGGGCCAAGTCCGACAAGCGGCACTTCCGGCTGATCCTTTCAGCTGAGCGCGGAGATGAAATCGGAGACCTGCCGGCCTACACGCGGGAAGTGATGGCCCGGGCCGAAGTCCAGCTTGGCTCGCGTCTCACCTGGGTCGCGGCCGACCATCATGATACGGGCCATTCGCATACCCACATTATCCTGCGCGGGCGCCGCGCCAACGGACAAGACCTCGTCATTCCGAAAGACTTCATCCGGCATGGGTTCCGGAACATTGCCCGGGATGTGGCAACCGAATGGCTGGGCGCGCGCACGCGTGATCAGGCGCGAGAGGCGCTTGACCGCGAGGTGATGCGCCATGCGCCGACAAGGCTCGACCGCATGATTGCTGACCAACTGCCGGAACACGCGAGCATCCGCGTCAGCAGCCTCATGTCGCCGAACGGCGACCGCGCTGTGACCCGGGCGCTGCGGGCCCGCGCGCGCGAACTCGCCGGCATGCGGCTTGCCGCAGAAACGAAGCGCGGCGTCCTCACCTTCGAGCCGGACTGGCAGGACCGGCTGAAAGGCATGGAGCTGCATCTCGATATCCGCAAACGGCTGCTCGAGCAGCAGCGTCTCCAGCGCGAAGCCCAGGAGCGCACGCAAGCGAGATCAGCCGGGAAGGGGCTGGAGCGGTGAGCCAGGAGGACTCCGGCGTCACCCTACGATCTTGAGGAGGACCTCTTCCCAGCGATCCAGCGCGGCGCGCTTTTCGCGGAGATACTCGTTGCGGTCATAGACCCGGCTTACCGCTGAGCCGAAGAGATGGGCAATCACCCGCTCGGCAACTTCATAGGACACGCCGACCTCTTCACTGGTCATCATCGTGCGGCCCGTGCGGCGCAGATCGTGTGGCCCCGCATTGAGGAGTCCGAGGTGCGTGCAGCAGCGGTTCATGGCGCGCGTAAGGCGTTTCGGATCGACACTGGATTCGCCCGAGCGGTCCTTGAATGCGATATCTCCCCCGGCCAGTTTGAAAGCGGATTGGAAGCGCTCCATGGCCAGACCGGATAGCGGCACGGCATGGGCGCGTTTGCCCTTCATGCGATCGGCGGGGATGATCCAGAGCCGGTCCTTCCAGCTGAATTCTTCGATCCGGGCGCCTGCGACTTCGCCGCTGCGCTGCAATGTCAGAAGGCAGAGTTGCAGCGCCGTTGCGACCGCTGGAGAGACGATGTTGACAGGCCGCTCGCCCAGCCGCTGCCCGGGCGCCAAACCTTTACCGCTATTGGCCCGGGCTGCCTCCAGAAAAGACCAGAGTTTGCGGATCTCGCTCTCATTGAGAATCCGCTCACGGGAGACTTCCGGAAACATCCGCTCAATGCCGAGAGCCGGATTGGCACCTATGAGATCGCGCTTCAAAGCATAGTTCAGAATCTGACGGATGACCGCATGAGCCCGGTTGGCGGTAACCTGTCCAGTGTTATCGCCGATCGCTTCAATGAACGCGATGATCTCCGAGCGGCGCAGTTCTGCATACGGACGTTGGCCCAGCTTCGGCAGGATGTGCTTCTCCAGAAGCCAGGCCTCATACTCAAGCGTCCTCGGCCGTTTTCGGCGCGCAGCATCCTTGGAGTAGGCTTCTGTCAGGGCAGCGAACGAGGCATTCTTTCGCTGGCGTTCGGCGACAATGGCCGCTTGCTTCGCCTGGACCGGATCAATCCCCTGCAGCGTCAGTGAGTTGAGCAGATCCATTGCCTTGGCTCGCGCGGCGACCAGGGTAATGGCCGTCGCATCGCCAATTGCCGCTTCGCCGCGCCGGCCCTCTTGGGAATAGCGCAGGACATAACTTTTGGCGCCGGTAGGCGTGATCCGAAGGAAGAGACCCTTCACCTCATGATCTGCGATGCGCTGCTTCACACCGCTCTTCTTGGCTTCACTTGCGAGGCGCTGAGTGAGCCGTGTTCCTTGCCTGCTTTGCTTCGAGCGGGTGGCTTGACTGGGCGCAATTGTGAGCGTTTGCTCCGATCGTGAAGGGTCTTTCCGGGGCATGAAGAAATTCCTATTTCCACACAAATGTTGTTTAGACTGTGGATACTAGCATAGTTTCTGTGCCCCACCAGTGCCCCAGTTGAGCACCGGAAATGGTCGGTTTTGGTCTGTTTATGTCTGTTTTGTAATGTTTGAAAGGTGCCTTTAAGTCCATGAAAATAAACAATAAAACACGACTTAGGCCGACCATAACCGACCTCGCCAGATTCCGTGGGAATGTCTACGAATCTGGGGGTCAGGAGTTCGAATCTCTTCGGGTGCACCATTCAATACAAGGCGCCAGGGCCTTCGCAGAAACACACAATAGAGCCCTTGCGTCACGGGTGGCGCCGGTTGGGGCTCCGGAACGATCTTTGATCGTCGCGCCAGGTCGGATCTGGTCGAGAGGCTCCACTTCCCACGCAAAGGTCGGCGAGTGCCGCTCTCACGTCGCCGATTCGTGCCGCTCCCTGTTTCTTGTCTCTCGCGCGAAGGGTCTGCTAACACGCGCTCGTGTGAAGATGAGAATGAATTGTGCGGATGATGCGGATTCTGGTCACGGGCTCTTCGGGCTGGCTTGGGCGGCACCTTGTTCCTATGCTGAGGGAACGGGGCTATCACCCTTTCGGGCTGGACGTCGTGCCAAGCGTGTGGACCGACGCGGTCTGCAATGTGGCTGATCGCAAAGCGATTGACACGTTGTTCTCCGACAATGCGTTCGATGCGGTCGTCCATGCCGGCGCTCTTCACAAGCCGGACATTGCGCGCTTCCCGAAACAATCATTTGTGGACGTCAATGTCACAGGTACGCTGAACTTGCTCGAAGCCGCTTCGGCCAGGCCGGGCACGCCGTTCGTCTTCACGTCAACGACATCGCTGATGATCAGCGAGGCGATCAGGAACGAGCGGTCGAGTGAGGCGGCCTGGCTCGATGAAGCCGCCGGGCCTTTGGAGCCGCGGAACATCTACGGTGTCACGAAACTCGCCGCGGAGGGTCTTTGTCGTCAAAGTCATCTGGAAAGCGGCATACCTGTCGTTCTGCTCCGGACGTCGCGTTTCTTTCCCGAGGAGGATGACACGCACGCTGACCTCACAGGGCCAAACATGAAGGCGAACGAACTGCTGCACCGCCGGGCAACGGTAGAGGACATGGCAAGAGCGCACATCGCTGCAATCGAAGCGGCGCCCCGTATTGGCTTTGGACTCTACCTTGTCTCCGCGCCGACGCCGTTCACGCGTGACGACGTCAGAAGTTTGAAGTCCGATGCAAGGTCAGTGATCCTGGATCGTTTCCCTGATGCCGATGGTCTGTATGCGGACAAGGGATGGAAACTCCCGGCTTCCATCGGCCGGGTGTATGATGGCTCGTTGATTGAGCGAGAGCTCGGCTTCGTCTACCAGACCCGATTTGAAGACGTGCTGGACGCGCTGCGGTCTGGAGGTGCGCCGCCAATCGCGCACGATCCCAACTATACGTCGCCTATGTCTGGCCGGTGATTGGTATCCACGGCCGGAACCCGATGGTTTCCGAAGGCTGTATATCCCCGATCCTATGCACGACGGTCGCGGCTTGAAGCGGCCATCTATCCCGGGCTCGTGCGACCGTCTGCGCAATGCCTTGCTCCGTCGTCGGACCGCAGGCCTGAAGGTGTAGCCGCTGAACCTTGTTGCCAGCGTCATCTGGGCGCACCTTGCCGCAGAAGCTTACAACGGCTCCGGAAAAAGGCGCTGCAGCCTCGAATCCGGCAAGCAATGCCGGATCAAAGCGGCGGCGACCATGTCCAGTTCCTCAAGTGTGAGGAGGTCCTGCTCAGGCTGGAATTCCATGGGCTCTGACTTGCAGCAACTGCACCGCAGATCGCAGCGGTCCGTGACTGACAGGCGCAAGTAGGTGACTTGCCGGCCGAACGTGTCGATCAGCGGCGCTTTCTGCTTGGGGGTAAAGCCGTCAGCTATTCCACCTTTGCTCTGCTGTTCCAGATATCTTCATATCACCTCTTTCGCATCCCTCACACCGTCCGCCTTAACGCCCCAGTTGCCACATGTTCGGTAGCGCGTTCAGGATTTCGCCTTCCGCTGCAAAGTAGTCCGCTTCCACCCTGGAGACCTCGCTGAAGCGCATGGCGCTGACGCTGCCGGGGGTCAGGGCGGGCCAAGGCGGAAGTCCGGATACGTTGGGATTGCCCGTCCGGGCAAACGCGAGCCAGGCATCGCTCATCTTGTCGGCGAGGGGCTGCGCGGTCGCGATATCGCCGATCATCGATTCTGACTTCTGGAGATTGTCGAACACGAATCCAGTCTCAAGCGCGTGCATCGCGCCAAGGCGACCGCCCATCAGCGGGGTTTCCCAGTCAAACTGATAGAGCCATACCGGCGCACCGCCCTGTTCAGCTTTCAGTTCTGCCTGGGCAACGGCGTCGGCCGTAAAGGCACGGTCGGACGCAATGGCCACCAGAATCTCGTAGGGGCTCGCATCGGGTTGCAGGGCGCGGTAGCCCGCCACAACGGCCGGGATGTCGGGTTCCGGAACCGCAAAGGCGAGCATGTCGTGCAGGGCTTCGAACGTGATTGCCGCTGGATCCGGAATGCCCAGCAAGAACAGGCTGTATTCATCGGCTGTGCTTCCGATGAGCATGGGGACGTCCCGCGCTGTTGCCGGCGCAGCGTCTCCGAACGGGTGCGAAGGAAGCGCGCGGCCGTCGGCCACCGGCGAGAAAAAGTTGGGCGCGAGCCGGGGATTGGTCTCCAGCGCCGTCATTGCGTCTGTGAAACTCTGGGCCGGGAGGGTGCGAAGCGCATCCAGATTTTCTGGCGCGACGCCAAGCGCGTCCAGCGCCATGCGGGCATCTGCCGTCGCTTGTTCTGGCGTGCGCGCATAACGCGCCGATCCGCTCTGCACTATGGCGCGGTCGATAAGGCCTTCAGCTTCGGGCATGGCGAGCAGGGTGCTGACTTTCCAGCCACCCCCGGATTCCCCGAATATGGTGACATTGTCCGGATCTCCGCCAAATGCGGCAATGTTGTCGCGCACCCATTCAAGGGCCAGAATGAGATCCAGCATCCCGACATTGCCACTGTCTGGATAGGCCTCTCCGCCGGGAAGACCTGCCAGATAGAGATAGCCCAGAAGGTTCAGACGGTGGTTGACCGTCACCACGACCACATCGCCTTTTTGAGCCAGCCGTGTGCCTTCGAACACCCGGCTTGATCCATAGCCGGCGGTATATCCGCCGCCGTGGAGCCAGACCATGACCGGACGCCGCGCGTCGTCGAGTGCCGGGGTCCAGACATTCAAACCCAGCATGTTCTCGCCCTGGGGTGGACGCGGGTCCGGATCCCATGATTCAAAGAGGGCGCCCGACAACTCAAGTTGAGGACTGGTATCGGGATAGGTGATCGCTTCGCGGATACCGTCCCAGGCTTCCGGCGGGACCGCCCGCTGGAAGCGCCGGGCGGCAGTGTCAGCGCCGTAAGGTATGCCGAGGAAGACCGAGACGCCGTCGTCCATCCTGCCGCGCACCGCGCCATATGCGGTGACAGCCAGTGGTCGCGGCTCTTGCGAGGGGACACTTGGCGCCACTCCCGCGCAGGCCGAAAGGACAAGTGACAGTAGCGTGATTGTAGTCAGTAGACGGAATATGCCGCGGCGTTCCACTTTTGCCATCTCCGTCATGGGGCCGCGCTGCTGATCAGCGCAAAGGGCACGCAACCGAGCAAAGTCGCGCTGAGCAAGTTCGTCAAGGTGCCTGACCCAAGGCTCTTTAGACCGAGGTCAAGGAAATCTGGTCTGCGGCTCGGGCACATGGCGGAAAGCCCGCTGACCATGATCGCCACTGCGCCAAAGTTCGCAAACCCACAGAGCACGTAGATCATCATCATGCGGCTTCTTGGCTCCAGGGTGCCGGCGGGAAGTTCGGACAGGGAGATGAAGGCAATCAGTTCGTTCAGTGTCGTCTTTGTGCCAAGGAGCATTCCGGCCGGCGCAGCGTCCTTCCAGGGAATGCCCAGCATGTACATCAGGGGTGACAGAACCCAGCCGAAGATGCGGCTCATGGTTATCGGCGCGCCGCCGACATTCGGTGCAAATGCGTCGAGGCTCATGTCGAGGATCGCAATGAAGGCGACAGCCACGACCGCCGTCGCCAGCACTGAAATGAAGATATTCACGCCTTCCTGAACACCGCGCGTGAACGCGTCCATGGTGGATTGGTAGAATTTTGGCGGCGGCTTGTCGGTCTCGATCGTGTCTCCAGGTTCCGGCGGCTGCATGATCCGAGCGATGGCGACGGCTCCGGGCGCCGCCATGAACGATGCAACGATTACATGCGCCGCCGCGTCCGGCACGGTGCGCTGCATGAGCGCGATGTAGATCGCCATCACCGTGCCCGCGACGGTCGACATGGCGGCAGTCATCAGAAGGAAGATGTCGGCGCGCGACATCCGCTCGAGGTAAGGACGTACCACCATGGGTGCCTCGACCATGCCAAGGAAGACGCTGGCTGCCGCGCCGAGGCTCGCGGGCCCGCTGAGGCCCAGCGTCTTGCGCATCACGAATCCGAGACCTTCGCAGATTTTCTCGAGGATGCCCCAATGCCAGAACATGGCGGCCAGCGCAGAAATGACAATCATCAGCGGCAGGATCTGGAAGGCCAGGATGAAGTTGTTTTCGGGCATCACCACTTCGAAGGGCGTGCCGCCACCGCCTAGGTAACCGAATACAAACTGGGTGCCCTTGGCGGTTGCCGCCTGCAGCGCCTTGAGCCCTTCCGAGATACCTGACATGGCGTTGCGGACCGGCGGGATCGCAAATATGACCGCCGCGACCGCAATTTGCAGGGCAAGCGCGGAGATGACTGTCCTCACCGGCACTTTGGAGCGCGCTGACGAAGCAAGCCATGCAAGGCCAAGGAGGAGCAAGACGCCGAAAAGGCTCCTGAAATTGTCAGTTGTGGGCATCATCGGCGACGGACTACTCGAAAAATTAGGGCACCTGTCTGGGTTGCGCCCATGGCGCAGATGCCTTCAAGGGCCCTGTCGCAATCGTCCATTCGCCCAACGCCTGTTGCCCGGTTTCTAGGCGGTGCAATGCAGTGTCGCCAGAGCGGCTGGCACCTTCCGCAATTCAAGCGCTCCGTCGTCCCGGCCGTGTTGACGCATCCCTATAGGGAACAGCAAACACTCTCAAAATTAGAGCATTCGCGCAGGACGATCCGAATGAGTGTAAGCCTCGGCCTCAACCCGGACGCCGGCGTTTTCCGCCAGGACCAGCTGGAAGGACTGTCGGAATTCTTCCGCGCAAGGGGCTTTGCCATCCTGCGGGGGCTTTATGCCCCCGCCGAGCTTGATGCGATGACGGCGCAATGTGTGGCCGCTCAGAAAGGTGTCATTGCCGGGACACTCGATAGTAAGTTCGGCAATAGCGTTCTTCTCGATGATGAGGTCGACAAGGAAAAGCGGTTCACCAACTATGTCCAGTACATCACCCAGATCTCGCCGCGCACCCGCGAGGCCATCCTGCATCCGGCGATTTCCGGCCTGATGGAAAAATGGGTGCCGGGTGGATATTTGCTGGAGCGTTCGCGCTTCGGGGTCGTCTACCAGGATGCTCGCGGCGGCAAAAACTCGGGGTACCGCCGCATCGGCTGGCATTCGGATTGGCAGAGCGGTCCTCACCGCGATGTCTGGCCGTCCGTCGCCTTCACGATCCACATCGATGCCACGAGCCCCGCGAACGGGTTTCTCCGTGTCGTTCCGGGATCGCACAAGTGGGCGACCCCGGCGCCGTGGAAGAATGCAAACAATGTCCCGGTTCCCGCGCATGCCCGCCCTGCGGGCGGCCATACGGACGAGCCTCCGCCCTATGACATGCCGCTCGCCTTCGAGAAGGCGCCCGGTGAGATCGCGGTCTATTGCGAGGCCGGCGATGTCCTGTTCCACGATGCCTATCTCTGGCATTCGGCGGCGGCCGGCACTGCAGACCGGTCCGTCCGGCGTCATATCCGGGGCGGCTGGTATTCCGGCGCGCCGGACCCCGAAGAGGGCGACTACCTCGAAGATTTCATCAAGAACGCTGCCCGCTGATCCTTGCGCGCGTCGCGCCCGCAAGCAGGCATACTCTCCGGGGCTCAAAATGATCGCGATCCGTCGGTTCAAAGGCAAGCGACTGATACCACGCAGTCTTGCCGGCCTCAGCTTATTCCTTCTGGCCGGGATGGGCGCGCCTGCGGCGTCGGCAAGTCCCGAAGCCGACGCGGCAAGGGTGTTTGACGAGATCGCCGCCGATCCTGTTCTCTTGAGGGTGTTCCTGCGTGATATGCCCAAGGGGGGCGACCTGCACATCCATTCGGCAGGCACACCTTATGCGGAATCCTTCCTTGAATGGGCAAGTGAAGCGGCGTTCTGCATCGATGTTGCCGTCGTCGCGGTCGTGGCGCCGCCTTGCCGGGCGCCTGAGACACTACCGGCGCAGGGGTTGGCGCGTTCCGATCCCGGTCTGTTTGCACGTGTCGTCAATGCGATGTCGGTTCGCGAGCATCTCGCGGGGGTCGATACGGGTATTTCGGGGCATGACCAGTTTTTCCGGTCGTTCGAAAAGTTCGGCGCCATCGCCGCACACGAGCCTGCGCGTGTTCAGGCGTCTGCGAGGCGCGCGGCGGCGCGCGATGCGGTGTCGTATCTGGAACTCATGGACAATCCGGGTGTGATCAACATCTCGGCGCTGACATCGCGCGACCCGGCCTGGAATGGTGATTTCGAAGCCGCCTTCGCGCGCTTGCAGCCCGAGATCAGCGCGGTTGTCGCCGCAGCGATCGCGGAGACCGACGAGACCGAAGCCGAAGCGCGCCGGCTGCTGGCATGCGATACCGATGCGCCGGATCCGGGCTGTGATGTGGTTGTCTACTATAACGGCTTTGGCCTGCGTCTCATCCCCACCGACCAACTCTTCCGCCAACTTGCGCTCAGCTTTGCGCTCATCGAGGCCGATCCCCGTTTTGTCGGCATATCGCTGGTCCAGCCGGAAGACGATCCGGTAGCGATCGCTGACTACACGCTCCATATGCGGATGATCGCATTCCTGTCGGACAAGTACCCGGCGGCGAGGATCTCCCTGCACGCGGGGGAGCTGACGCTCGGTCTGGCGCCGGCCGATGCGATGCGCCGGCATATTGCAGATGCGATCGACATCGCCGGCTCGCAGCGGATCGGTCACGGCGTCGACATAGCGTTCGAGCTTGGCAGCCGCGAGACGCTGGCGCGAATGGCGCGCGAGCAAATTGCCGTCGAGATCAACCTTTCCAGCAATGACGTAATCCTTGGCGTAAAGGGCCGGTTTCATCCGCTGAACCTTTACCGCCGATCGGGTGTGCCATTTGTTCTGTCTACGGATGACGAGGGCGTGCTCCGGACGGACATGACAGAACAGTTTGTCCGCGCGGCCGATGAACATGGCCTGCGCTACCTGGATTTGAAGGAGGCCGCCCGCAACAGCCTGCATTTTGCCTTCCTCCCGGGCGCCAGCCTGTGGCAGGACGCGAAGGTCGGCGAGCGCCAGAAGGCCTGCCGCAAGCTTGCTTCGCCCGCCTGCCAGGCGCTCGTCGCCGCCAGCCCGAAGGCGCAGCTCCAGCTGAAACAGGAACAGGCGTTCGATGTCTTCGAGCGCGATATTCGGAACTGGCGGCTTGCGCCCGGATAGCTGACTGGCTCACTCCGCCGGCGCGCCCGGCACCTCGGTCTCATAGACATCCCAGTTGCCTGTGATCTCATCAAGCACCACGGATCCGACAAGGTAGAGCGACTCCAGTGAGGCTTGCATGCCCGCGTAGCCTTCATTCTCGCCGAGCAGGTTCTCTGCTGCGGTCTTGCCGGGTGGCTGGACCGTGTAGTTGCTGCCGGTGCGCAGGACCATGAACCGGTCCTTGTCCACGCGGCCCGCGGCATCGAGGTAAAGAATGGACTGGTAGGTGCCGGTATCTTCCATGGCGGAAGTCACGAAGCCAGCCGCGCCGTCCGTCCAGTAATCGACCCATCGGTTTGCCCATTCGTTCAACAGGCTGCCGTGCCAGAACGTCATGGCGGCAAGGTGGCCGCCCTTCAAGACGAAGGGCGGCCTGCGGGCCATCTCATGATCGGTGTACAGATTACGTGTCTCGGCCAGTCCCGGAAGGTCGGGCAACACCGTGTCTTTCGTCAGCGTGAAGGCCCATTCGGCGAGCCCTTCGTTGATTACGAAGGCTTCGCCCGTTGAGGCGGGTTTTGCGGGATCATAGGGAAACTTGGTCCGGCGGGCAAAATAGCCAGTCGGCCAGTCATCGGGTTTCTCCCGCGCGTCGATTTCGTGTGCAAGATCGCCGTCCACCAGGTGAGCCGACCAGACCGCCGAACCGATCGAGGCGTCTTCCGGGTCGATGCCAGCTATGCCCGCGACCAACCAGTAAGCCTTGGTGAGGTCAAACCGCTGGTCGAGCCCCAAGGCCATCGTGGCGGCGGCCGATTTGGCCGTGCCGATTCCGGTGACGACGGCGAGCGTCTGGGAGGTCTCGTCATAAAAGAGGTCATGGTGGGCATGCGGGAATGCAAATCGCGTGTCGAATGGGCGGCGCTCTTTCCATAACTGGAATTCGCCCGGCGCGTCGCCTTCGTCGGCGCCGATCTCGAACATCGTGACAAGTACGGCTTTCACCGGCAGCGGCGCAGAACAGGGACCGGCCGGCAGGCAATCGTGCACCGCCGCCTTTTCCGGCGTCGCAAGCTGTCCGGGCGCAGGACCGTTGGCCGCGCAGGCGGCGAGCGTCATCGCCGAGGCGCCGAGCAGGGCGCGTTCAAGATAGCGCCTGCGCCGGTTGGAAGGTTTCTCAGCCTGCGCCATGCCTGTTTCCTCTGCGATTGTCTGCCATGTGTCTGGCCACCCTCATGCATGCGATCAAGAGCGGGCGGCGATCTTGAAATGCGAACGCTCGACCTGCCCGATCGAGGGTCACGGCCAGCGCTGACTGCTTGCGATTTGCCCGCCTCCCTCGAAGGTGCGCAATTGTTCGGCACTCTGCGTTCCGGAACGCTTAAGGGCTTGAACGCGGCGACAGACTGTCGGTACACACAATGAGGCGCTCGCGTTGAAGGTCCGATGCGCGCTGCCGTTCGCGTCCCGCGCAGGCATCCGGCGCGGCGGGTTTGAGGAGCAGAGGCGCCCATGACCGGACAGGTGCTTCGCGGCCGCGTGCTCACTTTTTTCGAGCGTCCCGAGGCAATCGACGATACAGCGAGTTATGGCTACTGGGAAAATGGCGCAGCCGCGCTGCGTGACGGAAAGATTGTCTGGCGCGGCGCGCTCAACGACCTCCCGGAAGCCTACCGGCATTGGACGGTCAGGGATCACCGTCCCCACCTTATCGTCCCAGGCTTCATTGATACGTATTCCCACTTCGTGCAAATGGGCGTCATCGGCGCCTACGGCGCCAAGCTGCTAGACTGGCTGCGCAATTACACTTTCCCGGAAGAAGCCCGGTTCGCCGACCCTGTCCACGCAGCCCTTGTTGCGGGACTGTTTCTCGACGAGCTGATCTGCAACGGCGTCACGACGGCTGCGGTCTACGCAAGCTCCCACAAGGTATCGGCTGACGCATTTTTCGCAGAAGCCCTCAAGCGCGGCCTGTGCATGATCGCGGGCAAGACTTTGATGGACCGCAATGCGCCGGGAGATGTCTGCGACACGCCGCAATCGGGATATGATGACAGCAGCGCGCTGATTGCAGCGTGGCATGGCAAGGGCCGTCTGCTCTACGCGGTCACGCCGCGTTTCGCGATCACCTCCAGTCCGCAGCAACTGGAACTGACCGGCGCGCTCCTCAAGGCCTATCCCGACTGCTACCTGCAGACCCATCTTTCGGAAAATGACGCCGAAGTTGCCTTCACGGCTGAACTTTATCCGGACGAGATTGACTACCTGTCCGTCTACCAACGTTACGGTCTTGTCGGCTCGCGCGCGCTGTTCGGTCACTGTCTTCATCTTTCGCCGCGCGAAATCTCGGTCATGGCCGAAAGCCGTTCGGTTGCAGTTTTCTGTCCGACATCGAACATGTTTCTCGGTAGCGGATTGTTCAACTATGCAGGGCTTGGCGAAGCCGGGGTCAGGGTTTCACTCGCATCCGATGTCGGTGGCGGAACCAGTTACTCGATGCTGACGACGGCTGCGGAAGCCTACAAGGTTTGCCAGTTGCAGGGGCTGAGCCTCAATCCGTTTGAGACCTTTTACCTGCTAACGCTCGGCAATGCCCGGGCCCTGTCTCTCTCGCACCGCATCGGTACGCTGGAGCCGGGAACTGACGCGGACCTGATCGTCCTGGACAGTCGCGCGACGCCTGCGATGGCCGCTCGCATGGCCAATGCCGCCAGCTTGGCCGACGAGCTGTTCGCCTTGCAGACACTTGGAGATGACCGGAGCGTTGCGGCGACCTACGTGGCGGGCCGGAGCCTGAAGCCGGCGCGTGCCGTCTAGCGCTCCTCCGGCTTCAGCCATTTCTTCACAAGCGGGGGCTCATGCGCCAGAAGGTCCCGGACCAACTTGCCCGGTTCGGTCCCTGTGATCACCATCTGGCGGTGGACATCGCGAACAAAACCTTCGCGGACCATCACGTCGAAGAATATCTCGAGCGCGTCGTAGAAGCCGTTCACGTTGTAGATCGCGAGCGGCTTTCGGTGGATGCCGAGCTGCGTCCAGGTCCAGACCTCGAACGTCTCTTCCATCGTGCCGATGCCACCCGGCATACAGATAAACGCGTCGGACAGTTCGTGCATGATCCTCTTGCGCTCATGCATGGAGTCGACCACGTGCAGTTCGGTCAGGCCGTTATGCGCCTGTTCGAGTTCAAACAACTGGCGAGGCAGCACGCCAATTGCCTCGCCACCCGCTGACAGCGCGCCGTCCGCTACCGCGCCCATCAGGCCGTTTCGTGCGCCGCCATACACGACGCCGTGGCCGGCATTGGCAATCAAGGCACCCAATTCATGAGCGGCCGCCATGTAGGTTTCGCCCGTTCCGGTATTGGAACCGCAGAATACGCAGAGTCTCATCGCGAGGGTTTTTCGGTTATTGAAGGGGAGGGGCAGGAAGGCTGTCGATCTCAGCGAGATAGACCCCGCGAAGTTTGTCCAGCAGCGCGAGATCTTCACCGGTTAACCCGGTCTCGATGTATGTCTCGCCGTTCGGGCTGGTCAGCCAGTCATTGAAGGGAAACCGGATCCAGCGTCGTGTTTCGGCCAGACTCATCCCGGCCTCTGGTGCAAACCGGTTGAGGTCAAGGAGAATCCGGTCCATGACTGGCCTCGCGCGCGCGCCGGCTGCGGTGAGGTCAAGTACAAGGAATTCATCCGTCTCCGGATAATAGGTAAAGCCCCGGGTCAGCTGGTCTTCTTCATGGGCCATCATCATGCCGTAGACGGACTTCAGTGTTTGCGGCGAGAGCACATCGCGTTCACCGCTTTCCTCCAGGATGAACGCCGAGGTTTCGGCCAGCCCGCGCGCTGGCTCGCGACATTCCAGCGCGACACTTTGCTGGAAAAAGACATAGCCGAGCCCCGCTCCGATACGGGTCACCTGCGCGCGCTCTTCCGCTGTTGTGGCGTCCAGCGCCATGGACAGCGACTGGCCGACCCCGCCGTTATAGCCGCCCCAGACGAGATTGATCCGCACGCGGCCGTCCAACGGCCAATCCGGCGCCATCGCCCTTGCAATCTGCAAGCTGAGCACTTCGAATCGCTTGAGGAATTCTTCCCGCGCGGCGGGCGCTGACAGATAGGCCTTCAGTTTGCGGATCCGGGCTTCGCCCAGCGGTTTTGGCTCGAACGGCATTGTCGAGTAGTGGATTTCGCAGGCAGCCGGCCCGGCGGGTCGCGGCGGCGCCAGGCCGGCGCTGGAAGACACGTCGCCATAGGCTTTCAGGTAGGCGTGCACGAGGATCGCGGCATTCTCGGCCGCAAGGTGTTCGAACGCCGTGATTTCGTTTTCGGCTGCATTCCCCCCTCCCGCGAGGTCCGAGAGACTGCGGAACGCCAGGTAGGGGATGTCGTTTGCGTAGGCGACCATTGCGATCGCGGCGGTTTCCATCTCCACGACCTGCGCCTCGAACGTCTCGAAGAGGTATTCGCGGAATCGTGCGTTGTCCATGAAGGTCGATCCGGTAACGCCCCGCCCGCCGGTGACGACTTTGGGTATTCCGGGTAGGCACAATCCGGTGTCGTCACATTGCCGCAGCTGGATCTGCGTGGCCGCGCGTTCTGCAATGTCGATGAGGCCTGGATCCGCATCGAACCAGAGTTTCGGCTCCGGAGCCGGATCGCCGTCGCGGGCAATACGCACAGCGCGCGTACCCATGAACTCGAAGGCAGGCAAGATCGGCTCCACGCCTGGATGTGGCCTGTACTGACCAGGCGAGGTTTCGCGCAGGAAAGCGCCTTCATTGTATTGTGCCCAGCTCGACGCAACCGTCACATCGCCAACCGACAGCGACGGATCGAGTCCGCCGGCAACTCCGCTGACGAGGATGTGGCGGATGTTGAAATGATCGATCAGAAGCTGAGTATTCATGGTGGCGTTCACCAAGCTCACGCCGGTCTTGAACAGGACCACCGGCTGGCCGCTGAGCTCGCCCGTCCAGAAAGAGACGCCGTTCAGACGGTGTTCTTCGCCGTTGTCGAGGTCCGGAAGCAGTGCGGCCATTTCAGGCGCGTAGGCGGTCGCAACGGCAATCCTCGGCGCAGCGTCAACGAGGCCTGAAACAGCGGCGGCGGCCGGCAGGTCAGAGGTCTGCGTTGCGCAAGCGGCCATAGCCGCGCAGATCAAAACAGCAGCGCAGCGAGGACCGGCAGCTTGGCGAAAAACCCCTGCGCTCTGAATGCAAGCTGGACCTTGGATTCTGCCAAGCAGGGCGTAGCCCGCAGCGAGGAAGCGGCGAAAGGTGGACGTCACGGTGCGGCGCTCTCCTCGTTCAGGGTCCATGCAGGCTCGGTGAGCAACGGGCACGCAGGATGCACGCAGCTACGGTTGTCAGCGATGCAATTTTTCGCTCGCTTCTCCAGTTTCACTTAAGCAGGCAATTTTGCGCGCCGCCACATGAGTGGCCCAAAAGTGCTCATGCTGGGCAGATGTACGGTGAAAATGGCTGCTTCACGGGCGTGTCATAATTCGAGTGCGCAAAATATGAGCACACCATTCGAAACTGTCCGAGAGTCCCAACTTCACCTGTTCGCATACGCACAAGTGTACTTAGCCTCTCATCTCAGGTGATGAACACATTCACTTAGTTCGATCGCGAAACTCATTTGTCCGAAGCAGGCAAATAGGAACGTGTACGGATAAAGGTGGATACGCTTCAGAACTGTCGTTTAACCGACCTGGGGGTCAAATGAGGCTGGAGAATACCTATGTCCAATTTTGAAAAAGAGTCCGCCTCGTTGGCGGGAATCAGCAAGACACTGCAAGATAACCCTGCATCGCCAAAGTCTGGAGGGTTTGCAGCTTGGCGCAGCTTTCTCAAATTGACGGCGGCCAGCACGCTGGTTCTCGCCCTGACGCCGGCGATCGCCATCGCTCAGGAAGCTCCTGACGAGGAAGAGGCTCGTCAGGAAACGGTCATCGTTACGGGCAACTTGCGGGCGCTGCCGGTAGAAGACGTCGGATCGGTCTTCGGGTTCGACAAGACCCTCGTCGAAACCCCACGCTCGGTCTCATCGGTCAGCTCTGATCAGATCGAGCGTTTCGGCATAACAGACATCTATGGTCTTGTTGCACAGGCGCCGGGTACGTTCACCAACTCGTTCTTCGGCGTTGGCGGCGCCCTCGATATTCGCGGTCAGGCCGGTGAGACCTACTTCCGCGGTGTGCGACGTCTCGATAACCCGGGCAACTATCCAACGCCGATCGGTGCGTCTGACCGCATTGATATTGTGCGGGGCCCGGCGTCTCCGATCTATGGTCCGTCGAAGTCCGGCGGCTACATGAACTTCGTTCCGAAAACGGCCCGCCTGGGCTCCGGCAAGTACGCTGACGAGGCGTCGGGCCAAGTCCGCTATACTGGTGGCAGCTGGGACAAGAGCATTCTGGCGGCCTCGGTTACCGGTCCCGGTGAACTTGCAGGCCAGAAGTTTGGCTATCACCTGTATGCGGAAATTGAGAACTCAGGCAGCTTTTACGAGAACATTTCCACCGAACAGACGATATTGCAGGCGGCGTTCGACACCGATCTGACCGATCAGATGCGAGTGGAATTCGGAGGCATGTATCATGACTATAGCGGTGTGCAGAATGGCGGTTGGAACCGCCTGACGCAGGACCTGATTGACAATGGCACGTACATCACCGGCACAGCCCAGCCGCTGGACACCGATGGCGATGGTCAGATATCGCCATTTGAAATCCTTGCAGCCGGAGAGTTCAGCCCATTCTTTGTGCCACCCTCCGCAGCGACAGATGCTGATTTCGCCGGCTCTCCGTTCCTAGCGCTTGACAACCCCGGTACGGCAAAACTGTCCCGGTCCAAGACACTTGCGGGCCCGGACGATACGCTCGAAAACGAAATGCTGACGCTGTATTTCGACGTCATTTTCGAGAACGACTCGGGTCTCGAAGTGAAGAACCAGCTGTTCTATGAGGGCTATGAGAACATCAACGAAAACTCTTACGGCTTCTCTCAGTTCCACGACTCCTGGGTGGTCGAGAACAAGTTTGTCGTGACACAGAAGTTCGATTTCGACTTCGTCGACGTCACTGCGCAGGTTTCTCCCTCTGTTCGTCACACCGACTTCCTGCATGGCGACGATTTCTTCTTCGAGTATTTCCACCGCGTGGACCTCACGCAAGGCTATGACGCTCGCTCGGACCGGCTGCTGTCCACGGAGGAGAATGGTAACTTCTCGAACTATCTAAAGGGCGAATACACCGACTATGCGTTGGCGGGTCTCGTCGACATCGATTTCGATTTCGGCCTCAATCTCGTGCTGGGTTTGCGTGAAGACCTTGTGGAAGCCGAGTCAGCGGCGCGCGCAGACCTCGAGATCTTTCGCGATGAGGACGCATCCGCGTCCGACGAGGAACGCGGCACGTCTTGGAACGTCTCTGCATCCTACAAAGTGCCAGGGACGGGACTTATCCCCTACGTCACTGCAGCTGAGCAGACAGTGGTGGTCGCCGGTCAGGGCGCCGAGATTTCTGTCGAGGCGTTGGCCCAGACCGACAATGACTCGCCGACCGGCGAAGGCAGCGATCAGGCCTTTTTGAGCGCAACAGAACTGTTCGAGGTTGGCATCAAGGGCAACTTCCTCGACGACCGTCTGTATGCGGCAATTTCCTACTATGAACAGGAACGAACGGATCGGAACATCCAGTCGATCACTGTGAACCAGGACATCCAGACAGAAGGTGTTGAGGCAGAAATGCGTTGGGCCGTTACCGACGATTTCCTCCTCACAGCCGCGTTCACCAGCACCGAAGTGATCAACGCGACCATCCTGGAAAGTGGGTCACAGTTCAGCTTCCTGGGCATCGATGACCTGATCAACGTCAACCCGGCTCTGCATCTGGGCGGTCAGCCATTCGGACTTGTCGCGCTGGAGGGCACCGAAGAGGCGGCCAAACGTCAGGGTATTCCGGAGAATGTCTGGTCGGTGACCGGCACCTATTCCTTCGACAATGGTCTGTCGGTTTCGGGCAGTGTGACGGACGTCGAGGAAGTGTTCTCAGGTCAGTCGCGGGCTGTAAAACTGCCAGCCTACACACTGGTCGATCTCAGCGCTTCGTATGAATTCGATGACTGGCTGCTGCGCCTGACGGTCAAGAACGCCACTGACGAAGTGTACTTCCGTGCCAACTTCACCGAACTCTTCGGCAGCACGATTGTCTTGCCCGAACAGCCGCGTAGCGTGCAGGCCTCCGTAGTCTACAAGTTCTGATCGACGAACGGCTCGGAAAAAGCCTGGCCCCGGTGGAGCAATCCACCGGGGTTTCTTTTTGGCGGGCGTGGCGACCGCGCTGGCCGTGACCGTCTGCAGCAAGGTCGCCACGCCCGCCAACACCATAGCAGACTGGATCATTCAGATCACTTCGCCCGACGTTCCGTTTGACGGGCCGAACCCGGCCGCGTCGGCGATGTCAGCGCGGGTGTAACGTTGCTGACGAACATAGTGATGATGTGCTGGAAGCTGAGGGGAAGCGCGACCGAGAGCCTCGGGGAAAATCCGGATCGAGACGTTGTTTCGGGTGTTATCGGACAGGCCCGTTCAGGCCGGGGACAGGAAGACAAACTTTGCCAGGAAGACGATCGCAAGGGCGACGACGCCGATCGTCAAGCTTTTCCATTTTCCGGCCCCGACCTTGAGCGCGGCGAAGGCGACGAAGCCGAGACCGATCCCTGTCGCGATGGAATAAGTGAGGGGCATCGCCACTGCCGTGATGACGGCCGGAACGAACGAGGTCGGGTCCTCCCAGTCGAGCTTGGTCAGCCCGCCGGTCATGATGCAGCCTACATAGACGAGGGCAGGGCCGGTCGCGAACGATTGCACGGCGCCCGCGAGGGGCGCCAAGAACAGGGCAAGGCAGAACAGGATCGCCACCGTCACTGCGGTCAGGCCAGTCCGCCCGCCGGCCTTCACACCGGCGATGCTTTCGATGTAGCTCGTGGCTGAGGACGTGCCGAGTACTGCGCCGATCATGGTCGCCGAGCTGTCGGCGAGCAGGGCTTTTCGCAGGTCCTTGACCTTTCCCTCCTCGTCCAGAAGGCCGGCGGGCTGCGCAACCGAGACCAGTGTCCCGGCCGTATCAAACATGTCGACGAACAGAAGGGAAATGACCACGACGACCAGCCCGATCTCGAATGCGGCGCGCCAGTCGAGCTGGAACAGCGTTGGCGCAATGGAGGGCGGCACCGAGACAATCCCTGCGGGCTCCGAAACGCCCAGCAGAACGCCGGCAAGGGTGATGCCGAGAATGCCGATCAGCATCGCCCCGGGGACCCTGCGCGCGTCGAGCACAGCAATTGAGATGAAGCAGGCGATCGCCAGCAGCGCGACCGGCGAGGAAAGATCGCCAAGGCCGACAAGGGTCGCCGGGTTGGCGACAACGATGCCGACACTGCTGAGGCCGATGATGATCAGGAACAGGCCGATCCCTGCGCCAATTGCCATCTTCAACTCCATCGGAATGGCGTTGATGATCCATTCGCGGATCGGCGAAAGGCTCAAGGCGACGAACAGCGCGCCAGACATGAACACCGCCATAAGCGCAGCCTGCCATGGAATGCCCATACCGATGACGACGCCAAAGGTGAAATAGGCGTTGAGGCCCATCCCTGGGGCGATGGCGATCGGATAGTTGGCGTATATCCCCATGATCGCGGTGCCGATCGCTGCCGACAGGCAGGTCGCAACGAACACGGCGCCCGTGTCCATGCCTGCCTTGGACAGGATGTCGGGGTTCACGAAGATGATGTAGCTCATGGCCAGGAAGGTCGTGATCCCGGCGGCAATTTCGGTGCGGATGTTTGTTCCGCGCGCTTCGAGCTGGAAGAATTTGTTGAGCATGGGTTCTCGTTCGATGGGTTCAGGCCGGGGTGGCGCTTGCCTTCGGAGAAGAGCGTAAAACTCGGGGTAGGTCTGCTGAATTGTCCGGCGGTACCTGGTCGGGAGGACTTGCGGCTGGCAGATTGGGCAAGATCGGTCGATTTTTGACCGAATAACTTCCAGCGCTCTCAAATTTGCAGCACTCAACGTGCAGGAATTGGAAGGTGAGGTTGGCGAAGACCTGCGCCGATTTGGAGTTTCAGCGGGGTGTGTGGCAAGCTGGCGCTGACTGAAGCTTGAGCGCTGGCGGTGCCGAAATGCGTGCCCTCGGTCCATTTGTTACGGCCGGGCGTCCCAAATGGCGGCCGGTCTTGCCCTGCGCGCGCCTTCACGGTTTGTGTGGACCGAGATCAGCCAGCCGGGCCGGCGACGGGAGAAGTCTGAATTCATGATCCGCTTTGTCCTCGACGGCGATATCCGCACGCTTGAGCGGTGCGATCCTACCCAGACGCTGCTCGAATGGCTGCGCGAGGATCAGCGGCGCACCGGCACCAAGGAGGGCTGCGCCGAAGGCGACTGCGGCGCGTGCACCGTGGTCCTCGGCGAACTCGTCGGCGACGCCGTCCGTTACCGCGCGGTGAATGCCTGTATTTGCCTCATGCCAATGGTCGACGGGAAGGAACTCGTCACGGTCGAGTCCTTGGGCACACCAACTTGCCTGCATCCCGTTCAACAGTCTTTGGCGGACAGCGACGGATCGCAGTGCGGTTTCTGCACACCCGGGTTCGTGATGTCGCTGTTCGCCCGCTACCAGTCGAGCGATGCGGCCCTGCCAGGCGGGGTTGATGATGTCCTTGCGGGCAACCTGTGCCGTTGCACAGGCTATGGACCGATCCGGCGCTCGGCCATGGAATTGGAACCCGACGGGGAGGTGCGAGCCCGTTTCGGCGGCGAGGAGACAGCCGCGAGGCTGAGTACTCTCGCGGCCGGCCCATGCTCAAGCTGGACATTTACCGACCCGGTTCTTGGCACCTCCCGGCGCTGCTATCTTCCGCGCACGGAGAAAGAGTTGTGCGAGATCCTATCGGAGAACCCTGGCGCCACGCTGGTTGCCGGCGCGACGGATGTCGGCCTCTGGGTCACCAAGCAGCACCGGCCGCTGGAGACCCTTGTCTTTATCAGCGGCATTGCGTCCCTGAACCATATTGAGGCGGGCGAGCGCGGGGTTCGCATCGGCGCCGGTGTCAAGTTTGCCGATGCCTTGCCCTGCCTGCGCGCGCTGCATCCCGGTCTTGGCGAACTGTTCCGGCGCATAGGCTCTGTTCAGGTCCGCAACAGCGGGACCGTCGGCGGCAATATCGCCAACGGCTCGCCGATCGGTGATTCGATGCCGGCCCTGATTGCACTGAACGCCGAACTTGAACTCGCTGGCGCGCGAGGTACCCGGGTGATGGCGCTCGAGAACTACTTCCTCGCTTACGGCGAGCAGGCCCTCGAGCCGGGCGAATATGTAAAGTCCGTCTACATCCCGGCGCCGGATCCGTGCGTCCTTTTCCGGACCTATAAGGTGTCAAAGCGTTTCGACCAGGATATCTCAGCGGTGTGCGGTGCCTTTGCGCTGAGGATCGAGAACGGTATCGTGGAGCACGCCCGCATCGCCTATGGCGGCATGGCGGGCACACCGAAGCGTGCCGCAGCCTGCGAAGCCGCGCTTTCCGGACAGGCCTGGACTTCCGCGTCGGTCGAGACGGCAGCGGCCGCGCTTTCAGACGATTATACGCCTCTCAGTGATATGCGCGCGAGCGCAGGCTACCGCATGAAAGTGGCTCAAAACCTGCTTCGCAAGGTCTGGCTTGAGGCAGCCGGCAATGGCCGCATCAGTATCCTGGAGCCGTCTTGAGGCTATGCTTGACAAGGCCAAGACAGATCAATCCGCCAGCGCCCTGCAAGGGGATGTGCATCAGTCGCTGCGCCATGACAGCGCCTACCTGCATGTAACGGGACAGGCCCGCTATATCGACGACCTGCCCGAGCCTGCGGGCTGCCTTCATCTCTATATCGGCATGAGCGCGCGGGCCCGGGCCCGGATTGCCGCGATGGACCTGTCGGCGGTGCGAGCGGCGCCGGGCGTGGTTCTTGTCCTCACCGCGGAGGACATTCCGGGCATCAATGATGTGGGCGCGGTGATCCGGGACGAGCCGGTCTTTGCTGAAAGCGAAGTGTTCTGCCATGGGCAGAGCCTGTTTGCGGTGGTCGCCGTCACCCGCAAGGCGGCGCGCATGGCGGCTGCTTTGGCAGATGTCACCTATGAAGACCTGCCGGCCTTGATCACGATCGCAGAGGCGCGCGCGGCCGGTTCGCTGATCGAGAGGTCGCAAGTCATGTCGACCGGAGAGGCTGCAGCTGCCATCGCGGCCGCGCCCCTCAAGCTTGACGGCGTCATCAGGATGGGCGGCCAGGATCATTTCTACCTCGAAGGCCAGATCGCCCTGGCGACCCCCGGCGAGAATGGTTCGGTCCATATCTTCTCGTCGACGCAGAATCCGACCGAAGCCCAGCACCTCGTCGCGCATGTGCTCGGTGTGATGAGCAATCAGGTCACGGTGGAAGTGCGCCGGATGGGCGGCGGTTTCGGCGGCAAGGAAACCCAGTCCGCCCTCCTGGCTGCCGCAGCGGCTCTCGCAGCGGTTCGCAGCCAGAAGCCGGTCAAGTTCAGGATGGACCGCGACGACGACATGATCGTGACCGGCAAGCGGCATGACTTCGAGATTGCCTATACGGCCGGCTTTGACGAGCGCGGCGTGCTTGCTGGTACGCAGTTCGAACTGGCGTCACGCTGCGGCGCGTCAACTGACCTTTCGATGGCGATCAACGATCGCGCGATGTTCCATTCCGACAATTGTTATTATCTCGGACCGGCACAGATTGTCTCCCACAGGCTGCGCACACACACGGTGTCCAACACCGCTTTCCGGGGCTTTGGTGGCCCGCAGGGCATGATGGGCGCCGAGCGGTTGATGGATGAGATTGCCTTTCGGGTCGGCCGGGATCCGCTCGATGTTCGCCTCGACAATCTTTATGCGGGCCCGGGCCGCGACACGACGCCCTATGGCCAGGTCGTCGAGGACAATATCGCGCGGGAACTCATCGAAAGCCTGGCGGCCTCGGCCGATTACAGAGCCCGGCGCGCCGAAATCGAGGCGTACAATACAAGCCCCGAAAACCCCGTCATCCGCCGTGGCATTGCCCTGACGCCGGTGAAGTTCGGCATCTCCTTCACAACCACGTTCCTGAACCAGGCTGGCGCGCTCGTGCAACTCTATGCCGACGGCAGTATCCAGCTGAACCATGGCGGCACCGAGATGGGGCAGGGGCTGATGACCAAGGTGGCGCAGGTTGTCGCGAACGAGTTCCAGGTCGACCTCGACCGTATACGGATTATGTCGACGTCAACGGAAAAGGTGCCCAATACCTCGGCGACGGCTGCCTCGTCCGGAACCGACTTGAACGGAATGGCGGCCCAGGCGGCGGCGCGAAAGATAAAGCGCCGGCTTGCCGGCTTCCTTGCAGACCGGCACGGCCTCGATCCTGAGAGCATCAGTTTCGTAAACAACAGGGTTATCGCCGGCGAGACCAGCTACGCATTTGAAGAGGTGGTGAAAGCGGCCTATCTCGGGCGGATTTCCTTGTCGGCCACCGGTTTCTACAAGACGCCGAAGATCCACTATGATCGAGCGACCCACCGCGGCCACCCGTTCTATTATTTTGCCTACGGCGCGGCTGTCTCGGAAGTCGAGATCGATACGCTGACAGGCGAAAACCGGGTCGTGCGGGCCGACATTCTCCATGACGTGGGTCGCTCGCTCAACCCGGCCATCGATCTCGGTCAGATCGAAGGTGGCTTCGTGCAGGGTATGGGCTGGCTCACGACCGAGGAACTCGTGTTCGACGCGCACGGGCGCCTTCGCACACATGCTCCGTCCACCTACAAGATTCCCGCCTGCAGTGACCGACCTGCGGAGTTGAACATCAGGCTCTGGGAGGGCGGCGAGAACCGCCAGCCGACGATCCACCGTTCGAAGGCGGTCGGTGAGCCGCCCCTGATGTTGGCGATTTCAGTCCTCTCGGCGTTGACCCATGCCGTGTCGGGGGCCGCCGGCCACCGTGTGTTCCCACGTCTGGATGCCCCCGCAACACCGGAGCGTATCCTGCTGGCGGTCGAGGCCGCACGGGAAGAAGCGCAGCGGCCATAGGCATGGTCGGTTCGGACTGGATCGCTGCCGCGCTCAAGGCGCTTGGAACACAGGGAGCCGCCGTCCTCGTGACCCAGTGTGTGGTGGAAGGCTCCGCGCCCCGCGAAGCGGGCGCGCGGATGCTGGTGACGGCAGACGGCTTTCAGGGGACTATCGGCGGCGGCAATCTGGAACACCATGTCCTCGATCAGGCGCGGGCACTTCTAGGCCGTGCGGAACTTGCCTGCCTGCTACAGGACTACCCACTCGGACCTCTGCTTTCACAGTGTTGCGGCGGCCATGTCCGTATCCTGCTGGAGCGTCTCACCGCGGATGACGTGGACGGGCTGGCCGAGGTCGCCCGCGAGGTGGCGAAGAGCGGCGGCCTCGTCCTTGAAACCCGGCTCTCCGGCGACGGCCTGCGGCGGCGCGTGTTGGCTTCGGGCGTCCCGCAGCACCTCAACCTCCCGGCATTTGCGGACGCCAGCGGCACCCCCCTGATGCAGGCCCGTCCGCCGCGCAGCGCCTGCGCCTTCTACCGGGCATTTGTGGGCCCGCCGCTGCCGCCCGTGTATGTCTTCGGGGCGGGGCACGTCGGGCGGGCCCTCATTCAGGTCCTCGCCGCATCGGAGATGTCACTTCACTGGTTCGATGGGCGTCCCGAGTATGAAGGGGGCATGGGCGCTGTCCCCGTTCAGCGTCTGAATGCGCCCGGCGACACTGTTGCGACATTGCCGCCAGGCGCCATCTGCCTTGTTTTGACCCACGCGCATGAGCTGGATTACGAGATCGTGCGCGCAGTGCTGCGCCGCGAAGATATCGCTTTCTGCGGGTTGATCGGGTCAGGCACCAAGCGCGCCCGTTTCCTGCGCCGGTTGGCCGCGGACGGCGCGCCTGCGCACGCGATTGCCCGTTTGGTCTGTCCCATCGGATTGCCCGGGATCGAAGGCAAGACGCCCTTTGCC
Source organism: Hyphomonadaceae bacterium (assembly GCA_027485145.1). Lineage (GTDB taxonomy): Bacteria > Pseudomonadota > Alphaproteobacteria > Caulobacterales > Hyphomonadaceae > Hyphomonas. The sequence continues at coordinate 23,947 of JAIXRO010000103.1, read as the reverse complement.
ATTGCCCTGAGCGTAGCGGCGCAGCTCAATGCCATCGCCGGTCAGCCGGTCCGGGGCGTATCCGGTGTTCTCGAATAGCGCTGCGCAATCACGGCGCACGCCATCAGCTGGAACTGATGGTACAGCATCAACGGCAACATGATCGGACCGAGGCTCGCAGAGCCCGCAAACAGAATCTGCGCGATCGGCGCGCCGTTCGCGAGGCTCTTGGTGGATCCACAGAACACGACCGCGGCTTCGTCTTCGCGCGGCAGGCCCGCGAGGCGGGCGCACTGCGTCGTCACGGTGAGTGCGAAAGCCAACAGCAGCAGCACCAGAGCGCCCGTCACAGCAAACTGTGCGAGGGAAAACTCGGACCAGATGCCGCCCTTTGTCGACGTGGCAAACGAGGTGAAGACGATCAGCAGGATCACGCCGCGGTCGAGCAGTGTCAGAAGCGATTTATGCTGCTCGAGGCGCCTCACGAGGAACCTGCGCAGCAGCTGGCCTGCAGCAAAGGGTGCAAGGAGTGTCATTGCAATGTCGCTCATCGCCGCGATCAGCGAGAAATCGCCAATCTCCGCCTTCGATACCAGCGATACCATCGCGGGCGTCAGGACAAGGCCGATCAATCCGGAGAGCGTGGCATTGAAGACGGCTACGGGGATGTTGCCTTTCGCCAGACCGGTCATGGCGACGGAGGACGAGACCGTGGACGACAGCGCGGCGAGGAAAAAGAAGCCGAGCCTCAGAACGTCCGGTAGGACGTCCTGAAGGCCGAAATAGAGGAGTAGGCCGAGGGCTGGGAAAACGACGAATGTCGTCATCTGGATCAAGAGGTGCGCCCGCCAGTTGCGCAGCCCCATGGCCAGTTTCTCGGGCGCAAGGTTGGCGCCGTGAAGAAAGAAGACGAGCCCGATTCCGAAAGCCGTCACGGCGCCGAGGTGTAGCGGTCCGTCTGCTGCTCCCCAGCCTGGAAAGAGCAGGGCGAGGATCACCGCGCAGATCATGAAAATGACAAAACGGTCCGGGAGAAAGCGCATCAGGGCAAGGCAACCTGTCAAAGCCGAAGGGCTGGCACATGCCCTAGGACGGCCTCGCTCCGGATTCCAGCGCTGTCGGGCAACTCCTGCGCAGACCAGCGGCTTTTCTTCAGAACTCGTATGGAAATTGCGCGCGGGTGATGCAATTTTGGCATCGCAGCGTAAACTTGATCCGGGTGGAGAGGAATGAGGGCATGACCATTCTCAAGACAGGGCTGGTTTATTTTGACCAGGCCGCGCGCGACGGATCGATCCGCAAGGCGGCCGACAATCTGCACATCGCGTCGTCTGCCGTGAACCGCCAGTTGCTCCAGTTGGAGGAAGAACTCGGTATCGAACTTTTTGAGCGGCTGCCGCGCGGGATCCGTCCCACCGCAGCCGGTGAGGCGCTGCTGAATTATGTACGCCAGTGGAATCGGGACGTCTCTCAACTGCGACAGGAAATCGGGCGTCTGAAAGGGGGCGTCAGGGGCACGATCCACATCGCCGCCGCCGAAAGCATCACCACTGAAATCCTGCCCCGGGCGATGGCCAACCTGCAGGCGCGGTTCCCGCTGATCGACTTCACGCTGATTTCCGGCGACAACTATTTCATCAAATCGGCCTTGCTCTCACGGGAGGCCGATATTGTGTGCGCGTTCGACGTGACGGGCGGACTGCGCACCGAAACGGTAGCCTCGGTGTCTTCACCTATCGGCGTGATCATGCCATTGGGGCACCCGCTCGCCAAACGCGACGAGATTTCCCTGAGTGACTGCTTGGGCTATCCGATCATCACTCCCACCGCCAACTGGCTCAATCACAGCATTCTGCGCGAACTTTTCGAAGACAAATCGTTGCCTTTCCAGATTGCTGCGCGTGTCGAACGCATCGGCATGTTGCGCAACCTCGTCCAGTCGGGTCTCGGGATTGCTTTCATGTCTCCCATCGGGCTTGACCGCGATGTCCGGGACGGCAACCTGGTGTGGGCGCCCCTCGCCAAGGGGGTGATCCGGCCCACGACGATATCGCTGCTTGTACCGAAGGGACGCGTGCTCTCTCCGCATATCCGCGTATTCATCGAATTGCTGACGGAGGAGTTGCGGGCCCTGGAGCCGGCCGCCTCCTGAAAGGCATTGCGCCTTGAAACCCTGCGATCGAAAAATGCGTACAATGCCAGCCTTTCGTTGCGACGTGGCTGCGCGTTTAATGGCCATGCGATGAGCATTTGAGCGCCAATTGGACGAATCTGCATGCGCGGGGTGCGGCGAGCCATGCGGCAGTTGATTTGAACTCACCGATGCCAATAATAGCGCAATGGGAGGTGCTGGATGACCAGCGGCGAAGAGTCTAGCGAAGCGACGGATGCCGGCGGTTTCGATGTGCCGGAGGCGCTGGCCCGCGCGGCGCCGGCCGGCTTGCCGTTAAACGCGCTCACGCGCCCGGGTGTCACAGCGAGCCTCGTGCTGCTTGCCGCGCATTACCGGGCAGTCCGCGAGGGGCTCGCCGCCGCCGGAGCCGCGAGCTCGTGACCACCTTTGCGCTTTCGGCCACGGAACTGGCGGCTGCCATCAGGGCCGGGAAGTTGAGTGCATCTCAGGCTGTGCAGGACGCATTGGCCCGCATCGCGCGCCTGAACGGGCGGATCAATGCATTCACACGGGTGTTGGCCGATGAAGCCTTGCACTCGGCGGCGCAGGTGGACGCGGGGCTCGCCAGGGGAATGGACATGGGGCCGCTGGCCGGTGTGCCTTTTGCCGTCAAGGACCTGTTCGATGTTGCGGGGCAGGTAACAACCGCGGGCGCAGCGATTCGCCTGCGTTCGCCGCCCGCTGATGCCGATGCGGCCGCGGTCGAACGCCTTCGGGCGGCCGGTGGCATACTCGTCGGTACACTGAACATGGACGAGTTTGCCTACGGGTTTGTGACCCAGAACGTGCACTTCGGGACGACTTTCAATCCGCACGATACAGCCCGCTTGTCGGGAGGGTCGTCAGGCGGCTCCGCGGCGTCCGTTGCCGCAGGCATGGTCGCGCTGGCGCTCGGGTCTGATACAAATGGATCGGTGCGCGTACCGGCGAGCCTGTGCGGGGTGTTCGGCCTTCGCCCCACACACGGCGCTGTTCCGTTGGAGGGAACATTCCCGTTCATTGACCGGCTGGACACCGTGGGCCTGTTCGCCCGGTCCGTTGCGGACTTGCGCACGTCCTTTTCCGTGCTTTCCGGCGCCGCGGTCGAGGTGGGCCTGCCAGGCGCGGCGAGGGCGGCGCGTCTCGGCGGCTGGTTCCGGCACGGCGCCGATCCGGACGGGCTTGCCGGACTCGACGCAGCAGCAGCCGCGCTCGGGGCCATCGATGTTGTTGACCTGCCGCTGGCTGCGCTCGGCCGTTCGGCGGGGTTTCTGATTACCGCCTTCGAAGGCGGGCGCCGCCATCAAGCCAGCCTTAGCACGCATGCAATGGAATTCGATCCTGCGACCCGCGACCGGCTGATTGCGGGCGCGCTGTTACCTGGCGGGCTCCTCGGGGACGCCGAGCGCGCCGCGGCGCTTTTCGTGGCGGAACTGGAAGCAGCTCTGGAGACGTACGACCTTCTGCTCGCGCCGGCGACCCCGTCACCGGCGCCCAGCATCGCTGAAGGCACACTCTGGATGAACGGGGAGGCCGTTCCGGCGCGCGCCAATCTGGGTCTTTATGCCCAGCCGATCAGCCTTGCAGGCGTGCCCGTCCTCACCGTGCCGCTTGCCCGCTCGGGCCGGCTGCCGTTTGGCATACAGCTGATCGCCGCACGCGGACGCGAAGCCTTGCTCTTCAGCGCCGCGGACGCGCTGGTGTCAGCCGGTGCGGCGGCGTTCAGCTGGCCCGTGCTGGCGGAGGCCTCGGCATGAACGAGACAGTCAATGCCTCCCGCGGAATGGTGACCAGCCCCCACCACCTCGCCAGCAGCGCCGGCCTCGGCGTGCTTGAGGATGGCGGCAACGCGCTTGAAGCCGCCGTCGCGATGGCGGCGGTCCTGGCGGTTGTCTATCCGCACATGACAAGTATCGGAGGAGACAGCTTCTGGTTGGTCTGCAAGCCTTCCGGCGATGTTTACAGCATCGATGCGTGCGGAGCGGCGGCTCAAACGGCGAGTCTCGATTTTTACCGTGCACGCGGGCACACTTCGGTGCCGTGGCGCGGGCCGCTTGCCGCCAACACAGTGGCCGGCACCTTGTCCGGCTGGGAATTGGCGCTGGCCGCCGGCAAAGGAAGCCTGCCCTTGTCCCGTCTTCTGCGCGATGCGATCTGGCATGCGGAAGACGGCGTTGCGGTCACGCCGGGCGGCGCCGAGGTGGCCGCGTCCAAGGATGACGAACTGCGCGGCATTCTGGGGTATGCGGAGGTTTTCCGCCCTGAAGGCCGGCCATTGGCCGCCGGCGACCGTTTACGCCAGCCCGCACTCGCTGCAACGCTGCGCCACATGGTCCAGCACGGTCTGAGGGATGCTTACGAAGGTAAACTGGCCGCGCGCATCGCTGCAGATCTCGCCCGGACGGGCAGCCCGGTTTCAGGCGAGGATCTTCGGGCCCACCGGGCCCATCTCGGTGCTCCGCTCACGGCGCAAGTCCGCGAGGCTCAGCTCTACAACACCCCGCCGCCGACGCAGGGTGCTTCGTCCCTGCTGATCCTCGCCTTGTTTGACCGGATCGAAGCCGCCGGGGCAGACAGTTTTGCGCATGTTCATGCGATCGTCGAAGCCACGAAGCTTGCCTTCCGCACCGCGCGCAACTCCCTGCTCGGCGATCCGGACCTGATGCCGAGATCGCCGCAAGGGCTCTTGTCGGACGAAGCAGCCCTCGATCAGATGGCGGCCGAAATCGATCCGCAATCGGCTCGTCCCTGGCCCGAGGCCGCCGAGGCCGGAGACACAACCTGGTTCGGCGCGGTCGATTCCGAGGGCTGCGTGGTCAGCGCCATTCAATCTACCTATTTCGAGTTCGGCTCGGGCATTGTCCTGCCGGAAACCGGCATCACCTGGCAGAACCGGGGCGCCGGGTTCCGGCTCGAAGTGGACGGCTGGAATGCGCTCCGGCCCGGACGCAAGCCCTTTCACACCCTCAACCCGGCCATCGCCAGATTTCCCGATGGAAAAGTGATGGCCTACGGCACCATGGGGGGGGAGGGCCAGCCGCAGACGCAAGCGGCGATTTTCTCACGCTATGCGCGGTATGGTATTGCACTCGGTGACGCGGTAGCCGCACCCAGATGGCTGCTGGGCCGGACCTGGGGGGAGGAGAGCTTGACCTTGAAACTGGAAGACAGGTTTGATCCGTCACTCTATGCCGACCTGCGTGCGGCCGGACATGATCTCGAACTCCTTGCTCCGTATACGTCCATCATGGGGCATGCCGGCGCGCTGGTCCGGCGCGCCGACGGCCGGCTGGAAGGCGCAGGCGATCCGCGCAGCGACGGGGGCGTCGCCGCATGGTAAGCGCTGCGTCCGGAACCCGCGCGGTCGAGCGTTGCATTGCTTTGGGCGCGGCGCCGTTCAGCGACCTGCCGGACGCCCTGTTTCGCGCGTATCTGACGCCGGCGCATGCCGCTGCGCTTAACCAGACATCTCACTGGATGCGCGAGGCGGGCATGACCGTGCGTGTCGACAGCGCTGCAAACCTCATTGGGCGCTACGAAGCCGCAATGCCCGGCGCGCCGGCGCTTCTGATCGCGTCCCATATCGACAGTGTCCGTAATGCCGGACGCTATGACGGGCCCCTTGGTATCATGCTGGGCATAGAATGCGCTGCGTCCCTTCATGGCGAGGGCCGGCGTCTGCCCTTCGCCCTCGAAGTGATTGCATTCGGGGATGAGGAGGGCTCGCGCTTTCCGGAATCCATGCTGTGCTCGCGTGCGATAGCGGGGGTGCTGAGGAAGGGCGCCGGAGAGGTCATGGATGCCCGTGGCACGTCCGTTGCCGAGGCGCTCGGCGAATTCGGTGCCCGCCTGGAACTCGGCCTGCCTGCGGCAGACCTAGCCGCGGCGCAATATCAGCCTGCGGATGTTATCGGCTATCTTGAAGCGCATATCGAGCAAGGGCCGGTGCTGGAGGCCGAGGGCTTGGCTCTGGGCGCGGTTTCCGGCATCGCCGCCCAACTGCGTTTCAATGTCTTCGTCACCGGCGAAGCAGGTCATGCCGGTACGGTCGCCATTCACCTGCGCAAGGACGCGCTCGCGGGCGCCGCTGAAATGATGGTCGCCATCGAGCGGATTGCGCAGGAAGGCGGCGCCGGCCTCGTTGCGACTGTCGGACAGATCGAGGCGTGGCCAGGATCGGTGAATGTCGTGCCGGGCCGTGTGCGGTTCTCCCTCGATATCCGCTCTGGCAGCGAAGCCGTGCGAGATGCGGCCGCCGTGCAGATCTTTGCGGCGCTGGACGCGGTAGCGGCGAGGCGGGGGCTCGTGCTGACGAGGGATCAGACGCAGGACTTGCCGGCGTCGCCTTGCGACGCCCGCCTGACATCGCTCCTTGAAACCGCTATGGAACAATCGGGCTACCCGCGGCGCACGCTCGTCTCGGGCGCGGGCCATGATGCGATGGTGATGTCTGCCCTCTGTCCGACGGCCATGCTCTTCATTCGCTGCGAAAGAGGCATCAGCCACAATCCTGCAGAAGCCGTGACGACCGAAGATGCCGAAGCCGCTTTCGCTGTCATGCGACAATTCTTGAATCTTCTGGAGAGCCGATACAATGGGTAGTCCCTTCCGGCAGATCGACCCACCCCAGCGCCTGTTGATGGGGCCCGGCCCGGTCAATGCCCACCCACGTGTGCTTCGGGCGATGTCGGCGGATCTTCTGGGGCAGTTCGATCCCGAGTTCACTGCCTACATGACCGAAGTGATGGGGCTCTATAGGCCGATCTTCGGGACCGCAAACCGCTGGACCTTCCTCGTCAACGGAACGGCGCGGGCCGGGATTGAAGCCTCCCTCATCTCGTTGGTGGCGCCGGGCGACCGCGTCCTTGTCCTGAACTTCGGCCGCTTCGGACTGTTGCTCACGGAAATCCTCGACCGCATCGGCGCCGTCATCGAAACGGTCAACGCGCCCTGGGGGCAGACCATTGCAATGGAGGAGGTCGCGGCCGCTATTGCGCGCTTCCAGCCCAAGGTCGTCGCGTCGGTTCATGGCGATACATCGACCACCATGGCCCAGCCGCTCGAAGGTCTGGGCGCGCTATGCCATGCGGCGGGCGCCTATTCTTATGTCGATGCGACGGCCACGATCGGCGGCATGGAGATCGCCGCGGACCGTTGGGGCGTCGACATCGTCACCGGCGGGCTTCAAAAATGCCTTGGTGGTCCTTCGGGATCATCACCGATCACGGTTTCAGACCGGGCCGCCGAGCACATCTTTTCCCGGCGCCATACCGAGCGCGGCATCCGGCGCAGCGATCTCGAGCAAGGCGAAGGCCAGCGCATCAGTTCCAACTATTTCGACCTCGCGATGATCATGGACTACTGGTCCGACAAGCGCCTCAACCATCATACCGAAGCGACCACGATGCTCTACGGCGCACGCGAATGTGCATGTGTCGTCCTTGAGGAAGGGCTTGAAGCCCGGTACGCGGCCCACGCCGCAGCAGGCCGCGCTGTCGTGGCCGGTGTCAGGGCCATGGGCCTTCAGGTTTTCGGCGATGACCGGTTCCGGATGACGAACGTGACGGGGATCCACATTCCGGAAGGCGTCAACGGCGAAACTGTCCGGATCCGCATGCGTGAGGATTTCGAGATCGAGATCGGAACTGCTTTCGGGCCGCTGCAGGGGAAGATCTGGCGGATCGGCGCGATGGGCTACAATGCAGCCAAGCACAAGGTCCTGATCACGCTGGGCGCGCTGGAAGCGGTGCTGCGGGCCGAAGGATTTAGGCTTCCGGCGGGGGCGGGCGTGGATGCCGCGCTCGAGGCTTACAGCGCATGAGCCGGGACCTTGTGGGATACGGCCAGTTCCCGCCGCCTGCCAGGTGGCCAGGCGGCGCGCGTATCGCGGTACAATTCGTGATCAACTATGAGGAAGGGGCAGAAAACTCCGTTCTCAATGGTGACGCAGGATCGGAGGCATTCCTGTCCGAAATGGTCGGGGCGCAGTCCCGGATCGGCGCCCGCGCGATGGCCATGGAAAGCCTCTACGAGTATGGCGCCCGCGCCGGCTTCTGGCGCCTTCACCGTCTGTTCACGGAACGCCGGGCGCCGGTGACTGTATTTGGTGTTGCCAAGGCGCTTGAAGCAAACCCCGAAGCGGTTGCTGCGATGCTCGCGGCGGGTTGGGAGATCGCTTCGCACGGCCTCCGCTGGATCGACTACCAGGACGTCCCTGAAGAGACCGAGCGCGCGCACATCAGGGAGGCGATCGCCCTGCACACGCGTCTCACCGGCGCGCGCCCGCTCGGCTGGTACCAGGGGCGCACCAGTCCGAACACGGCTCGTCTCGTCGTGGAGGAAGGCGGCTTCGTATATGATGCCGACAGCTATGCGGACGATGTTCCCTATTATGATTCCAGATTTGGCCGCCGCCAGCTTGTTGTTCCGTATACGCTCGATGCCAACGACATGAAGATCGTGGCGCTCAACGGCTTCAGTGACGGCGAAGAGTTCTTTCGCTACCTGCGCGACACGTTCGACATGCTGTACCGCGAAGGCGGGCGCATGATGTCTGTCGGCTTGCATGGCCGGATTGCAGGGCGCCCGGGCCGCGCCCTCGCGGTCGAGCGTTTCCTCGGCCATGTCCAGTCGAAGACCGATGCCTGGATCGCTCGGCGTATCGACATTGCGCACCACTGGCTGGAGGCGCACCCGCCATGACGGTCAACCACCCTGTCCTTGTGGCTGAAGTCTCTGCTGCCTTTTACCGCTATGAGCGCGCGCTGATGGAAGACGATGTCCAGGTGATGGACGAGTTGTTCCGGCAGGCCGGCGAGACAGTTCGCTACGGTGTGGGCGAGGTGCTCTATGGCTTCGACGAAATCGCTGCGTTCCGTCGAAGCCGGGGCGGCTCGCCGCAGCGTCGGCTCGGCCGTGTCGAGATTGCAACCTATGGCGACCATTTTGCATCGGTGAACGCCGAGTTCTACCGGGAAGGATCGACCCGGCGCGGCCGCCAAAGCCAGGCCTGGGTGAAATTCCCGGATGGCTGGAAAGTCGTCGCCGCGCATGTCTCGATTGAAGGAACGGGGTCATGACGATCGACCAGGTCAACGCCCTGTCCGCGCAGGAGTTCATGTCGATGCTCGGCGGGCTCTATGAGCACAGCCCCTGGGTTGTCGAGGCAGCTGAATCCAGGCGGCCATTCGAGGACTTTGAGGCCCTGCTTTCCGTCATGGAGGAAATCGTGAAGACGTCGGGGGAAGTAAAACAGCTGGCCCTGCTGCGCGCCCACCCGGAACTTGCAGGCAAGGCCGCAATCGACCGTACTCTGACGGACGCCTCTATGCAGGAGCAGGCATCCGCCGGGCTCGACCGCATGACGCCGGAGGAATACGCTGAGTTTCACCGCCTGAATGCCGCCTACCGCGCGCGTTTCGACTTTCCGTTCATCATCTGTGTGCGCCTGACCGATAAGCCAGGCATCCTGAGGGCGCTGGACTTCCGCAGCCGCAATACGCTCCAGCAGGAGTTCAGCACGGCGCTTTCAGAAGTGTCCAAGATTGTAAGTTTAAGACTGGAGGCGATGCGCTCGTGAACAAGTTGGACGCTCATACCCGGCTGGTCCGCAAGGATCTCGAAATCCTCGGCATCGGCCAACCGACCTGGGTCTCGCCGCGCGACGGCATCTTCGACGTTGTCATCGTCGGGGGCGGGCAGAGCGGTCTTGCCGCCGCCTTCGGCCTCATTCGCGAGCGGGTCAGCAACATCCTGGTGATCGACGAGAATCCGGCGGGGCAGGAAGGGCCGTGGGGCACATATGCGCGCATGATCACCTTGCGCACGCCCAAGGATCTTCTCTCGATTGATTTCGGTATTCCCTCCCTGACATTCCGGGCCTGGTGGAGCGCCCAGCACGGCGAAGACAGCTGGCACGCGATCGGGAAGATTCCGCGCGCGGACTGGATGAGATACCTGCATTGGTACCGGGAAGTTCTCGATCTGCCCGTCGAGAACTGCACGCGGCTTGAACGGATCGAGCCGACCGGCAAGGGTGTCCATCATCTGCACGTTATCGGTCCGTCCGGCGCGCGCCGGATTACGGCGCGCAAAGTCGTTCTGGCGACCGGAATCCAAGGCGGGGGAGAATGGCACACACCCAAAATGGTCAGCGACGCGTTGCCGAAGTCGCGGTACGCGCACACATCGGAGGTCATTGATTTCGAAGGCCTGCAAGGTAAGCGCATCGCGATCCTCGGCGGGGGCGCTTCGGCGTTCGACAATGCCCAGCACGCGCTTGGACTGGGCGCCGGCAGTGTGGACGTGTTTATCCGCCGGCCGGAAATCCCGAAGGTCAATCCTATTCGCTTCATGGAAAAGTCCGGGTTCGTCCCGAGATTTTCGACCCTGAGCGATGCAGAAAAATACAAGGTGATGTCGTCGTTTCTGCGCCGGAATCAGCCACCAACGAATGACACATTCCAACGCGCCGCGTCTTATCCAGGTTTCAGGCTGCACAAGGGAACGGGGTGGGACAGTGTCCGGGAAACGCCCATCGGAGCCGAAGTGACAACACCCCGCGGCAAGTTCACTTTTGATTTCATCATATTGTCTACGGGACTTCTGACGGATGTTTGCCTCCGGCCCGAACTGGCCGAACTTGAACCGCGGATCGCACGCTGGGGGGACCGCTTTGCAGCGCCCGGGGACGACCAGAACGATCTGCTTGACCGCCATCCTTATCTCGGTGCCGGTTTTGAGTTCACGCCGCGCGCCCCTGACGATGCGCCCATGGTGCACGGCGTGTTTGCCTTTAACTATTCTGCGTTGCTCAGCTTGGGCCTTTCTGCGTCCGCACTCACCGGATTGCCCTACGCCCTGCCAAGGCTCGTGCGCGGTGTTGCAGACCAGCTTTTCCTGGATGACAAGGCCGATTGGATGTCGGCCTACCTTTCCTACTCGGAGCAGGAGTTCGTCAGTGAGTGGTTGCCGCAGCCCGGTGCAACAGTGGAAACAACATGAGCCTTTCGACGCATGTCCTCGATGTTGCAATCGGCCAGCCGGCAGTCGGTATTCGGGTGTCGCTCTTCCGGGGTGACGAGGATCTGAACTCGGATTCCACCAACAATGATGGGCGCTGCGGGAACCTGTCTGGCGCCGCACCTCTGCTGGAGGGTATCTACCGATTGGTTTTTGAAGTGGGCCCCTATCTGGCGCGCACGCACCCCCAGCCTGGAGGCCCCTTCTTTGAAATTGTTACGGTGGAGTTCACCGTGAGCGGTCCTGCGCGCCACTACCACATTCCGCTGCTTCTCTCACCGTTCGGCTACACGGTTTACCGCGGCAGCTGAAACAGAGCGTCTGTCGGGCTTTCCGCTTCGTGTGCGATAACGCAACGATCCGGTCTTCGAGCGGTCGGAGCCCAGTCTGAGTTCAAGGCCTTCAACACGGTGGCCGAGAAGGTTGTACGCTCGCCGGCTTTGGACTTGAGCGTTTCCACGACACGCGCTGTCAGGTTCTGTTGCATCTGTGGTCCTTCCAGCGAGCCTGGATCCCATTTGATGGATGCTCGGAGAAGATGCGAACCCGGCCGTCAGGCGTTCGAATATCTTCGGATCCATCATGTTCAGGCCGGCCAGGTGCCAATTGCGGGTTCTCTTCGCCGCAATGACGGAACCTCGCCTGTTTTGACCGGTCGCGATTGCCCATTGCTTGTGCCGCCCGACTCTGAGACTCATTGTCTTGCAAGCGGTCCGGAACCTGTTGTGCGTTCAACAATTCAGACCCTTGCGAAACGTCTCCTCAGGAGACGAAGTGCAGAGGTGATACCGGTGGCAAGCCATAACGAGGATGAGCCCATGAAGCCCGCATTCAGCCACTTCACGGACGAATCTGGGATCGAACTCAAAACCGTCGCGGCCGTTGAGAAAATACTCCGGAAAGTTCGTGTCTTTACCTGGCTGGTGATCGGAAATCGCGTTGAGGCTGATGAAATCGTGGAAGACGCGCTGATACTTTACCTCGCCACCGACCCCGAACCTGAAGAGGCGGATCAATCCTACGCCTATCTGGTGACGGCTGTGCGGCGCTTGTTGCGGACCTCGGGCGCGCGATCACGCCGTGGGCCTGACCTGAACCCGGCGCTGATACCGTTGCTTGAGTTGCCGCTGGACACCCGAGAGATTGCCGCCTTGCATCTGGGTGCCAAGCTCAGCGTGCCGGACACCGCCGCCATGCTCGGCCTCTCCCCCGAAGAGGCAACGGCGGGGCTGGTGATTGCACGCCGGGCGATTGGCCCCGGCGCGTACGACCGGACGGCGCCTGCCGCCTGACGCCCGCAGCTGGTCGCACTCCGCAAATTCACACATGCTCCCTGATCGCCCGGATTTCAGCCTTCTTGCGGCGGGTCGCGGCGCGTCGCCGTGCTCGCGGGACTGTCCGGTGCAATCTCCGACGCATCAATGAAGCGCGCGCCCACGAGATCGCCGCGCTGCCAGCGGATTTCGCAATTGCGACGTTCGCTGCTCCCGGTATTCGTATGCAGGATCAGGAGTTGAAATGTCTGCGGCACGACGAAAATCGTGCTCAATTTGAGTTTGACGCCGGTTTCGGACATATCCTTGATCGTGACGTCAATCGTGCTGAATATGCCGTTGAACTCGATCCGGCCACTCTTCAAGGTCTTGAGCCGACGTGATTGGCGGGGTGTTTCCGGAGCGGGTTCTTCGGGCATGCCAGTGGCCAGCCTTGGTCGGAGAGTGACGGGCGGAAAGCACCCAAAGATTACAATCAACTACCTCAGTTCAGGATACGCCTGCAGCTCCCAAAAAACAAATCGAATCAAGCCCTGCAGGGCAAACGAAGCACAATGCACAAAAAAGGGCCAGCGTTGGGCAACGCTGGCCCTGAGTTGTCAGTTGCAGATGGAGAAGCTTGAAAGCTTCAATGTCCCTATGCACGGCGACTCAAAAGAGTTCCCTCTGAACGCACAAAAATTCCGTCGGGGAAAAATTGCCGGTCCGATCAGTCCTTGGCGCGTTCGAGATAGCTGCCATCTTCGGTGTTCACGACGACCCGCGTGCCGACACCGACATGCGATGGCACCATGATGCGCGCGCCATTATCGAGCTTGGCGGGCTTGTAGGAACCCGATGCCGTCTGGCCTTTGACCACGGGTTCGGTTTCGACGATTTCGGCCGTGATGCGTTGGGGAAGGGTGACCGAGACCGGCTCGCCATTGAACATCTGCAGGCTGACCGTCATGTTTTCCTGCAGGTACTGGGCGCCGTCACCCACCATCGCTGCGGAAACGGTGACCTGCTCGAAGTTGCCGGAGTTCATGAACACGTAGTTCTCGCCTTCCATGTAGAGGAAGGAGTGATCCACCTCTTCCACGTAGGCTTTCTCGACCTTGTCTGTGGTCTTGTACGTGTTCGAGATCTTGATGCCGTCCGAGATGCGGCGCATGTCGATCGTGGTCGTCGGCGTGCCTTTGCCCGGGCGGAACGACTCCGCCTTGAGAACGACGTAGAGCTGGCCGTCGGTGTATTCGATGATGTTGCCTTTGCGGATATCCGCAGCGATTTCAACGGCCATTGGGCGTTCCTGAGTTGCGAGGGCGAAACCGCCGCTATATACCGCCTTCGCGCCGTTTGGCCAGCCGCCCGATGCGGCTTCGCCCGCTTCGCCTTGCCCCTTGGAGAAAGATGTCCCCCGACGCCCCTGCCTGGTGGTCGCCTGAGGCCCATGCCCGCCGCAGGGGCTTTCTTGCGGTGCGCGGGGCCATCAAGGCGTCGATGCGCGATTGGTTCGGGTCGGAGGGCTTCACCGAGACCGAATGCGGCCAGCTTCAGTATTCGCCGGGCAACGAAGCCCATCTCCATGCCTTCGAGACGTTCTTTGTGACCGAAAACGGCCGCCGGACGCCGCTTTACCTGCATACATCGCCCGAGTTCGCGATGAAGAAGCTGCTTGCGGCGGGCGAGACGCGAATTTTCGATTTCGCCCGCGCATTCCGGAACCGGGAAACGGGCGTCCGTCACGCACCCGAGTTCACGATGCTGGAATGGTACCGTGCCGGAGAGAGCATCGAAGCGGTGATGGCGGACGCCGCTCAGCTCGCCCGGCTCGCCGCAAAGGCCGCGGGAACGACGTTGCTGAACTGGAAGGGCGCATCCTGTGACCCGTTCGCGCCGCCCGAATACCTGACGCTCGTCGAGGCCTTCGAGCGGTATGCCGGGATCGAGCTTGAGCCGCTGCTGACCGATGCGGCCGGACTTGCGGCTGCGGCGCGCCGCGCCGGGATAGAGACCCCGCGGGACGCCAGCTGGACCGACGTCTTCTCTGCCATCCTCGTGACCTTGATCGAGCCAAAACTCGGGCAGGGGCGGCTCACCTTCCTGCACCGCTATCCCGTCAGTGAGGCGGCGCTGTCACGCCCGGCCCCGGACGATCCGCGCTTTGCCGAACGGTTTGAGCTTTATGCCTGCGGTGCGGAACTCGCGAACGGATACCGCGAGCTGACCGATCCGGTATTGCTCCGGGCGCGGCAGATGCAGGAAATGGGTCTCAAGCAACAGGTCTATGGCGAGCGCTATCCGCTCGATGAGGACTTCATTGCCGCCGTCGGCGCCATGCCGGAAGCCAGCGGCGTCGCGCTGGGGTTTGACCGGCTCGTCATGCTGGCATCCGGAGCGCGCGAGATATCGGATGTTCTCTGGACGCCGCTTGGGCTAGAGGGGCGGCCATGACCGTTTCAACGCTTCGCTCCCTGGCGGCCCTGAACGCCGCTGGCCTCGTCGCCGACGCGCAGGTGCACGAACTGGCCGATGTGGAAGCGGCTTATGTGATCGCCTTGCCCGAGCCGATGGCGCGAGCGATCGATCCCGCCAATCCGCGCGACGCGATCCGGCGGCAATTTGTTCCGTCAGCGGAAGAGCTGGATATCCGTCCGGGCGAGGCGGACGATCCGATCGGGGACGCACGCCACTCGCCCTTGCCGGGTCTGGTGCATCGCTATCCCGACCGTGTGCTGATCAAGGCGGCGTCCACGTGCCCGGTCTACTGCCGCTTCTGCTTTCGCCGCGAGCGGGTTGGCCCCGACAAGGGCGAGGCGCTGACGAAGTCTGATCTCGATGACATCTTCAGGTACATCGCCAATCATGCCGAAATCTTCGAAGTGATTCTCACCGGCGGCGATCCACTGATGCTGTCTGCGGCGCGCGCGCGGGAAATCACGAGGCGCCTTGAAGCCATCGATCATGTGAAGGTGATCCGTTGGCACACGCGGATGCCGGTCGCGCGTCCGGACCGGATCACATCCGGTTATGCGAATGCATTGTCCAGCATGACAAAGGCGGTCTTTGTCGCCGTCCACGCCAACCACGCGAGCGAGTTCACGCCGGAGGCGCGGCAAGCGTGCCGTCTTCTTGCGGGGCAGGGCATCGCGCTCGTCTCCCAGTCGGTTCTTCTTCGCGGTGTGAATGACACGATCGACGATCTGACCGATCTGATGCGCGCGTTCCTCTCGGCCGGGATCAAGCCATACTACCTGCACCAGCTCGATGCGGCGCCGGGTACAGCCCATTTCCGCGTGCCTGTCGAGGAAGGTCAGGCGCTCGTCCGCACGCTGCGCGACACCGTCTCGGGCCTGGCCATTCCGCACTACGTGTTCGACATTCCGGGCGGCGTTTCGAAGGCCGCACTCGCCTTGTCCGACATCGAGCGCCGGGACGATGTTTGGCGCGTGCGCGGGCGTGACGGCGAATTCTATCCGCTCACAGACTGATCTTACCCCCGCCGGCCGGTCAGGATAAGCAGCGCCACCAGTCCGATGGACGTGGCTTGGCTGGCAAAGAGCTCCAGCAGGACCGCGAACAGCCAGCTGGGAAGCGCCGCGCGCTGCTCCGCTTGCAAGAGTATGTCGCCCGATCCATGGCCGAGCAGTTCGGCATTGGCGGCTTCGATCTTGGCGTTTAGCTCATCCCGGCGCCGCGCAAGCCCCAGTTCGTTCTGGGCGTCGCGGTAAGGTTTCTGCTCGGTCCGCCCGACACGTTCGACTTCCGCGATATAGGCTTCCAGTCCTTCGACCGACCGTGTCTCCGGCGGAATGCCTTCCAGTTGCCGCCGCCAGTCGGTGACCTGCGTCTGCAGGAGTTCGCGGTTTGATGCCGCACTCGTCACTTCAGAGGCGGCATTCAGGTTGTTCGAACTGATATACATCTGTGTACCGAGGATCGATGCACCGGCGCCGATCAGGGCAAACACGAGCGACCGCAGACTCTCCCAGACGCGCTTGTTGGCGGCGTGCCAGTACACAAACGTGAAGCCGCCAAAGGACACGATTGCGGCAATTATGCCCGCCGTGCCCCACACCATCGACTCGATGGGATCGGAGACCGACGACGAGAACGCGTGATAGTTCGCAAAGCCGGTCACGGCGGAGGCCATCAGGCCGGCTATGACGAACACGACCGCCAGGACGGCGATGATCATCTTCTCCCCGGATCCCCGGCGCCGGGCCGCCTGTTCCGTCCGGATTTCTGCCAGGCGAATTTCCCGCTCGGCCTTGATTTCTTCGGGCGTTGGAAGCGCCTGATCGGATCTTAGCTGCAGAACATTGGGTTCTGTCTTCAGCACAGGTCGGATCGCCCGTACCGGACCGGGCGAGAAGCTCTCCCGGCTTGACTCTACTGACTGCTCAGTTGGAACCAGTTCAGCCTCACCCGGAAGCGCTATTGGGTAATCGCGCTGGCGATCCAGAGCTGCCTTGAGATCACGTATGCTACCGTTTTCGTAACTGTCTGCGCAGCGATAACGCAGTGTCTCTACATTTATTTCGAGATTCGGGTCCCCGGATTCTCGGCAAACCGCATGGAGTGGACATGCAACGCGCACTTCGTCGGATTGGATTTGGTCGGGGTCGATTTCGAGTTTGCGCAGCACCCACTGAAGCTCTTGCGCTGATTTCTCATCAATCATCGTTCGCCCCACCTCCTGTGAGTGGCATAGCTTCTCGCCCGCCCTGCGTCACCACCCCAACCCGTTCGATCACGCTTGCAGCAGCGGCCCATTGCGAAAGTAATTTCAACTTGGACTGCGTCGCCACAGGCCTTAATCAAGTATTAAGAGGCGCGGGCAAAGACTTCGCGCATCTGGAGAGCCGCCGGCTGATCTGGCGGAACATAGAGGATTAGCTGAATGACCCCGCGCTCCATCGCGATCCCGAAAACCTGGAAAACCTTCGATATTCCCAGCTTCTTTTCCGCTTTCGGCTACCCGGTCCTCGGCGTCGTCCTGTTCGTGACGATGATCCTGCTCGGCATCTTCGTCAGCCAGCTCACCTTCCATTGGTGGTATGTGCCGCTCGCCTTCGGGGTCATCGCGTTCTCGGTCTTCTGGTGCAACATGGGCATCGGCCCGCTGCACCGCATCCTGCAACACCGCGCCGGGGAGCTCGCCCCGCCTGCGCAGGTCGTCGCCATGTTGAACCTGTTCTTCGCGATGCAAGGCCGTGTGCGCGACTGGGTAAACTATCACTCACAGCATCACCGTTTCGCGGATCAGCCGGGCGATCCGCACAATCCGTTCGAATCCAAGCGCTGGGCCTGGGTGGGTTGGATCCTCTGGCGCGACCAGAAGGATGTCGAACGTCCCTGGCCGCTTTGGCTCAAGAAACATCCGATCATTGTCTGGATGGACGAACTCTACATCCAGTTCAGCATCGTGATCCATTTCGTGGTGCCGGCGATCATCTACCTGATCGTCTGGGCCGCCGGCGGTTCATTGGTGCTCACCGCGCTGCTGCATGCCAGCGTCATCATCGGCCGGGCCATCCAGTTCCATGCCACCGTCTACGGCATCAATGTGCTGGGCCACCTGAAAACGCCCGTCTGGGCTGATCACATGATGGCGCTGCTCACGGGCGGCGAAGCGTTTCATGACCACCATCACGACCAGCCGCAAAGCGCGCTGCACCGTCCGCGCAAAGGCGTCTGGAACCGCATCGTCGATTACAACGGCACGGTTCTGCTCTTCCTCGAGAAGATCGGCTGGGTGAAAAATCTGAAGATCGCGCCGCAATTCGCCTGAGGACCGTCTGCGCCTTCGCAGTCGCAGCACAGAATTATGGGAAGCGCCCCCTTTAACCGGGTGGGCGCTTTCCCATTTGGGTTGTCCGGGGCGCGGGGGCGTATCGACGGAGCACTCCCATGACCGACACACAAGCCAATGGCGCCAAGACAGGTCCTGCCCACGCCTACATTCTCCTCGACCGGACGGGCTCGATGTCCGGTATCTGGGCTGAGGCGCTCGGATCGGTGAACGCTTACGTGCATGCACTGGCGAAGCCCGAAGACGGCGCCGCGCCGGAGCCGGGCGAAAAGGTCACGCTCGCCGTGTTCGATCATCAGGCCGGGCTGCAGTTCGATGTGCTCCGCCGCGCGGTGGCGCTGGCAGACTGGAAAGACGTGAGCGATGCCGACGCGACCCCGCGCGGGATGACTCCCCTGTTCGACGCCATTGCCCGGATCGTGGCGCTTGCAGAGTCGGATCAGCCTGCCCGCGCCATCGTGGTTATCATGACTGACGGCGAGGAAAACTCATCCAGCGAAGTGACCAGGGACGGCGCCCGGGCCGCCCTCGACCGGGCCCGTGCGAAGGGCTGGGAAGTGGTCTTCCTCGGTGCCGACTTTGCAAAGTTCGGCGACGCCGCCGCCGTTGGCGTGCTGCGTTCGAAAGCCATGGCCATGAGCCCCGGCATGTTCGAGGACACCATGAACCTGCTCGCCAAGAAAACGCGCCGCTACTATTCGGCCGCTTCGGCTCCGGTGGATTTCGACGAAGCTGACCGCAAGGCGTCGGGCGAAGACGACGTCAAGAACCGTAAAGGCGGTTAATCCGTCCCCTGACGAGCGAAGTCTGAATGGTTGTTCAGCAAACGGCCAGATGACAGGAAGGGTCGCCTCGCAAAAGGCGGCCCTTTTCCTTGGCGAAGGCGGAATCGCGCCGCAGACGCGCCGCAATCCGGGCGCAGCTTTCCCCCACCAGACACAAGGGAAGGGACGCCAGATGAAATTCATGAACTCCATAATTGCCGCTGCCGCCGTCATTGCGCTCGGCGCCTCTGCAGATGCCAAAGTTCTGCCGAAGCCGGCGAAATCCGACACGGTTCAATCCTACATCCTGCTCGACCGGACGGGCTCCATGTCCGACATCTGGGAAGAAGCACTGACCTCCGTCAACGCCTACGCCGACAGCTTCGCGGCGGATGCGCCCGGCGCCGAGATCGCGGGCGGCGACATCAAGACCGCTGTTACTCTCGCCGTGTTCGACCACCAGGACGGCCTGCAGTTTGACGTTCTGCGCGACAAGGTCGACCCGGCGAAATGGACCAAGGTGTCGGACGCGGATGCCACGCCGCGCGGCATGACACCGCTCTATGACGCGATCGGCCGGATCGTCAGCCGCGCGGAAGCCGATGCGCCGGAAAAGGCCGTGATCGTCATCATGACGGACGGGATGGAAAACTCGTCGACCGAGCTGACGAACCAGGGCGCCAAGGCGGCGCTTGACCGGGCCCGTGCGCGCGGTTGGGAAGTCGTTTTCCTGGGGGCCGAGTTCGCCAGCTTCGGAGACGCCGAAGCCGTTGGCATGTCGGCTTCGAAAACGATGGCTGTGGGTGAAGGTCAGATGTCGGGCTCGATGAACGACCTCGCGCAGAAAGCTCGTGCCTACGGCAAGGGCGCCGCTCCGGCCGTCGAGTTCACACCGGAGGACCGCGCCAAGGCGGACGAAGAAGGCGTGAAGCAGCGTCAGGGCCAGTAACGCCCTCAACCGCCCTTCGAACCTGCGAAAGCCCGCTCTCATTGAGCGGGCTTTTTGTTTGGTCTAGGCTTGCGCGGGGAAAGGGCGGCTCATGGCGAAAGCAAAGCTCGGCGCGAAACGTCTCGGTCAATGGCTCGCGGCCGCGCGCCCCTTTCTGCTCTACGGCGGCCTGCTCGCGGCCAGCGCATTTGCGCTGACTTGGCTCGACTATCTGCGCTACGCCCGCACGTTTCCCGGAGAGTTTCAGATCTTCCTGATCGCGACCGGTTTTCTGGCTCTGGGTCTCTGGGCCGGCTCGCGCCTCTTTGCGGGGCACCGGGACGCGCCCGAGTTTGACGGCAACCCGAACGCGCAGCGGTCGCTCGGCCTCAGCGCCCGCGAGATGGAAGTGCTCGCCCTGATCGCGGACGGGCTGTCGAACAAGGAGATGGCGGTCCGCCTTCACGTCTCGCCCAACACGATCAAGACGCATGTCGCCCGCGTTCTGGAAAAGCTGGAGGTCAGCCGCCGCACGGCAGCGCTCGCCCGGGCGCGCGAACTGGGCCTCCTGCCCTGACGGGCCGGTTTTTCTTCCGAAATCAGGGTGATCTGGTGAAAATCACCCTTTCGGGCGATTGTGGCGCGGGACGGTGTACGGAAAGTTTGCCGGGCAGCCCGCAAAGGAGTCCCCCATGTTGCAACGCATCCTGACAAGCGGCCTTGTCGCCGGCCTGATCGTCGGCATCCCGATGATCCTCGTGACAATCACCCTCGGCGAGAATGCGCCCAGCGGCAATCTCGGCGTCGCCATCGGCTACACGACGATGCTGGTCGCGATGAGCGTCATCTTCCTCGCCATCAAGCGTCAGCGCGACGTGGTGAATGGTGGCGTCATCAAATTCCTGCCGGCCTTCCTGATGGGCCTCGGCATCAGTGCCGTCGCGGGCCTTCTCTACGTGCTCGCTTGGGAAGCCTGCCTTGCGATCAGCGGCATGGATTTTGGCGCGATCTATGCCGAACACCTCGTCGAGGCGGCCAAGGCGCGCGGCGCGTCGGAGGCCGAGATCGCGGCCGAACTGGCCAAGGCGCAGGCATTCGCCAAGATGTACGCCAACCCGCTCTTCCGCATGCCGATCACCTTCACGGAAATCCTGCCCGTCGGCATCATCGTCTCGCTGATCTCGGCGCTGATGCTCCGCAACAGCCGCTTCATGCCGGCGCGCAGAGCGGCCTAGTCCTCAAATCCACGGAATACGGCCGCTTCGTCCACGGACTTGCGCTTCGAGACAACGGCGTTGGCTGGGAAACTGTCGTCCGGCCAGCCCATCGCCACGCAGGTCTGGATCACCTGGTCGTCCGGGATGCCGGCTTCGGCGCGCACGACCGGGCTTTGCATGATGCCTTGCGAGTTGATCACGCAGCCGAGCCCCCGGTTCCAGGCGGCGTTGACGAGGCAGTTGACCACCCCGCCACAATCGAATGGCGCGATATCGCTGCCATGGATCGAGCGGTCATAGGTGATCACGATCGAGACGGGCGCGTCGAACTGCCGGAAGCCGCGCAGGATCCAATCCATCCGCTTTTCCTTGTTGTCGCGCTCGATGCCCATCGCTTCGAACAGCTGGATCGCAATCTCGATCTGCCGTTTGCGGTGCTCGCCGGCATATTCGGGGCCTAGCCGGAACTCCCGGCTATGCGGCACACCGGCAAGATTGCGTTCCACGTTCCCGGCGCGGATGCGGTCGAGCACGTCGCCGGTGACAATGTAGAAGTTCCAGGGCTGAGTGTTCAGCGAGGTCGGCGCGCGCATGGCGATCTCGAGGATTTCCCGGATCAGCGCCTTGGGCACGGGCTTTTTCAGGTAGCCCCGAATGCTGCGGCGGCCCCGCACAACGTCATCGAATTCCACATCACACTCCTGTCGAAGTCTGGAGCTGTTCTAGCGCCGACATTGGCTGCCGCATCCCCTCCCGCCGCGTCAGGCTTGCCAAGACGATGTGTTGCGGCAACTTCCGGCCGGTTTCAGACATTCAGGGCAGGGCGGCATGCGATACTTCGAAGACATGGTGATCGGCACGCGCACCCGCGCCTCGCGCACCTACAAGGTGACGCGCGAAGAGGTCATCGAATTCGCCACGAAGTATGATCCCCAGCCCTTCCATCTCGATGACGAGGCCGCGAAGAACACGTTCTTTGGCCGCCTGTCGGCCTCCGGCTGGCATACCGGCGCCATGGTCATGCGCATGATGGTGGACACATGGAAGGACACCGAGCCGTCGGCCGGTCTTGGCTCGCCGGGTATTGACGAACTCCGCTGGGTGAAGCCGGTCTATCCTGGCGATGAGCTGTCGGTCGAAATGGAACTCATCGACAAACGCCGCTCGAAATCGCGCCCCGACATGGGACTCACCAAGACCCGCCAGACGGTCACCAACCAGAATGGCGAAGTCGTCATGACAATGGTCTCAAACGGCCTGATGCGCGTGCGCGACCCTTCGGCGCCGATCGACTAGCGCGTCGGCTTGCCCTGGTTGGGCCGGCATGTACGATGCGGCCAGACCGGGGAGAGACCGATGACCCGCAAACTCGAAGGCGGCTGCGCATGCGGCAGCGTCCGCTACCGGCTGAACCGGATGCCGATGATCACGCATTGCTGCCACTGCACCTGGTGCCAGCGTGAAACCGGTTCGGCCTTCGTGATCAACGCCGTGATCGAATCTGCGGAAGTCGAACTTCTGGAGGGGCAGCCGGACGTGGTGCTGACGCCCAGCAACAGTGGCCGGGGCCAGATGATTGCTCGTTGCCCGGTTTGCAAAGTAGCGGTCTGGAGCCACTATCCAACCGCCCGAGAGGCGGCCGCGTTCATCCGTGTCGGAACACTCGACGAGCCTGCCGTGATCACACCGGATGTGCACATCTTCCGGTCGAGCGCCGTGCCGTGGGTGACGCTGACTGACGGAAAACCTGCCTTCGAGGAATTCTATCCGGACCGCCTCGCGATCTGGGGCGAAGAGGCGATGGCGCGCTGGGACGCGTTGATGGCGAGTCTCACCTGAGACCGAAAAAGCCCGCTCCGGAGAGCGGGCTTTCTGGACTCCATAGGGCGAACCCCACGAGTAATCGATCAACGCGGCGCCATTCGGATTGCGCCGTCGAGACGGACGTCTTCACCGTTGAAATAGCCGTTGCGGCACATTTCGACGGCCAGCGAGGCATACTCTTCCGGCAGGCCGAGGCGCGGCGGGAAGGGGACCTGCGCGCCAAGAGCGGCTTTCACAGGCTCCGGCGCGGCGGCCAGCAACGGCGTGTTGAAGATGCCCGGCAGGATCGTGTTGACGCGAATGCCGTCCCGCGAAAGGTCGCGGGCGATCGGCAGCGTCATGCCGACCACGCCGCCCTTGGAGGCGGAATAGGCAGCCTGGCCGATCTGGCCATCTTCGGCCGCAACCGAAGCGGTATTGACGATTGCGCCGCGCTCGCCGTCGATCGGGTCGAGCGTCAGCATGCCGGCGGCCGATTTCGCGATGCAGCGGAAGGTGCCGACGAGGTTGATCTGGATAATCAGGTTGAACTTGTCGAGCGGGAAGTGCTCGGGTTGTCCTGTTTCCTTGTTCCGGCTGGCGGTCTTGATGGCGTTGCCGGTGCCGGCGCAGTTGATCAGGATCCGCTCCTGGCCGATGGCGGCGCGCGACTTCGCAAACCCGGCATCCACCGAGGCTTCGTCGGTCACGTTCACGTTACAGAACACGCCGCCGAGTTCCTTGGCGAGGGCTTCGCCCTTCTCGGCGTTGAGGTCGAACAGGGCGACCTTGACACCGTGGCTGGCCAATTTGCGGGCCGTTGCGGCACCGAGGCCGGACGCGCCTCCGGTGATAACGGCGGACACATTCGAGTTGAGTTCCATTGGCAGCTGCCTTCCTTTGATGTTGAGCGGTTTATCGGCTATGACCGCACTGCACTATAATGCCGCTAGGAGAGCGCAATGAGTGACGCAGCGGAAATCATCAATACGGTGAAGGGCGAAGACGGCGT
>JAIXRO010000211.1 GCA_027485145.1 Hyphomonadaceae bacterium | reverse complement strand
TCGCCGCCTGCGCGCCGCCGAATGCCGCAGTCGAAACCGAACGGGTAAAGACCTGCGCCCAGGGCAGGCGATACAGCGGGCCAGTGTTCACTTCCTGCCCGGGGTTTTGGCACAGGAACCCGTCAATCGAACGGTGGGTGCGGTAGTCCGGCACGAAGGCATCGTCGACGATGATATCGTGACTGCCCGTCCCTTGCAGGCCGAAGGTATGCCAAGCGTCTTCATCAATTGCGAAATCGCTGCGCGGCAAGAGGAAGGTGCGCATCTCGGCCGGAGTACCATCGTCCTTCGGCGGGCAGAAAGCCCCCAGCAAGATCCAGCCGGAGTGGACCGACCCGGTCGAAAAACCCCACCGGCCCGACAGACGGAAACCGCCTTCGACATGGGTGACCTTCCCGACCGGCTGATAGGTCGAACAAACCAGCATGTCGGGGTCATCGCCCCACACCTCGGCCTGCGCCTGTTCGTGGAACAGCGCCATTTCATAGGGGTGGCAGCCAAGCACGCCAAACATCCACCCGGTCGACATGCAGCCTTCCGCCAGCACCTTTTGGACTTCGAAGAAATCATTGGGGTGCATTTCGTAGCCGCCGAAATTGGCGGGCTGAAGGATGCGGAAGAACCCCGCCGCCTTCATCTCGGCGATGGTCTCCGCCGGGATGTTGCGCGCCCGTGTGCAGGCCTTGGCCCGCGCCTTGAGCGTGGGCACCATAGCCCGGGCGCGATCAAGCAGTTCCTGCGCGCTCGGCTTTGTACCCTCGATATCAATCCGCTTCACAGCAACGCCCATCGACCGGCTCCTCTCTAATGGAGCTGGAGGCTTATGCCGACTCAGCTCGCAACGTTAGTCTCGTAATTTTTTTTATATTTTGATACGCAAATCGTCAATTGAAAAGCCGTTTCGCTTCCGATATTGCGGTTTTAACAGCAGTCGCGTGCCGCGATTCAGAAAAATGGACAGGGAAGGGATCTGCCGGTTTGGCCATGACGCCGACAATTGACCTTGCAGGGCAGGTCGCGCTTGTGACTGGCGGGACCAAGGGGCTCGGCCAGGCGGTCGCCATGGCGCTGGCTGATGTCGGCGCGAGAGTGTTTGTCTGCGCCCGCAATGCTCCGGCCCGGGACATGGGCAGCATTGTCTTTCGCGCGGCTGATGTGCGCGATCCTGATGCAGCCCGCGCGGTGGTTGACGGTATTGTCGCAGACGCCGGGCGGATCGACATTCTGGTCAACAATGCCGGCGGGTCACCTGCTGTCCCTGCCGCTGACGCCAGCCCGCGCTTCAGCGAGGCGATTGTCAGGCTCAACCTGCTGGCCCCCTTATGTCTGTCTCAGGCGGTGCATCCGCATATGGTGCGACAAGGCGGCGGCAACGTCGTCAATATCGCCAGTGTCTCGGCAATCCGCCCCTCCCCTGGGACTGCCGCTTATGGCGCGGCCAAGGCGGGACTGCTCAACCTCACCCAAAGCCTTGCGCAGGAATGGGGGCCGCAAGGCGTCCGCGTCAACGCAATCATCGCCGGACTGATGGCGACCGAGACGGCCGAGGCCACCTATGGCGATGAACAAGCGCAGGCGGCGGTCGGGCGCTCAATGCCGCTTGGGCGCATGGGATCGGGCGAGGACATTGCCGGTGCCGTGCTGTGGCTCGTCTCGCCGCTCGCCGCTTGGGTCAGCGGCGCGCGCATCAATGTCGATGGCGGCGGGGAGCGGCCATATTTTCTGGATATTGTAAACGGAGGGCAGGCCTGATGGCTGTGAAATCGCTGGGCTATGTCGTGATCGAAACGGCGCAGCCCGAGGAATGGGAGCGGTTCCTGACCGAAGTGGCAGGCGTGATGCGCGCACCCGATGCGGCTGACGGGGCAATGCAGTTCCGGATCGACGAGCGGCCTTTCCGGTTCCGGATTGAGCCATCGCAGCGCGAATGGTTCACAGCCGCCGGTTACGAAGTGGAAGATAGTGCCGCGCTGGCAGCTCTTGCGGAACGGATTGCTGCCGCTGGCCGCCCGGTCGATCACTTCAACCCGCAAACAGCGGCACTGCGCAGTGTCGCGGCTGGCTTTGCGACCAGCGATCCGGCCGGCAATGGGCTGGAATTTTATTGCGGCGACTGCCGTACAGACGCGCCATTCGCCTCACCGCTCGGCATCTCCCATTTCATCACGGGCGAAATGGGGATGGGCCATGCGGTGTTTTCCGCTCCGGATTTCCCCGCGACGCTGGCCTTCCACCGCGACGTGATCGGCTTTCGCGAGACCGATATGCCGGCCTTCCATCTGATGGGGCCTGACGCACCGGCGATGCATTTCGCCTTCCTCCACGCCGACAATGGTCGCCACCACTCGATCGCTTTCGGCGAAGGCCCGGTGCCGCCCTCGGGCGCGGTCCATGTGATGCTGCAATATCCCAGTCTGGTCGAAGTCGGTAAAGCCTATGACCGGATGAAGGCGATGGGCTATCTCGAAAGCGCCAGCTTGGGCCAGCACATCAACGACGAGACCGTCGGCTTCTACGTCCAGACCCCGGGCGGCTTCGACCTCGAAATAGGCTGCGACAGTCTGGTGATTGATCCGGCTAGCTGGGAAGTGACCAAACACATCGGCATCAGCATCTGGGGCCATGAGTGGGCTTGGCAGAAGGCGATGAAAGAGCAGCAGCAGCAGGCCGCCGAATGAGCACGCTCGACAAACGCAAGAGCCCGGCCGAGATCGTCGGCCAGCTGCGCAGCGGCATGACGATCGGCATTGGCGGCTGGGGCCCGCGGCGCAAGCCGATGGCGCTGGTGCGCGAGATCCTGCGCTCCGACCTCAAGGACCTCACCATCGTCTCCTATGGCGGCCCCGATGTCGGGATGCTGTGCGCGGCGGGCAAGGTGAAGAAGCTGGTCTTCGCCTTCGTCTCGCTCGATGCGATCCCCTTGGAGCCATGGTTCCGCAAGGCCCGCGAGGCTGGCGCGATCGAGGTGCTCGAACTCGACGAGGGCATGTTCCAGTGGGGCCTCAAGGCCGCTGCCTTCCAGCTGCCCTTCCTGCCGACTCGCGTGGGCCTCGGCACCGATCTGGTCGAATTGGGCGGCCTTAAGACCGTGCAATCGCCCTATGATGACGGCGAGGTGATGGTGGCGATGCCCGCGCTAAAGCTCGATTCCGCGCTGATCCACGTCCAGCGCTGCGACCATCGCGGCAATGTGCAGGCGCTGGGGCCGGACACCTATTACGACGAATGGTTCGCCAAGGCGGCCGATCAGTGCTTCGTCAGTTGCGAGGAACTCGTGCCGGCCATGGAAGATGCCTACCCCGAGGACGCCCGCGCCAACCTGTTCGAACGCTGTTTTGTCACCGGCGTGACCGAGGCCAGGGGCGGAGCGCACCCGACTTCGCTCCCGCCCGATTACGGCTGGGATATGGGCTGGTTCAAGAAATACACGGCGGCCGCGAAGGACCCGGGCGACTGGGCCAGCGTGGCTGCACAATTCGTCGGCGCGAGCGAAGCGGATTATCTCGCTTCGGTCGGCGGAATGGAGGCGGTCGGGGCGCTCCCCCTGCCGGTGTTCTGATGGCGACACTCGCAGAACTGTGCATCGCGGCGGTGGCGGAGGCTTTCCGCACCGACCGCGAGTTGGTCGGCACCGGCATCGGCCCGATCCCGCGGCTCGGCGTCGGCCTTGCCAAGCTTACACATTCGCCCGGGTTGATGATGACCGACGGCGAAGCCTTTCTGGTGGAACAGCCAGTTCCCATCGGCCCGCGCGGCTATGATGACCGCAAGCCTGCCGGATACCTGCCCTTCAGCCGCTTCTTCGACAGCGCGGTGTGGAGCGGACGGCGCCACGCGATGGTCACGCCGACCCAGGTCGACCGCTTCGGCCAGACCAACCTTTCGGCGTTGGGCGGCACCCATGCCCAGCCCAAGACCCAGATGCTCGGCGCGCGCGGCTTTCCGGGCAATGGCATCTACCACGCCAATTCGATGTTCATTCCGGCCCATGGGCCCCGTGTGTTCGTGGCGGGCGAGGTCGATCGCGTCTCCTCGCCGGGCTACAACCCGGCGCGCCGGATCGCGGGCGGGAATTACTCCGCCATCGACTTGAAGCGCATCGTCACCAACCTGTGCGTGATGGATTTCGGCGGGCCGGACCACGCGGTGCGCGTCATGTCGTTGCACCCCGGCGTCACCTTCGCCGAAGTCGAGGCCGCCACCGGCTTCCCGCTGATCGACGCGGTGGCGGGCGAGACTACGCTGCCGACCGAAGAACAGCTCGCCATCATCGCCAGCCTCGATCCGCACGGCATCCGCCACACGGTGCTGCCCGACAATCCTCCCGCCATCAGGAGCGCATCATGAGCGACGCCATCGTTCCCAAGGTCGATTCCCCGCCGGTCTACGAAACCGACGAACCGGTGCTCTACCATGCCGCCGAGGGCATTGCCCGGATCACGCTCAACCGGCCGCAGTTCCACAACGTCCAGAACAGCCAGATGAGCTATGCGCTCGACGACGCGTTCAAGCTCGCGGTCGATGACGACGATGTGAAGGTCATCATCCTCAAGTCCGATGCCAAGCACTTCACAGCCGGGCACGACATCGGCAGCCCGGGCCGCGACTTCCATTCGAGCTTCGAGCGGCGCCTGATGTGGTACGATCACGCCAACAAGGGCGGCGCGGAAAAGGCCTATATCCGCGAACAGGAAGTCTATCTCGGGATGTGCAAGCGCTGGCGCGCTCTGCCCAAGCCGACGATCGCGCAGGTTCACGGCGCCTGCATCGCGGGCGGGCTGATGCTGGCCTGGGTGTGCGACCTGATCATCGCCAGCGACGATGCCTTCTTTCAGGACCCGGTGCTGCAGATGGGCTTCCCCGGGGTCGAGTATTTCGCCCACGCGCATGAGCTCAATCCGCGCATTGCCAAGGAATTCCTGTTCCTCGGCGAGCGCATGAGCGCCGAGCGGGCTTACCAGATGGGCATGGTCAACCGGGTCGTCCCACGCGCCGATCTGGAAGCCGAGGTCGCCCGCGTTGCCGCCCGCATTGCCGAGCAACCGCGCCTCGCGCTCCAGCTCGCCAAGCAGGCGGTCAACCACATGGAGACGCTGGCGGGCAAGGAAGCCGGGATCGACGCGAGCTTCGGCTACCACCACTTTGCCCACGCCAACAACCAGCTCGTCTCGGGCGACTACATCGCCGGCTTCAGCGGCAAGTCAATGGCCGAGAAGAACAAGGAACGCGAGGCTGGCAAAGCCTGATCATGGCTGACGTGCTCGCTACGCCCCTGACTGCGCTCCTCGGCAGCCGCCTGCCGGTGATCCAGACCGCGATGGGCTGGATCGCGACGCCGCAACTCGTGGCGGCGAGCAGCAATGCGGGGGCCTTCGGGTTTCTGGCCGGAGCGGTGATGCAACCCTCCGAGCTGGTTGCAGCAATTACCGGGACCGCGAGCCGCACCCCGCACAGGTTCGGGGTGAATTTTCATAGCTTCCAGCCCGGCGCGCGCGAGATTGTCGAGGTTATCATCGCCCATGCCGACCGCGTGCGCGCAGTCAGCTTCGGTCGCGGTCCGGATGCCTCGATGATCGCGCGGTTCCGCGAGGCCGGGATCGTCTGCATTCCCACTGTCGGCGCCCTGAAGCACGCGCAGAAAATGGTCGCGCTGGGGTGCGAGGCGATCACCGTACAAGGCGGCGAAGGCGGCGGGCATACCGGCGCTGTCGCCACTACGGTGCTGTTGCCGCAGGTGCTTGACGCCGTGAATGTGCCGGTCGCTGCAGCAGGCGGCTTTGCCGACGGGCGCGGCCTCGCTGCGGCACTGGCCTATGGGGCAAGCGGGATCGCCATGGGAAGCCGCTTCATGATGACCAGCGACAGTCCGGTGCCCGATGCCGTCAAGGCCGCCTATGCCGCTGCGGGCACACAGGACATTTTCGTAACCAGCAAGATCGACGGCATCCCGCAGCGCATGATCCGCAATCCGATGCTCGACCGCATCGAGGCGGGCGGCGCTATGGCCCGTTGGCGGCGCGGGCTGATTGCCGCCTTCGCCATGAAGCGCGCCACCGGCGCCAGTTGGGGCGAACTCCTCGCCGCTGCCCGCGGGATGACCAGCCATGGCGAAATGTCGCTGCCCGAAGCCATGCTCGCCGCCGCTGCGCCGGTTTTGCTGCAAAAAGCGGTGGTCGAGGGCGATGCAATCGGGGGGCTGATGGCATCCGGACAGGTGGCTGGACGCCTCAACGACCTGCCTAGCTGCGCCGATCTGCTCGCAAGGATCGAGGCCGAAGCGTGCGAACGGATCACAGCACTCACAGCACAACCCGCATCACTCAAGGGAGCGGCCTGATGCCGATCACCACGACAATCGCCAATCGCATCGCCGAAATCGTCTTTGACGTGCCGCCGGTCAACGCCTTTGACAGCGCCACCTGGCTCTCGCTGCCCGAGATCATCAGCGCCGCCGCCCGCAATCCGGAGGTCAATTGCGTGCTGATCCGGGCCGCGACGGAATCGCGCGGCTTTTGCGGCGGGGTCGATATCAAGGAGATGCAGGCGCACCCCGAACGCATCACCCTGCTCAACCGCGGCAATTACCTCACCTTCAAGGCGATCCGCGAGGCCGAGGTGCCGGTGGTAATCGCGGTGCACAAATTCGTGATCGGCGGCGGGATCGGGATCTGCGGCGCGTCGGACACGATCATCGCCGCTGACGATGCCTTCTTCAGCCTGCCCGAAGTCGATCGCGGCGCGATGGGAGGGGCCAGCCACCTCTCGCGCATGTTGCCGCTCCACAAGGTGCGCGCCGCCTTCTTCACCGGCGGCAATATCCCAGCGGAGGAGGCCTATCGCCTCGGCGCGGTCGAGAAGGTGGTGCGGCGCGCCGATCTGGAGGCCGAGGCCCGCGCCTTCTGCGCCGTGATCGCCTCCAAGAGCCGCAAGGCGCTGGTGATCGCCAAGGAAGCGCTGAACGGCCTCGAACCGCGCGATGTCGATCGCGGCTATCGCTGGGAACAGGGCTTCACGCTCGAAATGTACATGCACGAAGACAGCCAGAAGGCGCGCGATGCCTTCGTCGAGACCGGCAAGGCGGCCGAGTTCTGACCATGCGCCTGACCTATACCGATACCCAGCAGGCGTTCCGCGCCGAGGTGCGCGAATGGCTCGCCGCACACATGCCGCCTGCCCCGCTGCTCACGCTCGAATGCGAGGAGGGCTATCGCCAGCATGTCAGCTGGGAGCGCCAGCTCGCCAGCGGCAACTGGGGCATGGTGACCTGGCCGGAAGCCTTTGGCGGGCGCGGGCTCGACCTGATCGAATGGCTGATCTTCGAGGAGGAATACTGGGGTTCGGGCGCGCCGCTCAGGGTCAATCAGAACGGTATCTTCCTGCTCGGCCCGACGATCATGGAATATGGCACAC
>JAIXRO010000059.1 GCA_027485145.1 Hyphomonadaceae bacterium | reverse complement strand
GCGAATCGTTCGCCATCGGCAAGGACCTGCTGAAAGGCTATGTTCCGGGCTCGGCTGATGTGGCCGTCGGCTTCTCGCCGATCCCGGTGGATGCCGCGACGCTCTATGCCTCGCTGGACCGCTATCCTTATGGCTGTACGGAGCAGATCTCGAGCCGCGCACTCCCGCTGCTCTATTCCGAACAGCTGGTGGCGATGGGTGCCAAGGGCGCGCGCGACAATGCGCGGGACAAGGTGCAGGTGGCCGTCAACACGATCCTCAACCGTCAGGGTGCGGATGGTGCGTTCGGTCTCTGGCGCGAAGGTGACGGCTACGCAACGCCGTGGCTGGGCGCCTACGCCACCGACTTCGTCTTCCGGGCCAAGCAGGCCGGCTATTCCGTGCCGGATGAGGCGCTGAAGCGCGCTTACGGCGCCCTGCGCACCGTTGCGACGGGTGATGCCTGGCGGGTCTACGGGTACGACACGGTCGTCTATGAGGGCCAGTACTCCACCGACACGCAGCAGCAGATGATGTATCGCTCGTCGGCCTTTGCCCTTTATGTTCTGGCAAAAGCCGGGCAGGCGGACATCTCGCGTCTGCGTTACCTGCACGACCGCGAGCTTGAAAACATCGCAAGCCCGCTCGCCCGGGCGCATATCGGGGCGGGCCTCGCCTATCTCGGAGACCGCGCGCGGGCCTCCTCGGCCTTCAAGTCCGCGGAATCGAAACTCGGCTACACGAACGACGGCGACTATTACCAGACGCCGCTGCGAGATGTGGCCGGTATTCTCGCGCTCGCGGCCGAAGCCGAACTGCCGGATACGGTCGAACGCCTCGCCACGCGCCTCGGCCGGGATGTGCCGGATGCCTCCGAGCTGACGACGCAGGAGAAGTCCTACATGCTGCTGGCGGTCCACGCCCTCACCAAGGGCGAGGACACGGTGCAGGTTGCCGTCGCCGGTCTTGGTGCGGACAAGGACAACCAGCGTCAGTACATGCTGACCGAAGCGCAGGCTGCGAGCGGCGTGACGTTCAAGCTGAACGCCAAGGCGCCTCTGTTCCGCACGGTGCTTGTCACGGGCGCGCCCTCGGCGCCTCCGCCGGCGGTTTCGTCGAAACTCACGGCAGTGAAGCAGTTCTACACGCTGGCCGGAAGCCCGGTGGAACTCGGATCGG
Source organism: Hyphomonadaceae bacterium (assembly GCA_027485145.1). GTDB lineage: Bacteria > Pseudomonadota > Alphaproteobacteria > Caulobacterales > Hyphomonadaceae > Hyphomonas. Next base: position 26,167 of record JAIXRO010000059.1, on the reverse strand, counting down.
TTCGCCAGGGCGACAAGTTCGTCGTCGGCCTGACGATCACGACCGAAGAGCGCCGCCTCAACCCGCTGATCATCGCCGACCTTCTGCCTGCCGGTTTCGAGATCGAAACCGTCCTGCGTCCGGCGGATGCCCGCATCGTCGAGTATGATTGGAACACCGGCACGGACCGCGTGCGGGCAGGGGCGTTCGACTTCCTGGGAGAGATCGCGCAGGCGCAAAGCTCGCAGGCGCAGGATGACCGGTATGTTGCCGCCATCAACGTCTATGAGAAGCCGGTCACGCTGGCCTATGTCGTGCGCGCCGTCACGCCGGGATCGTTCGCGATGCCGGGCGTGGTGGCCGAGGACATGTACCGGCCGGAAGTCTTCGGACGCTCTGCACCGGGCCGCGTCACCATCCTCGCCGCTCAAGGCGCCGCAGGCGGCAAGTAGGGAGACGCGTGTGGACGGGTCCGGTCGTCTGGACGTTTTGTGGACGGCCTTCAGGGGCGTGCGATGGCCGAAACGGCTGCTCGCCGGCCTCGCCGGGCTGGCCGCCGCCGTGCTGCTGCTTGACCTCGTCTTCCCCCCGCCGCTGACCCGGGCGAATGTCAATTCGGTGCTGGTAACCGACCGGATGGGCAAGCCGCTCCGGGCCTTTGCCGCCCCCGATGGCCGCTGGCGGTTCGCTGTCTCGGTCGAGGACCTCGACCCCGCCTTCATCGACGCGCTCGTGCGGGTCGAAGACAAGCGCTTCTGGAGCCATCACGGCACCGACTGGTTCGGCATGGCCCGCGCCGCCATCGACAGCGCGGCGGCCGGCCGGGTGGTCTCGGGCGGCTCGACGATCACGATGCAGACGGCGCGCATGCTGGAGCCGAGGCCGCGCAATATCGGGTCGAAGGCCATCGAGATCTGGCGCGCCAACCAGCTTGAGCGGCGGTTCACGAAGGAGGAGATTCTCGAAATCTACCTGACCCTCACGCCCTATGGCGGCAACCTCGAAGGCGTGCGCGCAGCCAGCTGGAGCTATTTCGGCCATGAGGCCGACCGTCTGTCCTCGGACGAGATCGCACTGTTGATTGCCTTGCCGCAATCGCCGGAAGTGCGCCGCCCCGACCGCCGCCCGGAACAGGCCCGCAAGGCCCGCGACTGGGTGGCCGAGAAGCTCGCGGGCTACGGCGTGTTCGCGGACGGGGAGGCCGAGGAAGTGGCGGCGCTCCCGGTGCCACCCGCGCGGCTCGATTTTCCGGACCGGGCCTGGCATGCCTCCGATGCCGCCTTGTCCAATGGCGCGCGCGAGGATGTCCGCTCAACCCTGGATGCCGGTCTGCAGGCCGAACTGGAGCGGATCGCGCTAACCCGGGCCGAGGCCGAAGGTCAGGACGTGCAGGTGTCCGCCATCGTCGTGCACGTGCCGACCCGCGCCGTCCGCGCCCTCGTCGGCTCGGCCTCGCGCGACCGGGCCGGGGGCTGGATCGATCTCACGAACCGGTCGCGCTCACCGGGTTCCACGCTCAAGCCCTTCATCTACGCGCTCGCCTTCGACGACGGCATCGCCTCGGCGGATACGCGTGTCGAAGATCTGCCACGCCAGTTCGCAGGATACCGGCCCGAGAACTTCGACCGGATGTTCCGGGGCGATGTGCGTATCTCCGACGCCCTGCAGCATTCTCTGAACATTCCCGCCGTGCTGATGCTCGACCGGATCGGCGCGGATCGCTTCTCCGCGCAGCTCGCCATGGCCGGCGCCCGCCCTCGCATCAGCGGCAGCGGAGCGAGCGGGCACGGGGCAGGGCTCGCCCTTGCGCTCGGCGGGGCAGGGCTGACAGCCCGCGAACTCGCGATCCTCTACGCTGCGCTCGGCGATGGCGGCATCGCCAAGCCGCTTGTCTGGCGCGCCGAAGAAGAACGCGCAAGTTACGAAGATCCCGGGCGCCGATTGATGAGCGAAGCCTCCTCGCTTGAAATCCTCCGGATCCTCCAGGGCTCGCCCGCGCCGGAAGGGCGGATGCCGGGCAGCCTGACCCGCGACGCGCCCCAGATCGCATTCAAGACCGGCACGTCCTACGGCTTCCGCGACGCCTGGGCGGCCGCCGTCTCCGGCGACCACGTCCTCGTCGTCTGGATCGGCCGGGCCGATGGCGCGCCCCGTACCGGTGTGACCGGCCGGGACAGTGCCCTGCCGGTGCTCTTCGAGATGGCAGACCGTGTGTCGCATCATCTGCGCGATGACGGTGAAGCCCGCGCGCGGCTCACGACCGAGCGTCCGAAAAAAGCGCGCGGCGCCCAGCGCAACCTGTCGGAAGACCGTCCGCCCGAAATCCTGTTTCCGCCCGAAGGCGCTGAACTCTGGGCGGGCCCTGTCAATGGCCAGCCGGGCCGCCCGTTTGTGCTGGCTGGCCGCGGCGATGGCACCCTCAACTGGTTTATCGATGGCGCGCCGACCCCTCTTGATGACGCCGGATCGCCAATCTGGCAGCCGAAGCAGCCGGGCTTCTACCAGGTGACCGCCGTTGATGCGGAGGGACGCACCAGCCGGGTCCGCGTCCGGGTTCTGACGGAAAATCCGGCCTGAACTGCCCCTGGCGTGTGCTTGAAGTCACATCGGCGTGACAATGACGCAATCTCTGCGTGCTCCGTCTTCTTTTGGAGAACGCTCGCAACTATTTCACGCCTCAGAAGAAGCCGTGTTTCCGTCTCAGTGTGTGAAAGTTCAGAGTGCCCATGCAGCGTCCCGCCCTCGCCATCGCCTTGACCGCTGGCCTTCTGGCCACTGGCCTCGCCTTTTTCTCCAGCGCAGGCGCAGAAGACCGCCGTCTCCCGGATCCGCCTTCGCGCGTGGCCACTGCCGTGTTTGCCGGCGGTTGCTTCTGGTGTGTCGAGGCGGACTTCGACAAGGTCGAGGGCGTGCTCGAAACGGTCTCCGGTTACACCGGCGGGACATTGGAAACGCCGACCTACAAGGATGTGACCCGCGGCGGCACCGGGCACTACGAAGCTGTCAAGGTCACCTACGATCCGGCGAAAGTCTCGTATGGCGAGCTGACGGAGTACTTTGTCCGGCACATCGATCCGACGGACGCCAATGGCCAGTTCTGCGACAAGGGCGACAGCTACCGCTCCGCGATCTTCGTCTCCGGCGCGGGCGAACGTGACGCTGCGGACGCGACCCTCGCGGCAGCCGAGACAAGCCTGCGGACCGACGTCGTGACGCAGGTCATTCCCGCCAGCACCTTCTGGCCGGCCGAGGACTACCATCAGGATTACTACCTCAAGAACTCGGTCAAGTACGGCTATTACCGCAAGGGTTGCGGCCGTGATGCCCGCATCAAGGAAATCTGGGGCAAGGTCGCGAAAGCGTCCTGACGCTTCAGGTCCCTGCCGGGCAGGGCGGTTCGGCAAACTCGGTTTCGTCCGCCAGCGCGGATTCCCATTCGGGCGTGCGCTCCACGGGCGCATAACCGGAGGCAATGTAGAGCTGGAACACGCGGGTGATCGGGCAACCATTGCCGCGCTCTCCGAGCGGGATTCGGATCTGGCCCGCCGGCTCGAACGAGGCGAAGTCGCTGCGCAGCCTTGGCCGCAGGCCGGGCCGCAGGGACGCAATGAGCACCCGCTCTGCCGGCTGGCCTTCCAGAGCTTCGCGCTCGGAAAAGCTCTTGGGTCCGGCATACCGGCGCCAGGAGTAGAGCGGCAGAGCGCGGTCGCGCGCATAGAAGTCGAGGCCATGCCAGGCCTCCCGTTCGTCGACCAGCACCGATGTTGCCCCGAGCCGTTCCGCCTCGGCAAACACCTGCTCGGCGGCCAAGTCCCAGCCCCGCGTGCGCTTCAGCGCGTTGTCGAGGCCCATCGCCTGCGTCTGCGCCGGTGGCAGCAAAGTCATGCCGAGAAAGAAAACCGCAAGCAGGCCGTTCACCGCAAGGCTTGACAAGATCAGCTTCGGCCGTTCGGCAAACCAGGCGGCGACGAGGAGGCTGGCCCCCGGATAGGCGGTCGCCGCCCAGTTCGCATGCGCACGGCTGAGGATGGCCTGGCCCAGGATGAAGACGAGCACCGGCAGCACGAAGCACAGAAGCCAGCGAACGGCCGCCGTATGGCTCCCGGCCCTGACACCCCAGCCGGCCAGCCCGGCCAGCAGGGCCAGAAAGCTGAAAGGTCCGAACACGCCGAGCTGGTCAGCGGCAAAGGTCAGCGCATGCTCGGGATTGAACAGTTCGCCGCCCAGGTTGGCATTGTCCACCGTATGGCCGACGGTCTGGAAATCGTTCGCCGCGTTCCAGGCAAAGTGGGGGGCGATCAAAACGCCCGTCACGATCAGCGCGAGCGCGCCAACCGGAGACAGCAAGGCTCGCCGTGTGTCTGCATCGATCACGCTGGCAAGCCCAAGTCCGATAAGGAAATACAGCATGGCGTACTTTGCGAGGATCCCGGCGCCGAGCGCGAGCCCCAGCGCCGCGCCCGTCGCCCATCCCCCGCCGCTCCTCAGGCGCCAGGCAAGATACAGCGCCGCGCACCAGAAAGGTATCAGCACCCCGTCGGTGGAGAGGACCGTCGAAGACAAGGTCACAGCAGGCATCAGCGCATAGAGCAGCGCGGCATAAGTCCCTGTCCTGGCTGAAAACATTGCGCGCCCGGCGACGTAGAGCGCCCCCGCTGCGGCGGTGTGGAGGAACGGCGCGGCAAGGCGCACGGCCCATTCCGAGTTTCCCAGCAACCCGGTCATCACATGGATCAGCCAGGCGATCATCGGCGGCTTGGAATAATAACCCCAGGCGAGGTCCTGAGCCCATCGCCAGTACTGCGCTTCGTCAGCATACAGATTAAGCGGCGAGGCGAGGACGGCGGCGACCCTGACACCCAGGATCAGCGCCAGCGCTGCTGCAACCAGACGGGTTTCTGGGCTTTCGGGCAGGCGAATCGCTGGGCGCATGTTCAGTCCGGCCTTGAAGGTGTCTCTACGGGACCTGACGTGCACAAATACAGATCAGTTTGCAACGGACCGGGATGCGGGAGGCACCGGTTCCGTGTCATTTTTGCATCGCAACGAAAAAACCAGAACCCGTTTGGGCGGTGCAGCAGAACCTTCAATTGTCTGTCACTTATCTGTCATGCAGCCGAGCTAATGGGCGGGCGTTACCGAAACGCTAATGGGCGGATCGGCCGGGTCGACAACGTCGGGGAAGACACCATGATCAAGAATTTCTTTGCGCGCAGCGCATCCATTGCCGCCATTGCGGCGCTTGCGCCGGTTGCGGCGGTCTATGCTCAAGTTACAACTGCGGACGCACGCGGTGTCGTCACAGATTCCCAAGGCCAGCCGATCGCCGGCGCCACGGTGCAGATCGTGCACGAACCTACGGGTACGACAACGACCACCACAACGGGTCTGAACGGTCAGTATTCCAGCCAGAACTTGCGCATTGGCGGCCCGTTCAGCTTCACCGTATCGGGTGAAGGCGTGACCACGAGCCGCGTCGAAAACATCTTCACCAGCCTCGGTGAGAGCGCGGTGGTCAATATCGTCACGGCGCCGGTGGCGGCTGACGGCGCTGCAGTTATGGAAATGGTCGTCGTTACGGGCGGCTCGCAGGTTTCCGGGGTCGCAATTGGTCCGTCGTCAAGCTTCAATCTCGATACCCTCGAGAACGCACCGGTCTTCTCGCGCGACGTGAAAGACGTCCTGCGGCTTGATCCACGGATTTACATCGACGACGGCTTCAACGACTCGATCCAGTGCGCTGGCGCCAACCCGCGCTACAACTCGCTGACGGTCGACGGCGCACGCCTCAACGACAATTTCGGCCTGAACTCGAACGGCTACCCGACCGAGAACAGCCCGATCTCCTTTGACTCGATTGAACAGGTCTCTGTCGAACTCGCGCCATTTGACGTTGAGTACGGTCAGTTTACCGCCTGTAACGTCAACGCCGTGACGAAATCGGGTACCAACGAGATCCATGGTGGCCTGTTCTACGACTACACCAGCAATGATCTTCGCGGCGACTCGATCAAGGGAACCACGATCCCAACCGGCGAGTTCGAGGAAAAGCGCTACGGCTTCAACGTCGGCCTGCCGATCCTGCAGGACCGCCTGTTCTTCTTCGGCTCATACGAAAAGAACGAATCGGTCAACCTGATCGACAACTCGGTGGCGCGCGCAAACATCAGCCAGGCGGTTTATGACCAGGTTCTGGCGATTGCCGTGAACCAGTACGGCTACGAATCGGGTGGTATCCCGACGGCGCTCCCCGTTGAAGACGAGAAAATCTTCGCCAAACTCGACTGGAACATCACTGACCAGCACCGCGCAGCGGTGTCATACACGTTCAACGACGGCTTCAACTTCAACCCATCGGACAACCGCGCGGGTTCGGAAGTCTCCGACGGCAATCACTACTTCGAGCGCGGCGCCGAGCTGGTCAATTACACCGGCTCGCTGAACTCCGACTGGACCGATAACTTCTCGACCGAACTCCGGGCGACCATCGTCGAACTCGACAACCGGCAGATCCCGGTCGCCGGCCTCGACGGTTTCGGCGAAGTGCAAATTTCCGTACCGCGCGTCGGCGGTACCGGCGTCAGCACCATCTTCCTCGGCGCTGACGACAGCCGCCACGCCAACGAGCTCAACTATACAAACAAGATCTACAAGGCAAAAGCCGACTGGGCGCTGGGCGATCACCTTCTCACCTTCGGTGCCGAACGCGAAGAGTTTGAAGTATTCAACCTCTTCGTCCAGGAAGTTCAGGGCGAATGGGTCTTCAACTCGGTCGCAGACTTCGCGGCGGGCCGCTTCGCGGACTTCCGCTATGAAAACGCCGCTGGCACGAACGAGCAGAATGACGCCGCTGCGGAATTCGGCTACAAGATCAACACGTTCTATGCTCAGGACTCGTGGCAGGCGACGCCGGAACTCAACCTTGTTCTGGGTGTTCGATATGACACCTACGCCTCCGACGACAAGCCCGCCTTCAACCAGAGCTTCCTGACACGTTACGGCGTGCGCAACGACGCGACGATGGATGGCCGTGATCTGATCCAGCCTCGTTTTGGCTTCAAGTATGAGTTCTCGAACGATATCCGCTTCCATGGCGGCATCGGCCTCTACTCGGGCGGCAACCCGAACGTCTGGCTGTCGAACAACTATTCGAACAACGGCGTAACGTTGTTCGAATGCCGTGAACGGTCTGGGACCGCGTCGGCAACCGACTGCTTGCGCACCCTCGGTGGCACAACGCCGAACATCTCGAACTATACCTATCGCGGTGGCCAGGGCCGTCCGTTCTTCGATGTGCCGGATCAGGCCGTTGCGGCTGTCGCCGCAGCCAGAGGTGGCGGACCGGTCAACGCTCTGGATCCGGACTTCGAAATCCCGTCTGAATGGAAAGCCGCGTTCGGCACAGTTATCGACTTTGGCTCGGAAGATGCCTGGTACGGCGACAACTGGCGCTTGATGGCAGATGTGCTTGTCTCGAAAGTCAACGAGGCTGCCTACGTCCTCCCGATCTCGTTCGTTACGACGGGCGTCGCCGCCGACGGCCGCCCGCGTTTCTCGGGGAACACGGACGACTTCCTGCTCACGAATGCCGATGAAAAGGGCTCGTCGCGCGTCTTCTCGGTTGCCCTGTCCAAGGAGTATGACAACGGTATTGATTGGGCCGCCGGCTACGCCTACACGGACGCAACGGACACCAACCCGATGACCTCATCGGTCGCGTTCTCGAACTTCATCAACTTCCAGACTTACAACCCCGTTGATCCAACGACTGGGACGAGCGACTACGTTATCCCGCATCGCTTCACGTTCAACCTGAACGCCCGCAAGGAATTCATCGAGAACTATGAAACCAAGTTCTCCCTCTTCGGGACCGCCAACGAGGGTGCACCTTACAGCTATACAATCTCTCAGGCGGGTGTGACGAGTTCGTTCGATCCGACCTTCGGAAACTTCCGCGCACTGGCCTACATCCCAACGGGCGTCGGCGATCCGATTATCTCGCCGACCTCCAACCCAGGCGCCGTGGCTGCGCTCAATGACTACATCGGGGGTTCCGAGGACCTTCAGGATCAGCGCGGTCGCATTATTGACAGGAACTCGGCCACAGATCCTTGGCGTGCCCGCTTTGACCTTCGTCTTGCTCAGGAGTTTCCAGGCCTTCGCGCAGACGATCGCACCGAAGCATTCGTCCTGGTCCGCAACATCGGCAACCTGCTCAACGATGAGTGGGGCGTGCTCCGCGAACATGGATTTCCTGGCAACGCAGAACTCTATCAAATTGGCCGAGCAGCCGATACTGCACGTGGCATCACCGCCATTTCTGGATTGGACTCGCAGGGTCGCCTCGTGATCACGTCGTTCAACCCACGGGTCGACCAGGCAGCCGCGATCAACTCTGCCTCGCTCTGGCAGGTCCGCTTCGGCCTCAAGTACTCGTTCTAAGCGGCCCCGCCGTTTCGAACGCAACACTCAAAGGGCGGCCTTTCGGGGCCGCCCTTTTCCTTTGGCTGAACCTATGGCAAGGCGCGCAACAGCATGAACAGCTCGAACCCATTCCTCGCGCCCGAATGGGCGCCGCACGCCGCCCTCTGGGCGGGCTGGCCACGGCTTGCCGAAGAGTGGGGCGGCGATCTTGCGCCCGCGCGCGCCGATATTGCCGCCTTCATCCGCGCGGCAGCCCGGCATGTGCCCGTCAAGGTCGCCATCGGATCGGACGAGGCGATGGCAACGGCGCAGGCGATGACGGGCGGCGCCGCCGAACTCATCTCGCTCCCCACCGGAGACATCTGGCTGCGCGACACCGGCCCGATCGTGACGGGGCAGGGCGCCGCGCGCGAAGCGCAGGTGTTCCGCTTCAACGGCTGGGGCGGCAAGTACCTGATGGACGGCGACACCGCCACCGCCGCCGCACTCGCTGCACACGAACATCTGCCCGTCCGCCCGCATGACTTCGTGCTCGAAGGCGGCGGCATCGATGTGGACGGGGAAGGCCGCCTGCTGACAACCCGCCAATGCCTGCTGAATCCGAACCGCAATCCGGGCCTGAGCGAGGACCAGATCGAAGGCCACCTTCGCGCCGCGCTCGGCGTCGAGCAAATCCTCTGGCTCGGCGACGGCCTCGCCAACGATCATACCGACGGGCACGTCGACAATATCGCCCGGTTCATCGGCCCGGGGCATGTCCTGTGTCAGCATCCGGCCGGCCCGGATGATCCGAATACGGATGTCCTGGGAGAGATCGAGCGCTCGCTCGCGACCGCCGGTCTCATGGTCTCCAGCATTCCGTCGCCGGGCCGTATCCATTTTGGCGACGGCGTGCCGGTGCCCGCGAGCCATATGAACTTCACGATCACCAATGGCGCCGTTCTCGTTCCCATCTATGAGGACCATTACAGCGCAGTCGCGCTCGCCGAACTGCGCGCGCTGTTCCCCGGCCGCGCCGTGATCGGTTTGCCGGCGCGCGGCATTCTTGCCGGCGGCGGCAGCTTCCACTGCATGACCCGCGAAATCCCCGCCTGACAGGAGGCTCCCCATGGCCCGCACGCTGACCCTTGCCGCCATCCAGTTCACGCCGAGCGACGACGTTCAGGCGAATATCGCCCGTGTGGCCGGTTTCGTCCGCGAGGCCGCGGCGAGGGGCGCAGACGTCGTCCTGCCGCCGGAACTCTTCTGCGGACATTACTTCTGCAAGACGCAGGAAGAAGAGCACTTCGCCCGCGCCATGGATTGGCCCGGCCATCCGGCGGTTCGTCAGCTCTCGGAACTTGCGGGCGAACTTGGCATCGTCATCCCCGTCTCGATCTACGAGAAGGAGGGGCCGCATTACTTCAATTCCGTCGTGATGATCGATGCCGACGGCACACCGCTCGGTGTCTATCGCAAGAGCCATATTCCGGATGGCCCGGGTTATCAGGAGAAGTTCTACTTCCGTCCCGGCGATACCGGGTTTCGCACCTGGGAGACCCTGAAAGGCCGGATCGGCGTCGGCATCTGCTGGGACCAGTGGTTCCCGGAGGCCGCCCGTGCCATGGCGCTGATGGGCGCCGACGCGCTGCTGTACCCGACCGCCATCGGCGCCGAGCCGCAGGATGCGGGCCTCGACACGGCCGCCCGCTGGCGCCGCGGCATGCAAGGCCATGCGGTCGCCAACGTCATTCCTGTCGTCGCTGCAAACCGGGTCGGCGATGAGGGCGGTCAGGTGTTCTACGGCACCAGTTTCATTGCGGACGAGACCGGCGAAGTGGTGACGGATTTCGGCCGCACGGAAGAAGGCGTCCTTGTCGCCACCTTTGATCTCGATCACATCGACCGCGCCCGCGCGGCCTGGGGATTCTTCCGTGATCGGAGGACCGATCTCTACGACATCCTCCTTTAGGAAAGTCGGGATCAGGCTTTTTCGCGGACCACGTTGCCCGGATCACTGGCGGCTGCGATCGAACGTTTGGCCGGCATGGCGAAGAGGTCGGCGGCAGGCGAAAAAAATTCAGCCGAGCGGCGAGACCGTCTCTGCTCCGCCTTGCGTTGATCTGCAATCCTCACCATCCCGCGCCCGGCTTGCTTGACCGCATAGAGTTCTTGGTCGGCCTGCTTCAACATGGCTTCAAGCCCGCCATGATCTTCCGAGAAGGCAACGCCAATGCTCGCATCGATGTTCAGTTCCAGTTCCTCGAACGAGATCGGCTCGCGATTGGCGACGAGGTAATCGCCGGCCAGGTTGATGACCTCAATGCGACCGAGCGTACTGTAGGTGAGGATCAGGAACTCGTCGCCGCCGAGCCGGAACAGGTCGCCTTTGCCCTTGAAGGTCGCTCTGAGCCGTTCGCCCACGGTCACCAGAACGGCGTCTCCCGCCGCGTGGCCATACTGGTCGTTCACCGGTTTGAAATTGTCGAGGTCGATGGCGATGGCTGCGCCGTAGCGATGGCTGGACTCGCGGTTTTCGAGGTCGATAAGGGTGGTCAGCAGGCGGCGGTTTCCGAGCCCCGTCAGCATGTCATTGTTGGCCCACAATTCGGCTTCCTTGGCGCGCCCGCCAAGGATCGCCGACAAGTGCGCCAGCGTGAAGGCGAAGGAGAGTGGCACGATGAAATGATTGATCGGCAGGTAGGGCGCCACGTTGATAACGCGCAGATACATCCAGCCCGTTGCGAGGAAGCAGGGCGTCCAGGCGGCAAGCAGGCTGCGGGCACCGGGCACACCGCGCCAGGTCAGCCAGCCGAGCCCGCACATCAGCACAAGGGGGCCCAGACCCGTGGCGACGAGATAGCTGAGCCGCGCCGCCCATTCGGGCAGGATGAAGCTGATGCCGGTCAAGGCGGCGATGCCGGCCTGCGCCGCGAACAGGACGTAGAGGCGCGGCGCGACGTGGCGCATCTCGAGATAGCGCGTGATGAACAGCGTGCCGAAGGTGATCACGATTGCCTGCGCGGCATATACTAGCGTGTTGAAGTTCACCGTGGGGCCGGCCGCAAGCAAGGCATTCATCAGGCCGGAGGACACGAGAATATACCCGGCGGCCGAGATGCTGAACCCGAGATAGGCCCGGTAGGCGCCGCGCGCGGACCCGAATGACATTGAGGCTGCGTAGATCGAGAAGGCGAGCGCGGTGCCTGCGATCAGGCTCCAGATCAGCGTGTCGCGCGTCAATGCGTGCGAGAACCGGCTTTCCGAGACAATCCGCATCGGGAAGAACAGGACAGAGTCGCTCCGGACACGGATATAATAGTCCCGTGTCTCGGCGGGCGTAAGCATCATCTGGAACGTCGGGTATCCCGTCGCAACCGCCGCACCGGTGTTCGGCACGGCCGATCCGGCGGAACTGAGGCGAAGCGCCCCGTCCGGCAACACTTCAAACAGATCGACCTGCTCGAGATAGGAAAAGTTGATGATCAGCTTGGCGGACTTCGGTTCGCTTGAACTGTTCGTCAGCCGGTAGCGGATCCAGACATCGCGGCCATCTTGCCGGAACTGGGGCGCACGCCCTTCGCCGCGTTTGAAGTCAAGCGGCGCGGCGCCCGACACGATAGACCGGGGGTCGAGTGCGGGATCAGCGCCCGCGGCAAACTCCGCCGTGAGCTGGCGCGCGCCGGCCCGGTCAAGGGATGCAAGATCGAAGGCCGGCGCCGCAGCCGAAGCGGCAGGCGCCATGGCCGACAGCGTTCCCGCAAGAATTGCGGAAAGTGTCGCCCGGCGCCAGGCCGACATCTGCAGGAGGATCGACACAACGGAAGCCACGCCGCAACATGCTGAATGGAAGTGAACTTCTGGTTGAGACGATCCCTCAAATAAGCCCGATCTTCAGCATCTAGTACAGGCTCAGGTCCGATCCGTGGCCCGGTAGGCGGCCGATCGGGCGATCAGCCTTGCCGCCCGAAGCCGCATGTCCGGCTCGCCGGCCTGCAGGTCTCGCAGCGCCGCAATCATCTGGCAGGCCGCGCCCTCGGCCGTCGCGGCGGCCACGTCTGCCAGCTCGTCGCGGGCCTGTTCGCCTTCCAGGATCAGCGCCTGATCAAGCGCTTCGAGCCGCGCGAGCAGCGCGTCCCGCTTCAGCCACCGGCTCGCCGCCACCGCTTCGGCGGTCCGGCCGAGCTGTTCCCGGCGTGCCTCAAGGCGCTCGATGTGGCCGTAGATTCCCCGGGCGGGGCAGACGGGGTGGAACATGCTCATCCTGGCCTCCTTCGTGGCGGCTCGCAGCGTGGATGCCGGGAGCAGCTAGTAGCACCCCGAAGATTCCCGAAAGTGGTTAACGGATCGTTAAAGCTCGCCGCGCCGCAGGCTCTCGACAATGTCTCGCTGACGTTCCTGAGCGAGGGCCAGTTGCTCGTCGTGGAAGGCTTTTGACCAGATCTCGATATCCCCCGCGAAGGCCCGCACGAACATGACGAGCGTCTCCTCCCGGCCGATTTCGTGCCGGATCCCGAGATGCGGCACGGCCGGGTCACTGAGGTCGAGCCGGTCGCGGATGAAGCTGCCACGCGAGTAGATCAGCCGGAGGTCCTCCGCGATCTGCGCGCTCTCGGCCATCGCGGCCTGCAGCGGGGGCAGGGCGGCCGCCGCTTCGATGACGCGCACCCGGCCGGGCTCGGCGAGTTCGAACAGCACGTCCTGCTTCTCCGACCCTGTCGCCAACCACTCCACGGCGCGGCGCACCTCGACCGGCAGCGGCAGGCGGTAGTCCCGTTTCAGGTAAACGGGCACCGGCCCGGTATCACCTGGGCCGGGCTCAAACAGGGAAGATCGTGACCAGTTCGGCATCGTCCGACAAAGCGGTAGACTCCTTTATTTGTCAAATATTCATCATTAATTCAGGGCTTGTTGACATATCACACCTAAATCCGATAGAGCATCTTCTAGCTGCTTCAGGAGTCGTTTCATGTCCCGGATGTCCAACAGGGTTGCCCTCACCGTCCGCCTCGATCCGGAGGACAAGGACTTCTTCGCCGAACATGCAGAGCGCTGCGGCATCGAGCCGAGCGTGGCGGCCCGTCAGATTCTCGAATTGTACGTCCAGCGCCTGCGCGATGGCGGCGATTGGATCGATGCGCTGCATGAGCTGAAAACAGCCTGGAGCGTGCCGAAGCGCGCGGCCTGACCCTTTAGAGGATCTTGCCTGGCGACAGGTGGCTGGCCGCGGACACGATCGCCGCCGCATCGATCTGGAAGTGCCGGTAGAGGTCGCGGATCGTGCCGGTCTGGCCGAAATGCTCCACGCCCAGAGGCGTCACCGCATGGCCCTTCACCCCGCCAATCCAGGCCAGCGTTGCCGGATGTCCATCGGTGACCGTGATCAGCTGGCAGTGCCGGGGCACGCCTTCCATCAGCCGTTCGATCTGGCTCTTCGCGTCCCCGTGGCCCCGCGCCCGGGCGCGCCGCGCCGCGGTCCAGCCCGAGTTCAGCCGGTCTGCGGACGTGACCGCCAGCACCCCGATATCGCGCCGGCCTTCGCCGATGCGCGCCGCGGCCTTGATCGCCTCCGGTGCCACGACGCCCTGATAGGCGATCACCACTTCGCAGTTCGGCCCCGGCGCGCGCAGCCAGTAGCCGCCATCGATGACGCCCTGCCGGAACGCCGCGTCGTCACGCGTCCAGACGCGCACCTGCTCGATGGGCCGTGTGGAGAGGCGCAGGTAGACCGAGCCGCCCGTCTCGTCGCGCAGCCAGGTGCGCTCGTCGGGGTCGCCCTCGCCGTCGCGTTGCAGGTAGTCGAGGCTCCAGTCCATGATGATCGAAAGCTCATCAAGGAAAGCCGGCTCGAACGAGACCAGCCCGTCCTGGCTCATGCCGATCAGTTGCGCGCCGACGGACTGGTGCGCGCCGCCTTCCGGTGCCAGCGTCACACCGCTGGGCGTGCCCGCGATGATGAAGCGCGCATCCTGGTAACAGGCATAGTTCAGCGCATCGAGGCCGCGCGCGATGAACGGATCATATACCGTGCCGATCGGGATCAGCCGTTCGCCGAACAGCGAGTGCGACAGCCCCGCCGCGCCGAGTAGAAGGAACAGGTTCATCTCCGCGATGCCGAGTTCGATATGCTGGCCTTCTGGCGAGAAGTTCCACTTTTGCGCCGAGGGGATTTTCTCGTCGCGGAACGTGTCGGCCACAGTCTCCCGGGCAAACAGGCCGCGCCGGTTCACCCACGGGCCGAGATTGGTGGAGACGGTGACGTCCGGAGACGTCGTCAGTATACGGCGCGACAGTTCGGTATCCATCTTCGCGTGCGCGTCGAGAATCTTGCCGAAGCCGGCCTGCGTGGACAACATCTCGTCATCGAGGAAGACCGGACCGGGGGAGGGCACCGCCGGCGAATGGTAACGCCGCGGCCCCGCCGCAAAAAACGGCACATCCGCCAGAAACGCCCGGGTCGCCTGCGGATTTTCAAGTCCCGCGAGCGGTTCCCACTCCTCGCCGAGGGCAATCCCCATCAGCGTCTGGAACTCAGCCATCTGCGCCTTGGTCATCAGGCCGGAATGGTTGTCCTTGTGACCCGCGAGCGGTGTGCCCCAACCCTTGATCGTATAGGCGAGAAATACGGTCGGCGTCTCGTCGCGCGCCCGGTCGAACGCGTCGCACAGCGTCTCGAGGCACTGGCCGCCGAGATTGTTCATCAGTGTGCTGAGCTCTGCATCCGAGCGCCGCTCGATCAGCGCCGTCACGGCGCCCTGATCGCCGATGTCATCCAGCAGCCGTTTGCGCCAGGCTGCGCCGCCCAGATAGGTCAACGCCGAGTAGAGCGAGTTGGGGCAGGCCTCGATCCAGTCCTTCAGGCGCGACCCGCCCGGCTCCGCGAAGGCGGCCCGCTGCAGCGCGCCAAAGCGCAGCACTTCCACGCGCCAGCCAAACGCCTTGAAGATCGCCTCGACCCGCGCCCACAGGCCCTCATGCACCACGCCGTCAAGGCTCTGGCGGTTATAGTCGATGATCCACCATGTATTGCGCAGGCCGTGCTTCCAGCCCTCCTGCAGGCATTCGTAGACGTTACCCTCGTCGAGTTCGGCGTCGCCCACCAGCGCCACCATGCGGCCCGGTTTGCGTGCCCCGGTCCCAAGCTCCGTCCACGGACGGGCGATCAGGTAGTCCTGTATGATCGAGGCAAACGCCGTCTCCGCCACCCCAAGCCCGACCGAGCCGGTGGAGAAATCCACATCGTCAATGTCCTTGGTCCGTGAGGGATAGGACTGCGCGCCGCCATAGCCGCGGAAGTTTTCCAGCTTGTCGCGCGTCTGGTTGCCCATCAGGTAGTGCATCGCATGGAACACCGGCGCGGCGTGCGGCTTCACCGCCACCCGGTCTTCCGGCCGCAGCACATGGAAGTAGAGCGCCGTCAGGATCGACACCATCGAGGCGCAGGAGGCCTGATGGCCGCCGACCTTGACGTCGTCGTCTTCCTTGTCCCGAAGGTGGTTGGCGTTGTGGACGGTCCAGGCCGCCAGCCAGAGCAGGCGCTGCTCAAGGGCTTTGAGATGATCAAGATCGAGTGTCATGCCCCGAGGTAAAACAGGGCAGGCGGCAAGTCTATGGGACGTGTTTGAGGGGCGCGATCAGCCCCGCGCGCGCTTGGCCTTGTCGAACATGTCGGTCAGCGTGGTGCCCGGCATCCGGTTCATGGTCTGCATCCAGCTCGGCATGCCCTTCAGCATGTCGGCCGTATCCGACCAGCGGCGCACATTGGCGTCAGCCGCGCGCTGGAAAGCTTCGCGCATATAGTTTTCGTCCTTGCCGTCAAAACCGTCCGACAGCGTGATCGAAGACAGGTTCATCATGCTCTTCTGCATGGTGAGCAGCGTGTCGAGCGACGCGGCGGTCATCGCCGTGTACGTGCGCCAGGAATTCAGCCACAGGTCCATCATTTCCCGCTTCCCCATCATTTCAGCCTCCAACGCTAGTCTGCGATGGTGCAGTGCACAACAAGTTTTATGCCACGGCTTGTGCTGAAATCTCTGCCCGGCCCCGCCACCGCCCCGATTGCGCCGTGTCGGAATGTGCTTAACTTGCCCCCAGATGCCCCAGGCTGCGCCCTACACCTTCGAACCCTCGCCCGCCCGGGGCCGCGTCCTGGTCTTCGATTCCGGCGTCGGCGGTCTCACGGTGGCCGCAGAGATCCGCGCCCTCGGGCCCCGCCTGTCCGTTCACTACGCGGCCGACACGGCCTTTTTCCCATATGGGGACAAGTCGGACGATGCCCTGCGAGACCGCCTGCCGCGCGTCGCCAGGGCGCTCGTCGAGGCCGTTCAGCCTGACGTGTTCGTCATCGCCTGCAATACCGCGAGCACGCTCGCCCTCGCAGAAGTGCGCGCCGCGCTCACGATTCCTGTCGTTGGCACCGTGCCCGCCATCAAGCCGGCCGCGAAGCTCACCGAGACGGGCACGATCGGCCTGCTCGCCACGCCCGGCACGATCCGGCGCGCCTACACGGCGAGGCTCATCGAGGAGTTCGCCGCCGGAAAGCGCGTGATCCTGCATGGCAGTCTCGAACTGGTGAAGCTCGCCGAAGCCCATGCGCGCGGCGAAGACGTTCCCACAGAGGCCTACGCCGCGGCCCAGGCTCCGCTGTTTGATGCGCGCGGCGGAGATGAGATCGACACCATCGTGCTCGCCTGCACGCATTTCCCGCTGGTGCGCGGCCAGCTCATCGCCACCGCGCCGCGTCCGGTGTCGTATATCGATTCAGGCGCTGCGATTGCCCGCCAGACGATCCGTGTGCTGCCGGAAAATACTCATTCCGGCGGTCAGGGAGGAACAGCTTCCCTCACCCGCCCGCCGGACGAGACGGACGGCATTTCGCGCGTCCTCAGACGTTACGGATTTCCGGAACTTCAGTTCGTGGCTTTCGACCCGAACGCCACGACTTCGGCCGATGCCGCGCCATAAAGGCTCGGCCACGGCGCGTCCTGCACGGCGATCGTCTCGGCTTCACCGAAGCCGTTGAACTTCGTCGCCATCGCGCGGCCATAGGCGCCGATATTGCCGAACTCGATGTAATCGCCCTCGGTCAGGCCGGCCGGCAGCCAGACGGTTTCGGCCAGCTTGTCGGTCGAGTCGCAGGTCGGACCGTACACGGTGTATTCCACCATGCGGCCAAGTTTGCGACCGTCGCCGGAGACGGCACGGATCGGGAAGTTCCAGCGCTCGTGCACCGCGTCGTAGAGCGAGCCGTACGAGCCGTCGTTGATGTAGAGCGTCTTGCCCTTGGCAAGATCGACCCGCACCAGCAGGCTCTCGGACTCGGCAACCAGCGCACGGCCGGGCTCGCACCACAGCTCGGCGTTCTCGAGAACGAACATGTTCTCGAACGAGCGCATCACCATCGCGACATAGTCGTCCATGTCCGGCGGGGCCTTGTCGCCATAGATCGCCGGGAAGCCGCCACCGACATCCACGATGTCCACGGTGACGCCGGCATCAATGATGATGCGGCTCGCTTCTGCCATGGCGAGCGCCCAGGCCGAAGGCTTCATCGCCTGGCTGCCGACATGGAACGACACGCCGAGCTCGTCCGCATGACGGCGGGCAAGACGCAGGATTTCTGCGGCTTCTTCGGCCTGCGCGCCAAACTTGTTGGACAGCGGCAGGGCCGAGCCGTCGCACGACACGGCAATGCGAACGAGGATCGTCAGATCCTTCGCATAGCCGGTGGCTTCGAGGATCTTGTTCAGCTCGGCCACGGTGTCGGTCACGAAAATGCGCACGCCGAAATTCTCATAGGCGCGCTTGATCGCGTGACGCGGCTTCACCGGGTGCAGGAATGCGATCCGCGCGCCGGGGAAACGGCCGTGAATGAGTTCGATCTCTTTCTCGGAGGCCGCATCAAAGCTGCGGATGCCGGCATCCCAGAGGGCGTCGAGCACGTGCGGGGCAGGGTTGGCCTTCACCGCATAGAATGCCTGGGCCGGGAATTTTTCCACGAACCAGCGGGCGGCCGCCGCAACGCGCTGCGGGCGGAAGCAATAGACCGGGAGTTCCGGCTGAACGGAACGCACAATATTATACGGGGTAGCGTAAGTGTGCATGACACCTAACCTCCAAAGGGCTTCAAACCAGCTTTGGGCGTTAGTACAGGGGGCCCCCCTTTTTGTCGGGTTAGCCCAGATGTCCGCCACATCAATTTCGAACGTGCATGTAGAGCGTAAAGCCCGGGCCTGCAAGAAGTTTTTTTGAGTTACACGTCTGTGTCACAAATCTGTCGCCTAATTTGGCAGTCAATGTCACGCGCTGCACGTATGGCGAAAGGGTTAATCCTGCGATATCCCGGGCCAAACTGAGTGGAGACAATGAAATGATGATGGGCTTCCTGAGAACTGTGATCCCGGCCGCCATGATCCTGGCGGCTGCCGCCTGCGGACAGAGCGACCTCTCGAAGCTCGAAGACGGTTCGGCCGAAGCGCCGGTTGGCGCCGCCGCCCCGTCAGACCAGAAAATCAAGATTGTCGGCTCCTCGACCGTCGCGCCCTTCTCCCGCACGATCGCGGAGCGGTTCGGCGCCACCACCAGCTTCGACACGCCGATCGTCGAATCGACCGGCACGGGCGGCGGCTTCAAGGCCTTCTGCGCCGGTGTCGGCCCGGCCCAGCCGTCGATCGCCAACGCCTCTCGCCCGATCAAGGATTCCGAACGCAATCTCTGCATCGCCGCCGGCGTCAACAACATCACCGAGATCCCGCTCGGCTATGACGGTATCGTTGTCGCCAATGCCAAGGAAGGCCCGCTGTTCGACATCACAAAGCGCGAACTCTACCTCGCCCTCGCCAAGGACATCCCGGATGGTCAGGGCGGTTTCAAGCCCAACCCCTACAAGATGTGGAATGAAGTCGGCGCAACATTGCCCGCCAAGCCGATCCTCGTTCTCGGCCCGCCGCCCACCTCCGGCACGCGCGACGCTTTCGTCGAACTCGGCATGGAACTCGGCGCACTGGAAGTCCCGGAACTTGCCGCCCTCAAGCAAACGGACGAAGAGGCGTTCAAGGCCCGCGCCCATACCGTGCGTACGGATGATGCCTGGGTCGATTTCGGCGAGAACGACTCCGCCATCGTGCAGTCTCTGGTCAAATCACCGGACGCGCTGGGCGTACTCGGCTTCTCGTTCCTGGAGCAGAACGGCGACCGCGTGAAAGGCGGCCTCCTGGGCGGTGTCGAGCCGACCTTCGAGAACATCACCAGCGGCCAGTACGGCCTCGCCCGCGTCATGTACTTCTACGTCAAGGACCAGAACATTCCGCTCGTCCCGGGCCTCGCCGATTTCGTCGTGGAATCGGTCAGTGACGGCGCCGCCGGCGTCGATGGCTACATGATCGAGAAGGGCCTCATCCCGCTCCACGAAGCCGAACTCGGCAAGGCCCAGGAAGTGGCGGCAACGCTGAAAGCCGGCGCAACAGCGACGCCCTGAAGGCCGGCCCCGATCTTGCCCTCCCTGTGATACGGGGAGGGTGGGCGCCAGCGCCTACTCTTCTTTCGCCGCCACCACGGCCTTCTTCCTGCGGATCCGGATCTTGTGCCAGAACCGGCGGCGCAGGGGCGGGGGGAGGGGCTGCAGGTTTTCGAGGAACACTTCCGCGCAGGCGCGCCAGCTATACGTCTCGGCATGCGCGCGCGCCGTCGCGCGGCTCAGCGTCAGGCAATCCATCGCGCCCTTGGCAAGATCGCCGTCCAGCGGTGTGATCGTCCCGGCGCCGGAGCCCGGGATGACATCGCGCGGCCCGGTCGCATCGAACGCAGCGACCGGCGTGCCCGCCGCCATCGCTTCCAGCACGACCAGACCGAACGTGTCGGTCAGGCTGGGGAACACGAACACATCCGCGCTCGCATAGATCGCCGCCAGTTCCTCGCCGAACCGGGCGCCGAAGAAGACGGCGTCCTTGTACTTTCGTTTCAGCTCATCCAGCTGCGGCCCGTCGCCGACGATCACTTTCGTGCCCGGCAGCTTCAGCTCCGCAAACGCCTCGATGTTCTTCTCGACCGCGACACGTCCGACGTTCAGGAAGATCGGCCGCGCGAGCCCCGCAAACGGATCGTTCGGCGCGCCTTCCGCGACGCGCTTGGCCGGATGGAAAGCTTCGGTATCGACGCCCCGGCTCCACGCCACGAGGTTCGTGAACCGTTCGGCTTCAAGTTCCTTCATCAGCGAGGGCGTCGCCACCATCACCTTGCCGGAATACTTGTGGAACCAGCGCACGAAGGAATAACCCCAGCTGACCGGCACGGGGAACCGCGCCGACACGTATTCCGGAAACCGCGTATGATAGGCGGTTGAAAAAGGATGCTTCTCGGTCAGGCACACCGCCCGCGCCGCCATACCCAGCGTGCCTTCGGTGGCGATATGTACGGCGTCCGGCTCGAACTCGTGGAAGATGTCGCTGATCCGCGGCCGGCCGAACAGGCCCATCTTGATTTCGGGATAGGTCGGCAGCGGCGCCGTCATGAAGCCGGCGCCCGGGTGCACGATTTCCCAGACATGGCCCATCGCCTCGGTTTCCGCGATGATGCGCTTCATCGTGCGCACGACGCCATTGACCTGGGGGTCCCAGGCGTCGGTGACCAGCATGATGCGCATGGCAGCTCCTGGTGAGCGTTGCTGTTGGGGCCCCCCGGGGCCATTCGCGGCGCAATGTGGCGGCGTTGCACCGGGGCGTAAAGAGGGCGACTGCCGTCAAATTCCGCTCGCGGAGGTCGTCGTCCACAGGTATCTTCATGCGTCACCTGCTTTGGCGGGCGCAAATCCTTGCCTCTTTTCCAGTGAGCTGCCGATTCTCATGCCCGACACCCTCGCCTCGCTTCCGGTTGACTGGGACGCGCTCGATGCCCTGAAGTTCGCCGATGAGGAAGCCCTTCTCGAGGGGCTGATCAGGCAGGGCGTCCTGCCGGGGCCGGTTCGCGAAGCGGCTGTGCGCCGGGGCCGCGAACTCGTCACCATCGCCCGCGCCAGGGGCCGGCGCAAAGGCATGATGGAAAGCTTCCTGGAGGAATTCGGCCTGACGAACTCCGAGGGCCTCGCCCTGATGTGCCTCGCCGAGGCCCTGCTGCGTGTGCCGGACGCCGCCACCAGGGACGACCTGATCGCCGAGAAGATCCGCTCCGGCAACTGGGGCGCCCACCAGGGCCAGTCGGACAGCTGGCTCGTCAATGCCTCCACCTGGGGCCTGATGCTCACCGGCCGTGTCATCGGCGCGCCGGACAGCGCGAAGAAGGGCCCGGCCTCTTTCGTCGGCGGTCTGATCCGCCAGAGCGGGGAGCCTGTCATCCGCGCCGCGATGATGCAGGCGATGCGAATCATGGGCGAACAGTTCGTCCTTGGACGGACGGTCGAGGACGCGCTGAAGCGCGGCCGCCGGATGGTCAAGTCGGGCGAGGCCGCCCACTTCTCGTTCGACATGCTGGGGGAAGGCGCGCGCACGAGCGCCGACGCTGCCCGCTACTTCAAGGCCTATCAGGACGCGATCACGGCTGTGGCCGCCGACAAGGACGTGAAGCTCCCGCCGGAAGCTGCCAACGGCGTCTCCGTCAAGCTCTCTGCCCTCCATCCGCGCTACCTCGCCATCAAGGAAGCGCGCGTGATGGCCGAAATGTATCCGAAAGTCCTGACGCTGTGCGAGCAGGCGGCCAAGGCGAATATCGGCCTCTGTCTCGATGCCGAGGAGGCCCACCGCCTCGTCATCAGCCTCAAGATCTTCGAGCGCCTCGCCCGCGAGCCCTCCCTTGAAGGCTGGACCGGTCTCGGCCTTGCCGTGCAGGCCTACCAGAAGCGTGCGCTGGCCGTCATCGAACGGCTCGGTACGCTCGCCAGCGTCACCGGCCGCCGCTTCATGGTCCGCCTCGTCAAGGGCGCCTATTGGGACTCGGAGATCAAGAACGCGCAGGTCGAAGGCTATCCGAACTTCCCGGTCTTCACCACCAAGCAGGGTACGGACGTTCACTACCTCGCCTGCGCCAAGGCGATGCTCGACGCCTCGCCCGCGATCTATCCCTGCTTCGCCACCCACAATGCCCACACGCTGGCCGCGGTCGACCTGCTCGCAGGCAATGCGGGTGTCTCGGGCTACGAATTCCAGCGCCTGCACGGCATGGGCGAGCCGCTCTACGAGGCCGCCGAAGCCGGCACCCGCGTGCGTGTCTACGCCCCCGTCGGCGCGCATGAAGACCTCTTGCCCTACCTTGTCCGACGCCTGCTCGAAAACGGCGCCAATACCAGCTTCGTCCACTCTTTCCTCGATGAGGCCGTCCCGCCCGAACAGGTCGTGACTGACCCGATCGCCAAGGTCGAGGCCGGGCCGCGCCGTCATCCGCGCATCCCGACGCCGCCGCGCCTCTATGGCAGTGCACGGAGGAATTCCCTCGGCCATGATCTCAGCCAGCTGGGCGTGCGCGGCGGCTTTGCCGCGGCCGTGAAGCGTCTCGATGATGGCCCCGCCATCGCGGCCGGTCCGGTCATCTCTGGCGCCGCGACCACTGGCGGCGGCGATCTCGTCCGCGCGCCGGCGGATCATTCGCGCGTCCTCGGCGCCGTGCTCGAAGCGGACGCCTCCGCCATCAGCCGCGCGCTCGATGCCGCAAAGGCCTTCCAGCCGGGCTGGGACCGTCTCGGCGGCGCCAAGCGCGCCGAATTCCTGCACGCCATGGCGGATGCGATGGAGGCCGAAGCGCCGCGCCTCATCGCCCTGATGGCGCGCGAAGCCGGCAAGACGCTCCCCGACGGCATCGCCGAAGTCCGCGAGGCCGTCGATTTCTGCCGCTATTATGCCCACCAGGCCGCCGAAGACTTCGCCGCCCCCGTCCGCCTTCCGGGCCCGACCGGCGAGACCAACCATCTGTCCTTGCACGGACGAGGTGTGTTCTGCTGCATCTCGCCCTGGAACTTCCCGCTCGCCATCTTCACAGGCCAGATCGCCGCCGCCCTCGCGGCCGGCAACACGGTCGTGGCCAAGCCCGCCGAGCAGACGCCCCTGATCGCCTTCGAAGCGGTGCGCCTCTTCCACCGGGCGGGCTTGCCCTTCGATGCGCTGCACCTTCTCCCCGGCCGCGGCGAGACCGTCGGCGCCGCCCTCACCGCAGACCTGCGTGTCGCGGGCGTCTGCTTCACCGGCGGCACCTCCACCGCCCGCCTGATCAACCGCACGCTGGCCGGCCGGGACGGCCCGATCATCCCGCTGATCGCCGAGACCGGCGGCCTCAACGGCCTCTTCGTCGATACCACGGCGCTCCGGGAACAGGTGATCGACGACATGATCACCTCTGCGTTCGGCTCGGCGGGCCAGCGTTGCTCCGCGCTGCGTCTGGCGTTCCTCCCGAACGCCACTGCTGACAGCCTCATCGAGGGCCTGATCGGCGCGATGAACGAACTGAAGATGGGCGACCCCGCGCTCGCCGAAACAGACACCGGCCCGGTCATTGATGCCGATGCGCGCGGCCTGCTCGAGACACACCTCGCCCGCATGAAAGGGGAGGCAAAGGTCCTCCACCAGATCGATCCCGGCCCTCTGGCGGAGAAAGGCACCGGCTTCGGCCCCGCCCTCGTCGAGCTCTCCTCCCTCGATCAGATCACGGAGGAAACCTTCGGCCCCGTGCTCCATATCCTGCGCTACGATCCGGACAACATTGCCGCCACCGGCGCCGCCCTGCACGCCAAGGGCTATGGCCTGACGCTCGGCATCCACTCGCGCCTTGAAAGCTTCCACGCCGCCGTGAAGGCCGCGATGCCGGCCGGCAACACCTATGTGAACCGCTCGATGATCGGCGCCGTTGTCGGCGTCCAGCCCTTCGGCGGCGAAGGCCTCTCCGGCACCGGCCCGAAGGCCGGCGGCCCGCATTATCTCCACCGCTTCGCGACCGAGCGTGTGGTCAGCGTCAACATCACGGCTCAGGGCGGCGACGCCGAGCTCCTCAGCCTCTAGACAGAAAGTCCACCATGATCCGCCATCTGACGACCATCGCCGCCGCCACTCTAGCCCTCGCGGCCTGCACGCCGAACGCCGCAGCACCTGAAGCCGAAGGCGCTGTCGCCGAAGCGGCGGCCGCCCCGCCCAGCGCCCCCGACGGCTTCCAGCTGTCCTACAAGCTCGAAAGCGGGAACTATATGGTCGAATCCGAAATCGATCCTGCCATCCTTGCCTTCGATCCCCCGCTCGCCTGGCGGCTCTGGGAGGCCTCCAGGCAACAACTGGATGATCTCGGCGCTTCGGCCGATGAAGGCCGCAAGATGGCCGATGAAGACGCCGCCGCCACCGGCGAGGCGTCGTGGTTCATGAACTACTCGCTCGAAATCCGCCATGAAGTCACCGGTACGTTCGACGACATCATTTCAGTCCGCGACACTGTCAGCACCTTCACCGGCGGCGCACACCCCAACTATTTTCTCGCCGGCGGCATCTACCGCAGGAATGAGGCCGCGGCGCTCCCGCTGGCCACGTTCGTCACGGACCAGGCCGCCTTCAACGATCTGGTGATCAAGGGTCTCGCGGCTGAAAAGATAGCACGCGGCCTCGCCGAAGCGGGGAGTGAGGCCGTCGAGGCGGAATTGCGCGAACTGCTCGTTCCGTCCCCGGAGGATCCGGAGATCTATCGCAGCAACTTCGTCTTCGAAACCTCGACCGAACCCGGCAAGATCGGCGGCATCACCGTCATGTTCTCGCCCTATGATGTCGGCTCCTATGCCGAGGGCGCCTACTCGGTCACGCTTCCAGCCGCGGCTCTCACGCCCATCCTGACAGAGACCTGGATGGGCCGCTTCGGTGGCGAGCCTGTGCCGGCGGAAGGTGATGAGGCGCCTGAAGAGTAATCAGCGCCTCCCGGCCATCAGCACTTCTTGAAGTCCCATTTCTGCTCGCGCGCGCCGTTGATCAGCGAGATCGTCGCGGTCATCCGGCCGCCCTTGCGCGTGTAGACGATGCGCTGCGGGTAATCATGCGCCTCATTGGCAAAGGTCACGGTGTTCTTGCCGCGGCTGAGTTCGGGAAACTCCGACGGGCCGAACCCGCCCGGATAGGCGTTGAACACGGCCGGCGCGCCGGCATCGATCCGCGCCTGTTCGAAAAAGCTCACCGCCCCGGTTTCGTCATAGGTGAGGGAATAGCCGAACAGGTAGCCCGAATCCGGCTTGGCCCAGACTTCCTTGTAGGTCTTGTCCGCCGTGCGCCAGCAGCCGGTCATCCATTTCAGGCCTTCGTCCGCATGCGCCGCCGGCGCGGCGAGAGCAGAGGCCGCCAAAAGCGAGAGAGCAGCAAGGACGTGTTTCATCGTGACACCTTGGAGAGCGGTTTTCGGGGTGAAGGGCAGGGCAGTTCGACATTAGAGCCGCAGGCCATATTCGCAAGCCGCGAAGCCTTGCGCGCGTCCTTGTGCCTCAAATTCCGGCACCTTCGGAAGCAAAATTCTCCGCCCAAACAGAGCTCTAAAAAATTCCTGGCGTCCGCGAACGCACCCCCTCCAAAGGCGGGGTTATACTTCGTGCATGCCGACGCTCAGCGCCCTTCGCAGCAGCCCCCACTTTGCGCCCCTGTTCGCGCATGTGTTCGTGCTCTGCTGGCCGATCCTCGTCTGGCAACTCAACCGTTTCTACAGCTGGACCATCCGCGAAGGCATCCATAACGCCCTCTACAGCGTCAACCGCTGGGGCTGGCTCACCGTGCACTATCTCGGAGACAAGGAAGACCCGGCCGCCTACAAACCCCTCGCCAGAACCTTCCGTCCCCTGACGGATCCGGGC
>JAIXRO010000181.1 GCA_027485145.1 Hyphomonadaceae bacterium | reverse complement strand
TGAGGACAGCCGCGAGGCGGTCGCGCTTGGCGAGGTTGGCCGGCAAGTCGCTGGCGTAGCCTTCATCCGTCAGGGGACGGAAGATGCGCGGCAGGGGTTTGTAGGCCTTCGGGTCCTCGCGGTCGCCGAGATGGACGAGCTTGAGGAAGCCCCAGCGGTTGACGGTGTAGAGGGCGTTGGTGATGCCGGCGCGCTTGAGAGCGCCGAAGAAACGGTTGATCTGCCAGACGAGGATCGGCCAGCACAGCACGTGCACGTAGGCGAACATGCGCGTGAAGTAAGGGTCCTGACGAAGGGCGCTGAGCGTCTGCATGCACGAAGTATAACGCCGGGCCCGCAGGGGGTGCGTTCGCGGCGCGGAAGTATTTTACAAGCGCTTGATGGGCCTCAAGATTTTGTTTTTGAGGGCGCGGATTTCGTAGGCACAAGTGCCCCCTCCCCCGCGCGCGGGAGGGGGGAATTGGCTATTTGTTGAGGCGGACTTCGATTTCGTCGAGCAGGTTGCGAATGCGCTTCGAGTTGGCGCCGAGATCGGACAGGCCGACGCGGCTGGTGGAGCGCACGTCGATGCGGGCACCGGCGGCGTCGGTCCGGACCCGGATGATCACATCATCCTTGAAACCGAACCAGAAGCTTTCTTCGGTGGCTTCAATACGGCCCTCTGACGGAATCGAGAGAACGACGGTCCAGCCGCGGGCCTTGACCGTTTCCTCAGCCGCGACAAAGGCCGCCTCGGGCGTTTTGGCCGTGATCAGCGGCGCGATCAGCGGATAGGGCGTCGCCTTCGGAGACTTGTGGATCGACGGGTCGAACTCGGCCTCTTCCTGGACCTCCGCGACGCGGCGCCCGCCCATACCGGGCCAGCGGGCATTGGCGTCTTCTGCGATGAGCGGATCATCCTGCATCGCATTCAGGGCGCCGGAGGACTCGCGCGCATACGAGAGCGTGTCGCTGGGACGGATCGGGTCCGACCAGTCGGTCTGGATATCATGCAGGGGCGGCAGACGGCCGGCCTGCCCGCCGAACGCGGCGACGCGGCCGAAGGCGAGGCCGGA
The DNA here is from genome assembly GCA_027485145.1 of Hyphomonadaceae bacterium. Lineage (GTDB taxonomy): Bacteria > Pseudomonadota > Alphaproteobacteria > Caulobacterales > Hyphomonadaceae > Hyphomonas. The sequence continues at coordinate 1,951 of JAIXRO010000181.1, read as the reverse complement.
GATCAGCAGCGCGCCCATGGCGAGCATCAAGGCCTGTTTCCGGGGCGCCTTGATCAGCGCGATGATGACGGCGAGGACCGAGACGCCGGCCGCGGCCATCAGCAAAAGCGGGCCCCAGCCGATGGTCATCTGGCCGAGACCGACCTGCCAGGTCCAGAAACCGAGCTTGGTGCCGACGGCCGCAATCGCGAACCAGAGGATCGAAAAGATCGACAAGCCGAGCGCGAAGCCGGCAAATTTGCCGCGCCAGCCGGCAGACTGGGGCGGTTGGGTCGTTGCTGTGTCGCTGGTCATGTCGAGGCCTCCCGGGTTGGCGCGGAACCTACCCCTTTCTGCGAGACCCGCAATGGGTACTGTCCCTAGGGGTGCGGCGGGGGAAAGCCGTGGCGGCGGTGCAGCAGGTCGAGGATCGCCATGGTGTCGTTCACGAACCGCCTGCCCGCATGGAACCGGGCCGGCAGGTCGCCCGGCGCCTCATCGGCGAGGATCAGGACCGGGAGCGACTGGTTCTCCGCGCCGATCAGGGCGACGACCTCGTCCCGTGGCCGCGGGAAGGCAATGCGGCGCACGTCGAGGTCTGGCGTGTGCGACGGGAACGAGGCGAGCACGCCCTCCATCAGGGCGCAGGACCAGCAGTAGAAATCCTGTCCCGGCAGCGCGGGATCGGTGAAGCCCGGCGACAGCAGGAACAGGATATCTCTTTGCACGGACAGCCTCAGGCGGTCGGGAGCTTGTAGTCCTTGAAGGTTTCGCGCAGCGCGAGCTTGTTGATCTTGCCGGTCGCGCCGAGGGGGATCGCCTCAACGAACTGGACATCATCCGGGGTCCACCACTTGGCGATCTTGCCTTCGAGGCTGGCGAGAATTTCTTCCTTGGTCGGATTTTCACCGGGCTTGGCCTGCACGATCAGGAGCGGGCGCTCGTCCCACTTCGGATGGTAGATACCGATGGCGGCGGCGTTGGCGACCTTGGGGTGGCCGACGGCGATGTTCTCGATGTCGATGGAGGAAATCCATTCGCCGCCGGACTTGATCACATCCTTGGCGCGGTCGGTGATGACCATCGTGCCGATCTCGTCGATGGTGGCGACGTCGCCCGTGTCGAAGTAGCCATCGGCATCGAGCACGTGGCCGCCCGCGCCCTTGAAGTAGCCACCGGCGACGGCGGCGCCGCGCACGAGCAGCCGGCCGGACGTCTTGCCATCGCGCGGCAGCAGTTTGCCGTCATCGTCCACGATGGCCAGCTCGACGCCGAAGGGCGGGCGGCCCTGCTTCATCTTCTGCTTCATGCGCGTGTCGACATCGGCATCGACCATGCTGGGCGGCAGCGCGCCGAGCGTGCCGAGCGGCGAGGTTTCGGTCATGCCCCAGGCGTGGATGACATCGACTTCATAGTCCTGCTCGAAGGCGCGCAGGATGCGCTCCGGGATCGCCGAGCCGCCGATGAGGACTTTCTTCAGGTAAGGCAGTTTCAGGTTGTTGGCCTGCAGGTGCGTCAGCAGCATGAGCCAGACGGTGGGCACAGCGGCGGTGATCGAGACTTTCTCGTTGGTGAGAAGCTCATAGATCGAGGCGCCGTCCATCTGGGCGCCGGGCATCACCATGTTGGCGCCGGTCGCCGGGCAGGACATTGCAAGGCCCCAGGCGTTTGCATGGAACATCGGGACGACCGGGAGCACCGAGTCGGCCGAGCCCATGCCCATCGCATCCTTGCCCATGGTGACGAGGGTGTGGAGGACGTTGGAGCGGTGCGAGTAGAGCACGCCCTTCGGGTTGCCGGTGGTGCCGGAGGTGTAGCAGAGGCCGCAGGCGGTATCTTCCGGGAAGTCGCCCCAGCGCACGTTCGTGCTGCGTCCGTCGATCCAGATGTCGAAGGGAACGGCGCCGAGCTTGTTCTCGGGCATCGTGTCGGCGCCGGCATAGATGACGAAGGTTTTCACCGTTTCGAGCTG
>JAIXRO010000147.1 GCA_027485145.1 Hyphomonadaceae bacterium | reverse complement strand
GCCGCCTTGATGGCGGCCAGCGCTTCGGCCTCGATGTTTGCAATGTCGGACACGCGACGCCCCTTCCGGAAAACCAAGCGCGCTGTTTAGCGGCCTCTTGTGCCCGCGCCAACCCGCCAGATGGGGCTCAGACCGGCTCGTAATGGCGCAGGGCCGCAAAGAAGGTCTCGAAGTCCTTCCACCAGGTCACCGCATCCCGGTTTCCCTCCGTGTCATACCGGTCGAAATCGGTAAAGCCGACCCGGGGCGCCCCCGGCTGGTTATAGTCGAGGAACAGGGTCTCCCGGTACCATTGGGCGAGCACCAGCTGGGCTTTCGCGCCGTCCGGGAACTGGCCGGCCTCGTCCGGTGCGTCTGGATCGGCATAGTCGCAGACGGTGTCCCAGACCGTCCGCAGCGTCTCGGCGCGGATCAGGTCATTGTAGCCGCCGAACGGCATCATCACCTCACCGTAGCGGGTGGGGGCCTCGTGGCCGGGGAGCGGAATGCAGAGGCCCGCGACCGATCCCCCGTTCTGGAGCTTGTAGAGCGTGATCAGCAACTCAGGCAGTGCGCGCCCGAGCCGGGCCTCAACGCGGGTGATATCGTCATCGCTCAGCCCGGCCGAAGGGTCTGCGGCACTGGCGGCCTGCGGATCGGCATCCGCAGGCACTGGATCCCGGTGCGCGAAAAACGTGTCGATCGTCACCGGGCCCGGCAACAGGCGCAGGTCATCGCCCGCGATTTCGTCGCTGCCCTGATCGGAACTCATCCAGGCCGGAAAGAAGCTCGACGGATGGCCCTCGATCCGGTCGATATAGAGGCTGAAGATCGACGTCGCCGCGCCGGCGGCGATCGGCCAGATCGCATCACCCGGCATGAAAGCAGCCACGCTGACTCCGCCGCTGAACAGGGCGCTCAGGCCGAACCCAATGAGGTAAAGAACGGAGACGAGGATCAACTGGACCAGGAAATCGGCCGGCATCTGCATCCAGTAGCGCTTCAAGGTGCCGGTATTGCGGGCGACACGCCAAAGCCGCAGCTGGCCGAACTGATAGGCGCAGGTGAAGCCGATCGCCATGAACGGCAGGATCCAGGGCGAGCGCTGAAGGAGGCCGGCGGCAATCGCAAACACGACGAGGCTGATGCCGAGCGTAATCCGCAAGGCTGCGCTCAGCTTCGACACGCCCATGAAAAAGCCTCCCGCGACAAGGTCACGGGAGGCTTAATTCAGTCGCCGGCGATGTGCCAGCGGGCCCTTCAGATTACGCGCGGGCAGCCTTCTTGCGGGCATTCCGTGCCTTCTTCGTATTGCCGAAGATGCCGATATTGGCGCGCTTGCTCAGGTTGGCGGTCCATTTCGAGTTACGGCGCTTGACGCGCGGCTTCTTGCTCGGGTGCAGGACGCTGCTGGGGGACTTGCTCATGGGCCGGTTTCCTTACGCGAGGGCGGATTTGGCTTGGGCGACGAGGGCGCCGAACGCTTCGGGCTCCCGCACGGCGAGGTCGGCCATGACCTTGCGGTCAACTTCGATGCCGGCCTTGGTCAAGCCATTGATAAAGCTGGAATAAGTGAGGTTTTCGTCGTGGATACGCACGGCGGCGTTGATGCGCTGGATCCAGAGCGAGCGGAACGAGCGTTTCTTCACCTTGCGGCCGACATAGGCGTACTCGCCGGCTTTCCAGACGGCGGCGACGGCGTTGGTGAAGGTATTCTTGCGGCGGTTACGGAAACCCTTGGCCTGCTTCAGGATCTTCTTGTGGCGGGCGTGGGCGGGAACTTTGGCGCGGGAACGGGGCATGGGAGCCTCCTGTCAATTCGTGTTCAGGATCAATGGGTTAGAAGTTACAGGCCGTAAGGCAGGTACTTCTTCACGCGGGCTTCATCTGCCTTGGCGCCGACGGACGTGCCGCGGTTCTGGCGGATGTATTTCGAGTTATGGCTGATCAGGCGGTGGCGTTTGCCGGCCACACCATGCTTCAACTTTCCCGTCGCGGTGATCTTGAACCGCTTGGCAGCGGCCTTCTTGGTCTTCATCTTCGGCATGTTTGTCTCCTCGGGTCTGTAGAGCTCACACCAGTTCTGGCGGCCCAAAATGCGCGTCCTGGGGGCAATGCCGTCGCCCCGGAGTCCGGCAAGAGGCGGCTTATGACGGAGGCGCGCGGGAGAATCAAGGGGGCTGCTGACCGGGCGCCCAACCCGTCCACAAACCGTCCACAACCCGGCTTGGCGTGTGTGGACGATTTGACGGCAACCTACTTAGGTACTGTCCGAGACTGACGGGGCGAGGTTTCGAGGCGCACTCCAGACGTGGGAAATGTTCGCGCAGGCCTGTCTGGCGCGCCATCCCCTCTTCAAAGGAGAGAAAAATGTCGAATGACCAGCAACTGAAACAATCCGTTCTCGATGAGCTGATCTGGGAGCCAAGCGTCAACGCGGCGCATATCGGCGTCACGGCGCAGGACGGTGTCATCACGCTGACCGGAAATGTCGAAACTTATTCCGAAAAGCACAGCGCCGAGATGGCGGCGCTTCGGGTCAAGGACGTGAAAGCCGTGGCCGAGGAGATCAAGGTCAAGCTTCCATTCGATGTGAAGCGCAGCGATTCAGAGATTGCCGAAGCCGCCCTGCACCGTCTCGCCTGGGACAGCTCGGTGCCGAAAGATGCCGTCAAGGTGACGGTCACCGAAGGCTGGCTCACACTGACCGGTCAGGTTCCCTGGCACTACCAGCACGATGCAGCGGCGCAGGCTGTGCGCACCCTGTGGGGCGTAACCGGTGTTTCCAACCAGATTGCCGTCGAGCCGCGGCCGGACACGGGCGATATCAAGAAAGATATCATGGGCGCGCTGAAGCGGTCCTGGTTCAAGCCTGAGCATGTCGATGTGACCGCGTTGAATGGCGCCGTGACGCTGACCGGCAAGGTGAACAGCTGGCCGGAACGCGAACTCGCCGCGTCCACCGCCTGGGCCGCGCCGGGCGTCAGCTCGGTGACCAACGACATCCGCGTTCACTAACGCTGCGCGGCGCATGCCGCTGAGCCACAAGAAAAGCCCCGGCCGAAAGTCCGGGGCTTTTTTGGCGTCAGAGTCGCAACTCGACGCTCAGGCCGAATGAAGTTCGTGGACTGAAATCCTGCGGCTCCCGCTTGCCCGTCAACCTGGCGCCTTGGCGCGCGAGGCGTTCGCGGCGGACCCGAAAATGCCTTTTGCCATCAGCGACGTCTCGCCCTCGCGCCGGCGTTGAAACACGTCCGCTCTCAATGCGTGTACGACCGGATTGTCGGGATCGGCAAGCGCGGCCATTTCGGCGAGATGGCAGGCGAGGCGAATGTCGGCGTCGCAAAGTTCGTCTGCGCGTTTGGCGAGGGCAACAGCGCCGCCTGCCATCCGCGCAATTTCGTTTGCGACGTCCCGATCACGGGCCGGTTTCAAATGGGCCGGGTTGCCATCATACCAGCCGCCATAGAGCCGCCAGATATTGCGAACGATGAATTCCGGCTCGTCATAGGCGGGCTTCAGATAGGGTTTCCTGAGCAAGTCCGGATCGACCTTGACCGTGTGCACGATGTCGTTCAGCCGCGCGCCTTCATTCATCAGGGCGAGCGTGTCGCCCACCAGCTTGTCGAGCACGTCGGCAACTTCGGTCAGGACCGCCCGGATACGCGCGGCGCCATCGATGGGCAGGCCATGCGCCGGCAGAAACAGCTCGGCGCCCTTGCCCGCCATGTCGCGGAGCGCGGCCGCCCATTCCCGGGGGTATCGCTGGGCTTTCTGCGGGTTTCCTGCGTTCGGGAAATTCCAGATGAAGAAGTCGCCGGCGCAGATGGCCTTGTGTTTCGGAATCCATGCCCAAGAATGATCGTCGGTTTCGCCTTTTGCGTGGTGCAGATGGATGTCGAGACCCCCGACATTCAAAGTGAGCGCGTCGCTGTAGACCGTGTCGGGCGCGGGGGTGGTCACGGGCAGGAACCGCGCCTCTCCGGCGAGATCATAGCCGCGATTCTTGAACTGCCCGAACTGACGCTCGTTGATGACCTTGTTGTAGCCATTGGTGAGATTGTACCGCTCGAACCGCCGCACCACATTTTCATGTCCGACGATGCGCGGCGCCGGGGCGCGGCAGGCGGCGCAATCATGTACAAAGGCCCCGCACCCGCCGACATGGTCGATATGGCCGTGGGTATAGACGATGGTGTTGAACCGGTCGGGCGACCAACCGCGTATCGCTTTCACCGCCCGCTCACCGCCATGCTCGTTCGATGTATCGAAGGCCACGAGGCCGTCGTCTGTGCGAAACACGATCGAGTGCGAGAATGCCTCGACCATGGCCACGCCGTCGCCGATTTCCGACAGCTCGTGCGTAATGCGGTTGAGCGGACCTGTCTCTGTGATGCCCTTGCCTTCATCAATCACGCTGCGCGACAGCGCCAGCAAGTCAGCCATGAAAGTCTCCCCCCAATTTTCTTGAGGTTGAGCATGCACCGCTGCTGAAACCGGCGCAATCCCTTGTGCGGAGGGCGACTTGCGGTCCGGTTCGCGACAGGCGGATCAGCCAAGTCTGGCCTAGCCCCCAAAACGCGAAAAGCCCCGATCTAAAAGACCGGGGCTTTCTTGCAGGGGGACCTCGCCCGGACGCGTCAACGCGGCGCGAGGACCATCGTCATCTGCTTGCCCTCGAGCTTGGGCTCGAGTTCGACCTTGGCGGCTTCGGCGAAATCGACCTTCATCTTTTCGAGCAGTTGCATGCCGAGATGCTGGTGCGCCATTTCGCGGCCACGGAAGCGCAGGGTGATCTTCACCTTGTCACCATCCTCGAAGAAGCGGTGGATGGCGCGCGACTTCACTTCATAGTCGTGCGTGTCGATGTTCGGGCGGATCTTGATCTCTTTGAGCTCGGACGATTTCTGCTTCTTCCGGGCGGCGGCCTTCTTCTTGCGCTCTTCAAAGCGCAGCTTGCCATAGTCGAGCAGCTTGACGACGGGAACTTCCTGGTCGCCGGAAACTTCTACAAGGTCGAGGGTGGCTTCGCGCGCCGCTTCCAGCGCCGCTGCGAGGGGCATCACGCCCTGCTTCTCACCTTTTTCATCGATCAGCAGCACGCGGGCGGCGCGGATCTCATCATTAATGCGGGGGCCAATCTGTTTCTTGACGGGCGCATCGGCTTCGGGTCTGCGAGCTATGGGAGACACTCCTCTCGGGGTTATTGAACGAAGCCTGAATATGCCTGCGTTTGCGGGCAACTTCAAGCAGGCGGGGCTGGCGCCGGATCGGCGGACAAGTCAAGGGGCGACGTTGCGCAGGCCCGCCGGATCGCCTTTACTGAGGTCAGGGCTGATATTTGCCGGGGGCACCTCCATGAGACTTTTCGCCATTCTTGCTGCGTGCGTGCTGCTGCTGGCGGGGCCGGCGCAGGCGGACACGGCCAAGACGCTTGAGCAGCGGGTGGCCGGGCTTGGGGCGAGGCCGGGGTTCCTGGAGCTGTATGTCGACCGGGACGCGGCGCGCGTGTTTGCCGCCCTGCCCGCGCCAGGGGCGGATGGGACATCCGTGCGGTTCATCTACGCCACCGGTCTGACGGCGGGGCTGGGGTCGAACCCGATCGGCCTCGACCGGGGCAATGCCTCGTCCGGCGAGATTGTCCGTTTCCGGCAGATCGGCGGCAAGGTGGTGGCCGAGCAGGAGAACCTGCGCTACCGGGCAACCTCCGGACGGCCGGCGGAAGAAAAGGCCGTGCAGCAGAGCTTTGCGACCTCGTTCCTGTGGTCGGCAGACATCGAGGCCAAGAGCCGCGACGGGCGGCTGCTGGTGGACCTGACGGGATTCCTGACGCGCGATGCGTTCGACCTAGCCGGCGCGCTGGCCTTTGGCGAGGGCGCGGCGGGCTATAGCCTCGCGGCCGACCGGTCGATGCCGGACACAGGCAATGTGCTGTCCTTTCCGGACAATTCCGAGATCGATGCGTTCCTGACCTTCGAAACCTCGCGCCCGAACGCGGAGACGGCGGCGACCGCGGCGGACGGGCGGGCGGTGACGCTGATCCTGCACCATTCCTTCGTGCGCCTGCCGGACGATGGCTATGAGCCAAGGGCGTTTGATCAGCGTACGGCCAATATCGGCATGGGCCTTTATGATTTCTCGAGCCCCTTGGGGGAGCCGATCGTCACGCGCCTGTCGCGCCGGTTCCGGCTGGAGCGGACGGACCCGTCGGCGGCGTCCGGTCCGGTGAAGACGCCCATCGTGTTCTATGTCGACAATGGCGCGCCGGAAGACGTGCGCAATGCACTGATCGAGGGGGCGAGCTGGTGGGCGGAAGGGTTCAGGGCCGCCGGGTTCGAGGATGCCTACCGTGTGGAAGTGCTGCCCGAGGACGCGCATCCCCTCGACGTGCGTTACAACGTGATCAACTGGGTTCACCGCCAAACGCGCGGCTGGTCCTATGGCGGCAGCGTTTCCGATCCGCGGACGGGCGAGATCCTGAAAGCGAATGTGATCCTCGGCTCGCAGCGCGTGCGCCAGGACCGGATGATCTTCGAAGGGCTTGCGGGCGCGGGCGCAACGGGGACCGGCAGCGCGGACGATCCGATCCGCATTTCGCTGGCGCGCATCCGGCAACTGGCGGCGCACGAGGTGGGCCATACGCTGGGCATCGCGCACAACTTTGCCGCCAGCAATAATGGGCGTGCTTCGGTGATGGACTATCCGGCGCCATGGGTGAAGCCGACGGCGGATGGCGGGCTCGACTTCTCGCAGGCATACGGCGAAGGACTTGGCGCGTGGGACATGTTCACGATCAAATGGCTGTACACGGAGTTTCCGAACGGTAGCGATGATCCGGCCGCGCTCGATGACATGGTGGAGGCCGCCTATGGAAGCGGTCTGCGGTTTGTTTCGGACGAACATGGACGCAGCGTGGAGACGGCGCATCCGTTTGCCTCGGTCTGGGACAATGGCGCCGACCCCGTGGCGGCGCTGGATGAGACGATGGCCGTGCGGAAGATCGCGTTGTCAAATTTCGGGCCACGCGTTCTGGCGCCGGGGCGGGCGACGTCCGATCTCAAGGCGGTGATCGCGCCGATCTATCTCTATCATCGCTACCAGATCGATGCGGCAGCGAAATTCATAGGCGGGCTGGATTTCCGCTATGCGGTGACCGGGGATGGCGAGGCAGCCGGGACACCCGTTTCCGCAAGCGAGCAGAGGCGCGCGCTCGCGGCGCTGGTGCGCACGCTGGACCCGGCGGCACTCGACCTGCCCGACGCGCTGCTGAACCAGCTCACGCCGGGCGATGTCGGCTATGCGGGCGGCGGCGATAGGGCGGAAGTGTTCCCGGGACGGACGGGTCCGGTGTTTGACCTCGGCGCGGCGGCGGATATCGCGGCGGGGCTCACTTTCTCCGCTATCCTTGAGCCATCGCGGGCGAGCCGGCTCGTGGCGTATGAACAGCGCGGGCCAGGCGCGATGACACTCCGCGAGACGCTCGACACGCTGGATGCAGCCGTGTTTGCACCGCGGAAGGATAGCCGGCTGTCGGCGCTGGCGCGCGGGGTGCAGGCGCGGTTTGTGGCGGAGATGATCGGCCTGTCGCGGAATGACGCGGCGGCGCCCGCGGTCAGCGCGGCGGTGGACGCGAAGCTGGTGGCAATGCAGGCGCGGCTGTCGAAAAAGAGCCGTGCACGGAGCGGGGCAGAGGCGGCGCACGTGGCCGCGCTCGCCGCGCAGATCGAACGGCACCTGACGGGCGGCGACTCTGGCCTGCCCGTGGCGCGGCCGACGCTCGAAGCCCCTCCGGGAAGCCCGATTGGCGCGATGGGGCAGCGCGAGGATTGCTGGTTCTGTGAAGCGGGGCCGGTCAGGTAGCGGGGCGCACGCGGACGCCGTTCAGGAACAGGTTCACGCAGGTACGCACCGAGGCCTTTATGTCATCCTGACCCGGACGGAATTCGGGATTGAGCAGGGCGCGCGTGACGAGGCCGGCGCGGGCGAGTGAAATGAAGAGATAGGCCGCTTCGACAGGGTCCTCGATCTCGATCTCGCCAGCCTCGGCGCGGTCGGTCAGATAGGCCGCGAGCGCGGCGCTGACGCGGTCCGGACCGTTCTTCTGGAAGGCCAGCGCCACGTCCGGAAACTTCGCCCCGAGACCCAGGATAAGGCGGTAAAGCTCAAGCGAAGCGGGCTCGAGCAGTTTGGTCACGGACTGCTCGGCGATACGGGTGAGCCCGATTTCGACCGGCGTATGAGCGGACAACTCGACAAACATCGATGCCGTCAGGAGCTGCGCGCGTTCGCTGATCATGGCGAGGAACAGGCCCTGCTTGTCGCCGAACTGGTTGTAGAGCGTGGTCAGGGAGCCGCCGGCACGGGTGACGATTTCGGCCATGCTGGCCGCTTCGTAGCCCTGCTCCAGGAACACTTCGAGCGCGGCCTTGAGAAAGGCCTCACGGCGCAGGTCGCCCCGGCTTTTGGGGGCATCTTCCGTCACCTGAACCGGCGTGCGGGCCATGCATAACTCTCAGCAATTGACGTTACCCGCATACTATCCAAGTGTAATGTAGATTACAAGCTTTCGTCCCCGGACGCGGTGGCTCAGGCCCGGGTAAAGTTCATCGTCCAGTTCGTTTCCCAGGTCGCGCCGCCATCGTCAGACATCGCCTGCTCCCAGCGCGGCGTGGGCGTGAGGGTTTCGAGCCACAGGAAGCGGACGTGGATCGGACGGGCGCCCGAGTTGTCGACGGCGAGGAAGGTGCCGGTGCCGTCTTCAAACCGGCCGATCACGGGCACGTCAAGGACATGCGGGTTGCGGCCATCGAGCCACCAGATCGCCCAGGTGCCGGCCACCGGATCAAAGGACCGCACTGCAATGGCACGGTAGGTGCCGGTCGATATGTCGAGGATGTTGTCCTCGACATTGCCGAGGCCGCCCAGAACGGGGCGCATTTCGCAGGTGCCACTGAAATCTTCCCAATCGGTCGAGTTCACGAGCCGCGCCCGCAGGCGGCGGTGGGCAACCTGCCAGCGGCCGATCTGGAAGTCGAAATCCGCTGACATGCGACAGCCCTAGGTCAGCACGCCAAGCGCGCGGATTGATTGCCAAACGTCATCCACGGACACTTGCTGGAGCGTGGGCGCGGCGTTGATGATCACCGGCTTCGGACCGCGCGGGGCGGAATGGTCGGGATTGCTTTCGCTCGTGGCGAAGAGGGCGATGCCGGGCGCGCCGGCGAGCGTCGCCATGTGCATGGGGCCGGTATCATTGCCAACCACAAACGCGGCCGTTTCGGCCAGCGTGACGATCTGGAAGAGGTCCGTCCGCGTCACGAGACTTTTGACGCGCGGCTCGCGCCTGACGATCTCATGCGCAATCTGACCTTCGGCCGTGCCCCCGACAATGGCGGGCATGATGCCCGCATCCGCGATGCGCTTTGCCAGGGCGGCGTAGTTCTCGACTGGCCAGCGCTTGGCCTCCCGGTGCGCAGAGGCGCCCGGGATCAGCAACATGTACGGACGCGTGAGGCTGAAATAGGCAGGGTTCAGGCGCGGCGTGTTGCCAAGCTTCGGGCGCACCCAGCCCAGATCCGGAAAGGGCGCAGACTTGCCGAGCCAGCGGCCGGAGGGGGCAACGCCGGCGACTTCCAGCTGCTCGGCGAGCCTGTCGATCGTGTGCATCGTGGCGCGGGCCGGATTGTCATGGAAGAAGGCGCACTTCTCATGGTGGCCGGACCAGAGCGGCGCCTTGCCCCCGCGCTGCAGGGCAGTGAAGTAGTTCCGCGTGCGGCCGCTGGTCTGGAAATCATAGATGATGTCGAACTTTGCGCGCTTGATGCGCTGGATCAGGGCGGCGGTGGGCTTCAGTCCCTCCGGGCGGCCATCGGTTTCGACGACATCCACATAGGGGCAGACTTTCGCGAATTCCTCGAAGGGCGGGGTCGTCAGCAGCGTGATACGCGCCGAGGGGTGAAACTCACGGACGGCCCGCATGGCGCCCAGCGCGAGCACGAAATCGCCGAGGGCGCTGAGCTTGATCACCAGCACCTCCTTTGCTTTCGTGCCCGGGTTCTCCGGGCTGGCGGTATTCGCCCGCGCGCTGTCCAATGGCTTGAATTCCCCTACTCCAACAAGCGCTTATAGACGTTGAGGGTCGCCGCCTGAAGCCCCCTTTTGGAGAAGTGGCGCGCGACATGGGCGCGGCCCTCCCGGCCCATCGCGGCGCGGGCATCCGGGCCAAGGGACAGGATAGCCCGCAGGGCGCCGGCGAGGGCCGGGGCGCTGCCGGGCTCGGCCCGCGTGCCGGTCTCGTATTCGACGACCGTCTCGCGTGCACCGCCATGGTCTGAAACGATCACCGGGCGCTCCATCGCGGAGGCTTCGGCGGCGACCCGGCCGAAGGCTTCCGGGCGGATCGAGGGCGCAAGCACGAGACCCGCGGCCAGGTAGGCAGCGGGCATGTCGGCGGACGCGATGTGCGGCGCGACCTGCGCCATGCCGGCAAGGCCGAGACGGGTGATCTGCTGTTCCAGTTCGGAGACGTAGGCGTCCCGCCCTTGCGCGTCGCCGGCCAGCACGAGCACGAGACCCGCGCGTTCCTCGGGTGACAGAAGGGCCAGCGCATCGAGGGCGAGGCCCTGCCCTTTCCAGCGGGTCAGCCGCCCTGGCAGGAGCAGGACAAGGCGTGCATCGCCGGCAAGGCCCCAGAGGGCGCGGACGCGCTCGACATCAGCACGCGGCACGGTGGCCGGGTCGAAGACGGCGAGATCCACGCCGCGAGGGATGGTAACGATGCGGGAAGGGTCGGTGCCGTGAACCTCGCGGATGTGCGCCGCGATCCAATCGGAATTCGCGATCACCAGATCGCCCTTCGCCATAACGGAATTGTAAGCACGCTTCAGGCCGGACCTGCCGGAATAGGCGCCATGATAGGTGGTGACGAAAGGCACGCGTTCGGCCTTCGCCGCCGCCCAGGCGCTCCAGGCCGGCGCGCGGGAGCGGGCATGGACCAGACTGACAGTCTGCTCGCGGATGACCTGGCGCAGCCTGCCTTCGTTGAGTTTGATGGTGACCGGGTTGCGGGATTTGGCATCGATGCGGATCAGCTCACCGCCGAGGCGCGCAAACTCCGGCTCAAGACGCCCGCCCTTGCTGGCAAGCAGCGCGCGCCCGCCCGCCTCGACGATCGCTTCGGTGACTTCCAGCACGGTGCGCTCCACGCCGCCCGCCGACAGCTCTGGGGCCACCTGGAGAATCGTCTTTCCCTGAAGATCCGGTAACCCGGCCATAACGCGGCCCGCCCTACTCGCTTGACAGGCGAGAGAGATGGCGGAAGGCAACCCACATGACAACGGAATCTTTCATCTCCCCCGAGGGCCGGCGGCTCGCCTTCCGCCGCACCGCTGCAACAGGGGGCGGGGCAACCCTCGTCTGGCTCTGCGGGTTCAAGTCGGACATGAGCGGCAGCAAGGCGCTGGCGGTCGAGGCCTGGGCCAAGGCGTGCGGGCACGGCGCGCTGCTGTTCGACTATTCCGGTCACGGGGCGTCCAGCGGCCGGTTCGAGGACGGCACGATCAGCGCCTGGCGCGAAGACGCCCTCGCCGCGATTGATGCGCAGACGGAGGGACCGCTGGTGCTCGTCGGCTCCAGCATGGGCGGGTGGATGGCGCTGCTGGCGGCGACGGCCCGGCCCGAACGCGTGAAAGGCCTCGTACTGATTGCCCCGGCCCCGGACTTCACCGAGAAACTGATGTGGCCGGAGTTCACACCGGAGCAGCAGGCGGAGATCATGGGCGAAGGCTTCACACTCCGGCCGTCCGACTACGGAGAACCCTATCCGATCACGCGGACACTGATCGAGGACGGACGGCAATGGTCGATCCTCGACAAGGACATTCCATTCGCCGGACCTGTGCGTATCCTGCAGGGCATGCGGGATGAAGACGTGCCCTGGGGCCATGCACTGGCGCTGGCGGCGGCGCTGACGACACCGGACCTGGTGCTGCACCTCATCAAGGATGGCGACCACCGGCTGTCGCGGGACGAGGACATCGCGCGGCTGCTGGCGACGTGCGGCGAAGTTGCGGCGCGGGTTCGCGACTAGCTCAGAGACGCAGGAGGATCGCCGCAGCGTCATCCCGGGCTTTGAGACGGACGCCGCGCGGCGTGGCTTCATGCTGGCGGAGGGCGTGGATCGCGGCGGCGAGGCCATCCTTCAGAACGCGGGCAAGAAGGCTTTCCGGCGTATCGAGAGCGTAGGGTTCGACGAAGCGGAAGAAGCCATCGGTCATCAGCAGGACAGAGGCTCCGGACGGCAGCGAAAGGCGCTGGGTGTTCAGATGCTCGGCGGCAGACGGATTGAGCGTGATCAGGCCGCGCTCCGGCGCGTTGGCTCCGCGTCGCTGGGCCTGGAGGACAGCCCAGCGGTCTTCTTGCGAAAGTGCCAGCATGCGCGCGGCGTCGCGCGTTTCGGCATCCGCCTTTTCCTGCGTGCCGATCAAGTGGGCCTCGCCGCCGGCGATCTGCGCGATGGCGAAACAGTCACCCGCCCAGACGAACTCGCAAGCGTCCCCGTCGCGGCGGAGCCACATAGCGGATGCGACTGGCATCGCTTCGCCCGGCAGGCTGGCAAGCGGCACCTTTGAGGTACGTTCGGCCTCGGCGCGCACATCCGTCAGTACACGGCCAAAATAGCTTTTTGCATCTTCGCCGGCACCGGGGCCCGACATCAGGCGCGATGAGGTGGCCTCGGCGAGCCAGGCGGCACCGCTCTCAGCGTTCGGGAAGGGCTTGAGATCGGTGGCATCCGTCGCCCCGTCGATCACCCAGGCGCGGCCGGCGGCGGCGTCGAAGCCGAAACGGTCATCGCCGGATTTGCCCGCAGTGCCGGGATCGTTGACGCTGTCCAGAACCTCGATGCCCATGACAGTGCCCCCAATCTTCAGCCCTTGGTGGCCGCCTTGACATGCGCGACGATGGCATTGGCGTGGCCGTGGCCAAGCTTGTGCTCGGTCTTCAGCCAGTTGACGATCTCGGCATGCTTGGCACCCTTGCGGGTGGCGACGAGGTCAAACCAGTGGCTCATCTTCTTGCCATAGGTCTTCTCGATCGAAGGGAAGTAGGATGCCGGACCCTTGATGGGTTCGGATGTCGGATCGTCGGCCATGAAAGCCTCCATTGGGGTGAGGCCGCCAACATAGGCGGCCTGATGTCATCTGCGCCTAGTCGCGCAGCAGTTCGTTGACGGCGGTTTTCTCACGGGTCTTGGCGTCCACGGTTTTCACGATGACGGCGCAGGCGAGCGAGGGGCCGCCTTTCGGATCCGGCAGCGTGCCCGGCACGATGACCGAATAGGGCGGCACCTTGCCATAGATGATCTCGCCGGTCTGGCGGTTCACGATCTTGGTGGACTGGGTGATAAAGACGCCCATCGCGAGGACCGAGCCTTCGCCGACGATGACGCCTTCGACGACTTCGGAACGGGCGCCGATGAAGCAGTTGTCCTCGATGATCGTGGGGTTCGCCTGCAGCGGCTCAAGCACGCCGCCGATACCGGTGCCGGCGGAGATGTGGCAGTTCTTGCCGACCTGCGCGCAGGAGCCGACCGAGGCCCAGGTGTCGATCATCGTGCCTTCGCCCACATGCGCGCCGATGTTCACGTAGGACGGCATCAGGACCGCGTTCTTGGCAATGAAGGCGCCCCGGCGGACCGCCGAAGGCGGCACGGCACGGAAGCCGGCGTCCTTGAATTCCCTGGCGCCCCAGCCTTCGAACTTCGAGGGCACCTTGTCCCACCAGTTGCCGCCGCCGGGCGTGCCGGAGATGACGCCATTGGCGTTGAGACGGAAGGAAAGCAGCACGGCTTTCTTCAGCCACTGATGGACCAGCCAGGTGCCGCCAGCTTCCTTGGTGGCGACACGCGCCTCGCCGGAATCGAGCAGGCTGATGGCCGCCTCAACCGCGTCGCGCACTTCACCGGTCGTCTCGGTGGAGAGGGTGGAGGCAACCTCCCAGGCGGCGTTGATCACACGGGCAAGGGCATCAGTCATGGGTCTCGTCTTTCTGTTCAGCCACCCGGCGCGGAACAGCCTGATCCAGGAAGGCCGCGAGGTCGCCGGTGATGTAATCGATGTGCCCCGCGCCGTCACCCCCGAACACGTCCCCTGCCCCGGCCGGGCGCGCTTCGATCGGCTCATGGCTCCAGTCCTTCGCGGACTGGACAAGGTCCGTGGTGAAGCCGAGCGTCTTGGCAGGCAGGAGATTGCGGGCGAGGTCCTCGAAGAAGGCAGCGCCTTGCGGCTCGACCTTATGGAGGCGGCAGAAGGACTGGTAGGCCGGCAGATGAGGTTTCGGGGTGTAGGCGCTTTCCTCGATGCCGAAACTGTCGGTGAAGAGGTGGGCGAGACCCATCTTCTCGGTGACACGTTCGGCGTGCCGGCGAGGGCCGTTGGTGTAGATGAACTTGCGGCCGGGCAAGGCCGCGATCGCGGCACGCAGGTGCGGCAGGTCCGGCAGCGGCGAGAGATCGATTTCGTGCACGAAGTGAAGGAACTCGGCAGGGTCGAGACCGTGCTCGGTCATCAGCCCCGAGAGGGTTGTGCCGTAGGTCGCGTAGTAGTGCTTTTGCAGCTTGCGCGCTTCGGCGCGCTCGAGGCCGGTGAGGCGCGCGACGAAATCGGTCATGCGCGTGTCGATCTCGGCGAAGAGATCGCACTCGGCTGGATAGAGCGTGTTGTCGAGATCGAACACCCAGTCCGTGACATGATCCAGCCGCGCGGCTTCGGGCGGTTTAATCGTCATCCTTGGCCGGTTCCAGGAAGTCACGTTCGAAGAATTCGTACACGAGCTTTCGCTCGGTCGGTGGCGGGGTGCGGGTGAACAGGGCGGTGCGGTAGGAGCCGTCCTCGCAATTCTCACGGCCGGAGATGGCGAACTTCGAGCGGCCGACGCAGAACGCCTCGGAGGCGCGCGCCAGCGTGCGCAGGCCTGTCGGCTCTTCCATTTCGGCATAGACGAAGTGTTCCGAACCGCGCAGCGGCCGGTCCACCACGCGGGCACAGCCGCCGGCTTCGATCCGCCACCAGCCGCGGCTTTCCCAGCCTTCCGTGCTGCGCCGGGCGATGGCGCTCCAGATGCGGTTCTTGGTGCGGTTGCAGAGGGTGAAACCGACACTTCGGCTGCGTTCTTCTGCGGCCTGTTCGAGATAGTCGATGAGGTCTGCGTCCGACGTGTTCGCCGGCAGGGATTTGAGCTTCAGGAAGTCATTGATGGCGGCGCGGGTGCGCCCGCCGATATTGCCGTCAATGTTGCCCGAGACAATTCCGGCCTCGTCGAGCAGGCGTTGGAGTCCCGCGTCGCGGGCGCGTTCGAGCGACCATTCCTCGATCTCGCTGAAATTGGTCCGCCAGCCATCGGTGTTGGTAATGTTCACGGGGCGGAAGCCTTGCGTCTCGAGGCCCATCGCTGCGCAATCCGGCGGGCTTTCGAGGGAGAAGCCGCCGGTCGGATCGACGCACAGTTCGAGACGTCCACCCCATTCGCGGCCGCCGCCTTGGTGGGCGCTGGAGCCGCGGCCATAAAGATAGTGGATGCCGGGTTTCAGCGGTCCGGGCAGCGCCGTGTCGCAGGAGCCAGGGGGAAGCTTCGTCCAGCCCTGGACGGAGATGCCGGTGCCCTCGGTGCGCCCAACGGCTGCTTCGATAATGAAGCTCGTCCGGTTGCACAGTTCCCAACCGCCGCCTTCGCCCTGCGCGCGCGCCGGCAGGGCCAGCGCCGTGGTGGCGGCTATGACAAGCGCCGCAATTCTAAGAAACCAGCGTTCCAGCGCCATGTTCGGTAAACAGCTCCATGAGCAAGGCGTGCGGCGCACGACCATCGAGAATAACCGCCGCCCCAACGCCATGGATCACGGAATGGGCTGCGGTTTCAAGTTTCGGTATCATGCCACCTGCAGCTGTGCCGCCAGCGATCAGGCCCGGAATATCGGCGACGCGGATTTCGCGGATCAGGTTTTTCTGCTTGTCGAGCACGCCGGCGACGTCCGTCAGGAGCAGCAGGCGGCTGGCGCCGAGGGCGGCAGCGACAGCGCCGGCGGCGGTATCGGCGTTGATGTTGTAGCGCGCGCCATCGTCGCCGATACCGACGGGAGCAACGACGGGGATCAGATCGTCGTCGGCGTCACGCAGGGCTTTCAGCACCGCGATGTCGACATGCTCAGGCTCGCCCACATAGCCGAGATCAACGATGCGCTCGATGTTGCTGTCGGGGTCTTTCTGGGTCTTCGTGGCCTTTCGCGCGCGGATCAGGTTGCCGTCTGCGCCGGACAGGCCGACCGCTTTTCCGCCGGCGGCGTTGATCGCGCGCACGATCGATTTGTTGATCGGCCCGGAAAGGACCATTTCGACGACTTCCATGGTCGCGTCGTCCGTCACACGCAGGCCGTCGCGGAACTCCGACTTGATTGCCAGCTTGTCCAGCATCGCGCCGATCTGGGGGCCGCCGCCGTGGACGACGACCGGATGGATCCCGAGCAGCTTGAGCAGCACGACGTCGCGGGCGAATGCCTTGGCGAGTTCGGGATCCACCATCGCGTGGCCGCCATACTTGATCACGATGGTCTGGTTGTCATAGCGCTGCAGGTAGGGCAGCGCCTCGGACAGGGTACGAGCGGTGAGCAGGGCCTCGGACTGGGCCAGTTTCAGGGCGTCGGTCATGGACCGGCTGTCTAGTGCGTTTCGCCGGGCCCGCGCAATGCCCGATCAGCTCAGCGAGCGCATCATAAACACGCTGTGAGGGTCGTCGGCATAGTCGCCAAACGGGCCGCAATACGAAAAGCCGTAGGCTTCATAAAGGCGGCGCGCGGGAATGAACGCGTCCATCGACCCGGTTTCCAGATAGAGCGCTGTGTAGCTGCGCTGGCGGGCCTCGGCGAGGATGTGCTCGAGCATGCGGCGGCCATGGCCTTGGCCGCGCAGGACTTCGCGGGTGTGCATGGATTTGATCTCGCCGGTGCCATCGCCAAGGTCTTTCAGCGCCCCGCAGCCAAGCAGCGCGCCCTCTTCCCAGAGGCTCCACACAGTCACCCAAGGCTGGCGCAGGCCGTCGATCGGCAGGAAGTGGCAGCTTTCGGGCGGCGAGGCGGCCAGCATGGTGCGGGCATGAATGGCGATCAGCTCGGCGATTTCAGGGCCGGCAAGGTCGTCCGGACGGATTTCGATCATGGCGGTGTCCCCCGACTCGGTCGTTTAGGGCGGCTACAGGAAGCTCGCAATCTCGGCGCGGAGTTCCGGAATTCCCCAGCCCTTCTCTGATGAAGTTTGCAGCACGACGGGGTGGGCAGCGCCGCGTTTCTTGAGCTTCGCAGCCACAGCCGCGGCCGTTGTCTCGACGTCCGCCTTCGGCACCTTGTCCACCTTCGTCAGGATGATCTGGTAATTCACGGCGGCCCCGTCGAGCAGGTCCATGATCTCGTTGTCAGTGTCCATCAGCCCGCGCCGGGAATCGACGAGCAGGAAGACGCGGCGCAGGCTGGGGCGGCCGCGCAGGTAAGAGCGGATGAGCTTCGTCCATGCGGCAACCTGCGTCTTCGAGACCTGCGCATAGCCGAAGCCCGGAAGGTCCACGAGGAAAAGCCGGCCATCGTTGATGTTGAAATAGTTCAGCTCGCGCGTGCGGCCCGGCTCGGTCGAGGCGCGGGCGAGCTTGGCGCGCCCGGTGAGGGCATTGATCAGGCTCGATTTGCCGACATTCGAGCGGCCCGCAAAACACACCTCGACACGGTCCGCAGGCGGAAGACCCTGCAGGTTGACCACGCCCATGACGAACTCGGCGTTGCCCGAGAACAAAACCCGGCCCGCTTCGATCAGATCATCAGGATGCGACGGCGCCTCCACGCCTATTCTGCCGGGGCTTTACGCCCGCCGAGATACTTGGCGACGAACTTGCCGACTTCCGTCTCCGCCCCGTTGGCCCGCATGATGATGTATTGCTGGATGAAGGTCAGGACGTTCGACCAGACCCAGTAGAGCACGAGACCGGCAGCGAACCCACCAAACACGAACATGAAGACCAGCGGCAGCGCCATGATGATGCGCGCCTGCATCTTGTCCGGCGGCGGCGGCGACAGCGACTGCAGCACGGCCATCGTTGCGCCGTACAGAATGGGCAGGATGCCGATACCGATGATCACGCCGATGATCGGTATGGCCTTGATGTCGGCCGCGTCCCAGAAAGAAAGCAGGCCGAACAGATTTCCGAAGGCCGTGGGATCGGGCGCCGAGAGATCCTTCATGTACCAGAAGGGCTCGTGGCGCATGTCGAGCGTCACGTAGAGCGTCTTGTAGAGCGCGTAGAAGATCGGAATGGTCACGAGGATCGGCAGGCACCCGCCAATCGGGTTGGCGCCGCCTTCCTTGTACAGCTTCAGCATTTCCTGCTGGCGGCGCTGCGGGTCGTTGGCGAAACGCTCCGTGATTTCCTTCATCGGCTCCTGAAGCTTCTTGAGCTTTGCCATCGACTTGAAGCTGGCATTGTAGAGCGGCACGAGCGGCAGCTTGACGAGCACAGTGAAGGCAAGGATCGCCCAGCCGAAGGCGCCAACGATTCCGTGCAGCCAGTGCAGGACGTAGAAGAAGGGTTTGGTCAGGAAGAAGGCCCAGCCCCAGTCGATGGCATCGACGAGCCGCGGGATGCCACCGGACTGTTCATAGGCGCGCAGGATCTCGAACTTCTTGGCGCCGGCGAAAATGCGGTTCTCGACGGTGAGGCTGGCACCGGGCGCGATCGCGACCGCGTTGCCTTCGGTGCGCACTTCGAGCGGGCCGCCGCGCGCAAGGCTGGCGCGGTTGACCGAGGCGGTGAACGGAGCAGCCTGCGCCGGCACGAGGACGCTCATCCAGTACTTGTCGCTAAGGCCCCACCAGCCCCCGGTCGTGGTGGAGAACTTGCCATCGGCCGACTCGCCGTCGATCTTCTTGGACTCGAAGAGGGGCTTGTACTTCTTGAGGCGAAGTGTGCCGTCCATCACGCCCATCAGGCCCATATGGGCGAGGCCGTTTTCTTCCTTCGAGACGCCGGGCTCTGTCGCGTTCAGGAATTGCTTGTAATCACCTTGCCGCTCGATCGAACCGATGGGGCGCAGGCTTTTCGCGGCGCCGGATGTGTTGGTGATCGTGTCGCGGAAGGTGAAGAGGTAGTTGTCGTCCACCGACACCTGCCGGTCGATGGTGACGCCGCCGGATTCGAGGCGGAGGTTTACCGGGGTGGTCGAACTGAGTACGCCCTCGCCGACTTGCGCCCATTGCGAATTGCGACCGGCGACGAGCGTGTTGCCCTCGGCCCAGTAATAGGTCGAGAAATAGCCGAACTCGGATTCCTCGGGACGCAGCAGCCGGATCTCTTCGGTTTTCTCGACCGTAACGAAATGCTGCTTCAGCTTCAGGTCATCGAGACGGGCGCCGGCGAGGCGGATCGAGCCATCCACCGCGGCAGCGTCTACCTTGATGCGCGCAGCGGCGGCGAGCGCCTCAGGCAACGGCTTCGGACCTGCGGCTTCGGCGGCCGCGGTGTCGACCGAAGCGGTCTGTTCCTGCGCGGCCAGCTGAGCCTGCTGGGCCTGGTATTTCTTCTGCGCCGGCTCCATCACAAGGATCTGATAGAGAAAGACGAACGCAATCATCGCCGCCATGGCGAGCAGGAAATTGCGTTGTTCTTCTTTTTCCATGAATGAAATTCCGCAGGTTTGTGGGCAGGGCGCCGGGTGTGTGCCCAAGGGGCATCAAATGCGCGCGAGGCTTATCAGCGCGCTTTCCATATCGTCAAGCAATCGGCTCCAGCCGACTTCGAG
>JAIXRO010000202.1 GCA_027485145.1 Hyphomonadaceae bacterium | reverse complement strand
GAGTTGCCGATGCCGGTGTTCGGCGACCATTCCTATCCCGAAGAGATCCGCCTCAAGCATCGTTACCTCGACCTGCGCCGGGAGCAGCTGCACAAGAACATGGTGCTGCGCTCGAACGTGATCGCGAGCCTCCGCCGCCGGATGGTGGCCGAGGGCTTCACCGAGTACCAGACGCCGATCCTGACCGCCTCCAGCCCCGAAGGCGCGCGCGACTTCCTCGTGCCGAGCCGGATGCACCCCGGAGAGTTTTACGCGCTGCCGCAGGCGCCGCAGCAGTTCAAACAGCTGCTGATGGTGTCCGGATTTGACCGCTACTTCCAGATTGCACCCTGCTTCCGAGACGAGGACGCCCGCGCAGACCGTTCGCCGGGCGAGTTCTACCAGCTCGATATCGAGATGAGCTTCGTGACGCAGGACGACGTGTTCGCGGCCATCGAGCCCGTCATGCGCGGCGTGTTCGAGGAGTTCGCGGACTGGGACGGCAAGGGCCGCACCGTCGCGCCGGGTCCTTTCCCGCATATTCCGTATGCGGAAGCCATGCTGAAGTATGGCGTGGACAAGCCGGACCTGCGCAACCCGATCATCTGCTCGGATGTGTCCGATATCGTCACGCGCGATGACGTGACGCTCGCGGTGTTCAAGAAGATCGTTGCGGGCGGCGGTATCGTGCGCGCTATTCCGGCGCCGAACTCCGGCGAGCAGCCGCGCAGCTTCTTCGACAAGATGGACGCCTGGGCGAAGAAGGAAATGCAGGCGCCGGGTCTCGGCTACATGCGCTTCATAGAAGAAGGCGGGCAGCTGTCGGCCACCGGCCCGATCGCGAAGTTCTTTGAGCCGGCGGCGCTCGCGGCGCTGGCAGAGCGCGCCGGCATCAAGGCGGGCGACGCCCTGTTCTTCTCGGCCGGCGACAAGACTGCCGCCGTCAAGCTGCAAGGCCAGGCACGCATCCGCATCGGTGAGGAGCTGGGCCTGATCGAGCCGGGCATCTTCCGCTTCTGCTGGATCGTCGATTTCCCGATGTATGAGTGGGACGAAGACAACAAGAAGGTCGATTTCAGCCACAACCCGTTCTCGATGCCGCAAGGCGGCATGGAGGCGCTGCTTGCCGCCGACACAGTCGAGAAGCAGCTGGCGCTGAAAGCCTTCCAGTATGACATCGTGTGTAATGGCGTGGAGCTGTCGTCCGGCGCCATCCGGAACCACCGCCCCGAGATCATGCTGAAGGCCTTCGAGCTCGCGGGCAAAGGGCCGGAAGTCGTCGAAGACAAGTTCGGCGGCATGCTGAACGCCTTCCGCTTCGGCGCGCCGCCTCACGGCGGGATCGCGCCGGGCGTCGACCGCATCGTGATGCTGCTGGCCGAGGCCGACTCGCTGCGCGACGTGATCCTGTTCCCGATGAACCAGCAGGCCCGCGACCTGCTGATGGGCGCGCCAAGCCCGGTGGAAGATCGTCAGCTCAAGGAGCTTAACATCCGGCTCGCCCCGGCTGCGAAGGCGTAACCTCGCAACCGACTGCTGGCGGAATCTAAGGCTTCTTTGTCATTCCTGCCAAATGGGCGCTGACCTACACAGTCCCCGGACGAAGATCGTCCGGAGACAATTCCATGCGTCGCAGAGATTTGTTGACCCTGGCGCTCGCAGCCGCGCCGCTCGTTGCCTGCGCGTCGTTCAAGACTCCAACCGCTGAACCGGAACCAATCCCTGAGGCAGAACATCTTGCCACGATCGCGCAGATGCGGCCGCCAAAACGCAAACGTCCACTTGCTGCCGTTCTGCTCGACAATCGCGGGTCGGAGACGACCGACTCGATTGTACCGTGGAGCGTCCTTAAGCGATCGGGTGTTGCGGATATCCGCATGGTGACGCTGGAAGAGGGGGCAGCCATATTGATGCCGGTCCTGTCGGTGGACTCCGAGCAGACGGTTGCAGCGTTCGATGAGGCTCATCCCGGCGGCGCGGACTACGTGTTCGTGCCCGCCTATCATGATGAACGCTCGCCGGCAGCTATCGCATGGTTGCGCAGGCAGGCAAGCGCCGGCGCGACGATCGTCGGTACTTGTGCCGGCGGTTTGACCCTTGCGCATGCCGGGCTGCTGGAGGGACGTCGCGGAACAACCCATTGGTTCAATCTCAAGCAGATTGCGGACATCAGCCCCGGGATGACGGTCGTGCCGGATCGCCGCTATGTTGCCGACCGCGGCGTGATTACCACGACAGGCGTGTCAGCATCCCTGCCGGTCTCGCTTGCCATCGTTGAGGCCATTGCAGGACCCGAGTTGGCCGCGCAGCTCGCACGTGATCTTGGTGTTGCACACTATGATGCGCGGCATCTGTCGTCTGCGTTCGGAAGCAAGTCCGCCATCTACTCTGCAGGTGCGGCGAACACGTTGAACGTGCTCGGCCGACGGAACCATAAGCTGCAGGTCGAGGCGGGCGTGGACGAACTCGCGGTTGCGTTCATTGCCGATGCATGGTCGCGAACCTATCGCGTTGACTTTGAAGCGGTCGCCGCGACGCCGTCGCTGGTGAGCCAGAACGGACTTCAATTGAAGTTCAAGGCCGGTGTTGACGGAAAACCTCTGTCAGCCTTTGCCGCACCTTCCTTGCCGGGTGGGGCGCTTCAAAACGCGCTCGACGCGATATCGTCCGAGTTCGGAAATTCGACAGCATTGCTCGTTGCGCATCAGCTGGAAGTGATCTGGCAACAGGCTTGAGAAATTATTCTGTCTAAGGACGAATATCGAAAAACCAGAGCAGAAGTGGCCAAGACTGATTATTCGGCGCTCTTGCCGGTGCGCATCGCCAGTTGCGCGTTCGTGCAGAGCGGCAGGCTTTCCCGCGCGGGCAGGCGGGTGGAGAGTGACATGCAGGCCCCGTCAAAGTCAGCCGTGTCGAAACCCTTGACGTCGGAAAGGTTCGCTCCCGGAAAGCGGGCATCCTTGAACGAGGCATCGGTAATGTCGGCGCCGTTCAGCCGAGCGTTCCTGAAGTTCGCGCCATTGAAGATGGCGCCTTTGAGGTTTGCACGATCAAGGACCGCGCCGAAAAAGTTGCCAGCCGAAACGTCGGCATCGACCATGTTCGCGATGATCAGTTCCGCATCTTCGAAATTGGCGCCGATCATGACGGCGTCCTGCAGACTCGCGCCGTAGAGGAGCGCGCCGGAAAGATCCGCGCCCGACGCGTTGATCTCCTGCAGGCGCGTGCCGGCGAGCACGGCCTTGGAGAGCTTGGCGTTGGTCAGGATGGCGCCGCGCATGTCGGCGCCCGTGAGGTCGGCGCTTTCAAAATTGACCGCTTCCGCGCGGACGGCACGCATCACCGAATAGTCCAGCTTGGCTTCGGAATAGTTGGCGCCAGCGAGCGTCCAGCCGGTCAGGTTGCGGCCGGAGAGTTCGCAGGTTGCACAGGTGCCGACATAGCTGGGCGACCAACCAACCGGCTGACCCTGGGCAATGGCCTGAGGCGCTGCAAGCGCAGCCAGACTGCCTACAAGGGAAATGACGCGCACGTTCAAACTGTCCATGTCATCCGGGATAACGGTTTCCGTGTATTCCCTAAACTGAACAAACTGTAAGAACTGTAAATGCTTCGCGACTGTTGCCGGCTTGCAATAAGTCCTTACCGAACGTCAGGTTTTTTCCCTTGCAAAGGATTGCAGGCAAGCGGGTCAGTCGCCTGTCAGGTTACTGGCTGGCGCGGCAGTCTTCCCCGCAGGTGTCGCAGGCGAGGTGGCCGTCGGGCCCTGCCTCGAACAGTGTGAAGCTTCCGCAGGCGGGGCAGGCGCGCGAGGTGTATTCCGGCGACAGCGATTCGGCCGCCGCTTCCGGCTCCTCAACGGCTTTCTCGGCGCGGCGCTTGTCCAGGATCACGATGTTGTCAGGCAGCTGCCCGCGCGAGAAGCCGCGCGAGATCAGCTGGGCCGCTTCGGTGGAGAAGGTTGCCGTCTCGCCCCGCGTGGCATCGCCTGCGCCGCGGCCGAGACCGTCATGGGTAACGTCCGCTTCGGCCAGATCCTCGCGACCAAGATAGGATACGGCGAGTTCCCGGAAGATGTAGTCCAGGATCGAGGTCGCCCGCGTGATCTTGTCATTGCCAATGACCTCGCCGGCCGGCTCGAACCGGGTGAAGACGAAGGCGTCCGCATATTCCTCCAGCGGCACGCCGTATTGCAGGCCGAGCGAAACCGAAATCGCAAAGTTGTTCATCAGGCTGCGGAAGGCCGCGCCTTCCTTGTGCATGTCGATGAAGATTTCGCCGAGGCTGCCATCATCGAATTCGCCGGTGTGCAGGTACACCTTGTGGCCGCCGACGGTGGCTTTCTGGATGTAGCCCTTGCGGCGGTCCGGCAGGCGGGTGCGGCGCACGCGGGGCGGCTCCTCCGACAGGGCCGGCAGGTCCGGGAGCGCTTCGGCGTCTTCGGCGATCTCTTCGGCGAGCGAAATGATCTGCTCCATCCGCAGCCGCAGGTCGTCCGACGGGGGCGCGCGGTGGCCGGTCAGCAGGGCGGACAGTCCGGCAGCCATGGCGGCCTGCGCCAATTCCAGGCCGTCGGCTGACGGCGCGCGCAGCATGCCCATGCCGCCCAGTGCCTTCGAGGCTGCGGCCGTGAAGCGGATCTCGGCATCGGCGGAGACCTGCAGCTCGAAGCCCGCCGCTGCGAGGCCCTTGCCGGCGATTTCATCGATGGCGCCATCAATGGCGAGTTCGGCCGCCGCGATGTCCTTCTTCGAGAAGCCGACCGCGGAAAGCAGCGCCCGGCCGTCCGAATCGAACCTTTCCGGCGGCAGCTTCAGGTCATGGCTGATGATCTCATCGCCGAGGACCCAGCGGGAGAAGGCGGCGTTCAGCGGCAGGCCGTCGCCGATGGCGCGGGCGACCCGTTCGATGGCCACGTCCGTAAAGCCCCGGTCACGCAGCCGGTTGCGGCCAAGCGCCGAGTCGAGATCATGCTCGCCGGCCTGAGCAAGGCGTTCGAGCAGCATGGGCAATTGCTCCGGCGCGCGGCGGGCGAGGCCGAGCCGGGCAGCGCGGCTGAGACTGGGCGCATCTTCGCCGTAAGCGAGCACGGTGCGAACGGGCGCAGCGCCTTCGCTCTCGCACTCGGGCAGGGCCGCAGCGATGTCCCGAAGCGGCAGGATCGCCAGCTGACACGTCCGGCGGCCACTCGCCTTCAAGCCTTCGATGCCGAGGTAGCGGCCATGCGCCGCCGGGAAGGCTGCGCCCGTTGCGGCTGATTTCACCAGCGCCGCGAGCGCTGCGCCCGTGGCGACGCCTGTCTCCGAGGCATAGTCGAGCCCCAGCGACAGGACCGCGGCGCCAAGGCCGGCGACGACCAGCATGCCATCGCCGAGGCTGCGCGCGGCGGCTTCGATCGAGGCGGTGAGGTAATCGGCTTCCAGTCCGGCGGGCCCGACCGCCTGCGCCACGTCCAGAACGCGGCAGCGCGTGCCGGCTTCGGGCAGCGGACTGCGCATCAGGTGGATCTCGGCGCCTTCTTCCAGCGCGGCCAGCAGGTTTTCCGCAAGGCCCGCATCGAGATGCCCGGCATCGAACACGCCCGGACGCGGAGAGGGCGTGCTGACGGCCGCGGCGCGCAGCGAAGCCGCCGTCTTCAGGATGCCGCCGGGCTGCCGGAGCGCCTCTTCCAGCACATCCTGAGGCAGGCCGGACGCCAGCGCTTCAGCCAGTTCGGCATTCTTAGGCGCGTCCCCGAGGCGTTCCAGCATCTCGGCCGTCGCCAGCTGAGAGACGCCCAGAAGGTTGGCGGCTGACCAGGCGGCGCGGACATCCCGCAACGCCGCCGCATTCAGGGGTTGGGGCGGGCGTCCGGCCGAGCGGAGCACATCCCTGAGGCGCATCTCGGCGGAGATGAGCCCGTCCGCTTCAGCCGCTTCGAGCAGTTCGGTTTGCGATTTTGCGGACATCAGTGGGGCTCCGGGCCGAATCAGTTCAGCAGAGGGTGCCGGGGGAAGCCCGCAGCTGCAAGGGCCTGACAGCCCGGTTCAACAGGCAAGATTGCGTGTGGAAGGCGAATGGATTAACTCGCGCAGCGGGGCCATATTGCGGCCATCAAGTGAGGTCAGGACAACACCCATGTTGAAGCAGATTTTCACCTGGTGGAGCGGAAACACGGTCGGCGCCGCGTTCGATATCAACCGGCGGTCCAACGCCATTGGCACGGACGAGTACGGCAATCGCTATTTCGAGGAGCGCAAGCCGTCGATCGAGGGACGCCGCCGCCGGTACGTGATGTACAACGGCTTGGCCGAACCGTCGAAAGTCCCGGCGGACTGGCATGGCTGGCTGCATCACACCCTCGATACACCGCCCACCAAGATGCCGCTCGACCGGCGCGAGTGGGAAATAGACCATACGCCAAACATGACGGGGACACCGTTCGCAACGCGACCGAAAGGCAGCATGGCGGCCGGGGACGCCCGCCAGAAGTCTGACGGCGATTACGAGGCCTGGAAACCGGATGCGTGAATCTGTCTTCGAAACGCTGGTCGGCGCCATTGTGGTGGCGGTCGCTGCAGTCTTCCTCTGGTTCGCCCTGGCACGCGGCGGCGAAGCCTCGGCCGGGACGGCCCAATATGACGTGACCGCCCGCTTCAACAATGTGTCGGGACTGTCGCGCGGCTCGGACGTGCGTATCGCCGGCGTGAAGGCCGGCATCGTGAAGGCCATCGACGGCGACCCCGACCGCTTTGAAGCGGTTGTGACACTGGCGCTCGATTCGAAGTGGGCGCTTCCCGACGATACCGATGCGCGAATCTCGACAGACGGCCTGCTCGGCGGCGCGTATATCGCGCTTGAGCCAGGCGCCGGCATTGAGACCATCGCGCAGGATGGAACCGGCATCATCGAGTACACGCGCGGCAGCGTGGATCTGCTGACACTGTTCGCTTCGTTTGCCGCGGGCAGCGGTTCGTCGGATGATGCGTCCGCGGACGAAACGGCAGACCCGCTGGAGCTTGAACCATGAAAACAGTTTTCCGCGTGGCGGCCTTCGCGGCCGTGGGTCTCTCGATCGCCGGTCTCGCCTCCGCTGTTTCCTATTCGAAGCAGGACCGCGCCACGCTGCGCGCGCTCGACAAGATCACGGGCCGCTCGACGGACATTGTCGTGAAGCTCGGCCAGCCGGTCGTGTTCGGATCGCTCAACATCGAACTGCAGGCCTGCTTCCAGTCGCCGCCCGAAGAAGTGCCCGAAAGTGCCGCTTTCCTGCGCGTGTCCTCCACGCAGCCGGTCTCTGATGAACAGCTCGAAGGCGCCGAGGGCGCATCTGCCGAGACCGCCGAGCCAATGATCTTTTCGGGCTGGATGTATGCGTCGTCGCCGGGCCTCAGCGCGCTCGAGCACCCGGTTTATGATATCTGGGTGATCCGCTGCACCGCGCCGGCGCCCGTGAAGCTGCCGGACCGTGTGACCATCCCGCTCGGTGATGAACCGTTGACGGACGATGTACCTGCAACGCTGTCGGGCACCGACGAGCCGCCGGTGATCGAGGAAGTCGTGCCGGAGCCTGAGCCGATCGACTGACGCGCCTCCGGCGCGTGAAACGTCACCTTCAACGCCAAGGCAGAATGAAGAAGCTCGCGGAACTCTTCGCGTGACACTTCGAACATCCCGAACTGATCAAGGTGCGGGTTGTGGAATTGCGCGTCCAGCAACACGAATCCCCGGTCGATCAGGTGCGCAACGAGGTGCACAAGCGCGACCTTCGAGGCGTCTGTCGCGCGGCTGAACATGCTTTCGCCGAAGAAGGCGCCGCCGAGCGCCACACCGTAGAGACCGCCGACAAGGTCTTCGCCGTCCCAGCATTCAACCGAGTGCGCATACCCCCGGCGATGCGCGAGAGTGTAAACACTGATGATGCCGTCATTGATCCAGGTCGTCGGCCGGTCGGGGTGTGGCTCGGCGCAGGCTTCGATGACACGCCGGAACGCCGTGTCGAATGTGACGCGGAACGGATCCTGGCAGACCCGCCGCTTCAGGCGTTTCGGAATGTGAAACCCCTTCAGGGGCAGCAGGCCGCGGCGCTCCGGGCTCATCAGGAAGAAGCTGGGGTTCTCCCGGGAATCCGCCATCGGGAAGATGCCCTTCCGATAGAACTGCAGAAGGTCGTCGACGGAGAAGGGCTTGGCCATCGGCAAGATATGGAACGTGCCCTGAGCGCTGTAAACGCGCTGGTTCAGCCTTCGCTGGCGGCTTCCGCTTCGGCAGCTTTTGCGTCCGCGAGGAACTTCTCGAGCCAGTGGATGTTGTAGTGGCCGGCGACCACATCGTCATTGTCCACAAGACGGCGATGCAGATCGAGCGTCGTGAACACGCCGCCCACGACCATTTCCTGAAGCGAGCGCTTGAGGCGCATCAGGCATTCGCGGCGCGTGCGGCCATGGACGATCAGCTTGCCGATCAATGAGTCATAATAGGGCGGGATACGGTAGCCGGCATAAGCTGCACTATCGAGGCGCACATCCGGGCCGCCCGGCGCATGGAACTCGGTAATGAGGCCGGGCGAGGGCACGAAGGTTTCCGGGTGCTCGGCGTTGATCCGGCACTCGATGGCGTGGCCGACGAGCATGACGTCTTCCTGCCGGAACGAGAGCGCCTTGCCTTCGGCGATGCGGATTTGTTCACGCACCAGGTCGATGCCCGTGATCATCTCGGTGACCGGATGCTCGACCTGCAGGCGGGTGTTCATTTCGATGAAGTAAAACTTGCCGTCCTCGTAGAGGAACTCGATCGTGCCGGCGCCGCGATAACCGATCTTCTGCATCGCGCGGGCGCAGATCATGCCGATTTCTTCGCGCTGGATCTGGTTGAGCGCAGGCGAGGGGGCTTCCTCGAAGACTTTCTGGTTACGGCGCTGCAGCGAGCAATCGCGCTCCCAGAGATGGGCCACGTTGCCATGCGTATCGGCGATCACCTGGATCTCGATGTGACGCGGACCTTGAAGGTATTTCTCGAGATAGACGGCGTCGTCGCCGAAGGCGGCCTTGGATTCGGTCTTTGCGGTCTTCACCGCGTTCTCGAGGTCGGCCTCGGTCATCGCGAGTTTCATGCCGCGCCCGCCACCACCGGCAGAGGCTTTCACGAGGACAGGGTAACCGATTTTCCTGGCGGCTTTCTTGGCCTCCGAAATCGATTCGAGCGCGCCTTCGGAACCGGGCACGCAAGGCACGCCGGCCGCGATCATCGCCTGCTTGGCGGCGATCTTGTCGCCCATGATGCGGATATGTTCGGCCGTCGGACCAATGAAGGCGATACCGTGCGCTTCGACCATCTCGGCAAACTGGGCGTTTTCCGACAGGAAGCCGTAGCCGGGGTGGATCGCATCGGCGCCGGTGATTTCGGCGGCGGCCAGGATGCGGCATTTCTTAAGATAGCTTTCCGACGACGGCGCGGGGCCGATGCAGACGCTTTCATCGGCAAGACGCACGGCCATGGCGTCCCGGTCGGCTTCGGAATGGACCACGACCGTGGACAAGCCCATTTCCTTGCAGGCCCGGTGGATGCGCAGCGCGATCTCACCCCGGTTGGCGATCAGGACTTTGCGGATGGGGCGGGGGTCGGTCATGCCTACTCGATCAGGACGAGTGGTTCGCCATATTCCACGGGCTGGGAATTCTGCACGTAGATGGCCTTGACGGTTCCGGCGCGGTCGGCCTCGACGGGGTTGAAGGTTTTCATCGCCTCAACCAGCATGAGAATGTCGCCCTTTTTCACCTTGTCGCCGATGTTGATGTAAGCCTTCGACTGGGGATCGGCGGAGAGGTAAACCGTGCCGACCATCGGTGATTTGACCGCATGGTCAGGTACGGTTGACGTTGCCGCTTGAGGGCCGGGGCCTGCCGGGAGCGCGAGAGGCGCCGGAGCCGCCGCGGCGGGCGCTGGCGCGGCCACGGCGGCATGCACCACCTGGGACGACTGGCGCGAGACACGCAATTTCAGGCCATCATGCTCGATTTCGATCTCGCCGAGATCCCCCTCACGGAGAATGGCGGCAAGCTCGCGGATCAGGCCGGTGTCCAGCTTGTTCTTCGAAGTACTCATGTTTTTCAGCTCTCTCCCTGCCCGGACAGCCGCAAGGCGGCCGTCAGCGCGAGTTCGTATCCAAAGGCACCTAGACCCGCGATCGTGGCGGTAGCAACTGGCGCAACATAGTTAACATGCCGAAAAGCCTCACGCGCTGCCGGATTTGACAGGTGGACTTCTATGATCGGAATTTTGAGTGTTTTCAAGGCGTCATGCAACGCGATCGAGGTATGTGTGTAGGCGGCTGCGTTGAGGATCAGGGCCGACGCCTCGCGTCCCGCCTCCTGCACCCAGCTGACAAGTTCGCCTTCGCCATTAGTCTGACGCGTGACGATTCCCACGCCGCGCGCCTGCGACCGCAGCCGGGCGTGAATATCTTCCAGGGTATCCCGGCCGTAAATCTCGGGCTCGCGCGTGCCGAGCAGATTGAGATTTGGGCCGCCGAGGACATATACCGGTTTCGACATGGGCCTCCGTTTGCGCTGGAACGCCGCGTGTTGCAAGAGGGCAACAGGTTGCAGGCTGCGATGAAGATCACACTTAACGGCGAACCGCTCGAAATTGCGC
Organism: Hyphomonadaceae bacterium; assembly: GCA_027485145.1. Classification (GTDB taxonomy): domain Bacteria; phylum Pseudomonadota; class Alphaproteobacteria; order Caulobacterales; family Hyphomonadaceae; genus Hyphomonas. Next base: position 11,329 of record JAIXRO010000202.1, on the reverse strand, counting down.
CTGGAACGACTGTGGCGATGCTGGTTCTTCGCCTGTCAGGCGAGTCGGGCCGAGACCCGCGGGGCATTGCTGTGGAGAGAAACCGGGAGATCGTGCCGAAGTCCGAACATGGGTCTACGGTGCTCGGAGACGGCGACCAGATCGAGCTCGTGCAGTTCGTGGGCGGCGGCTGAGGCACCTCGAAACCGTCCACAAACCGTCCACACGGTCAGCCCCACTTGTGGACGGTCTGGCCGGAAATTGACGGCAGGCGTTGACGCGTCCGGTAAGGACGGCCAGATCACCGCGCATGTCCGAACTGCAATCCAACGACCCGCTTATCATTGCCGGAAAGGCCTATGCCTCGCGTCTGATCGTGGGCACGGGCAAGTATGCCTCCTACCAGCAGAACGCCGATGCGGCGAGGGCCGCGGGCGCCGAGATCGTGACGGTGGCGCTGCGCCGGGTGAACCTCTCGGACCCGTCGCAGGAAATCCTCTCTGATTTTGTGAAGCCTGCCGAGTTCACCTACCTGCCCAATACAGCGGGTTGCTACACTGCTGACGAATCTGTTCGCACACTGCGGCTCGCGCGCGAGGCCGGTGGCTGGAACCTCGTGAAACTGGAAGTGCTTGCCGACCAGAAAACGCTGTACCCGAACATGCCGGAGACGCTGAAAGCCGCCGAAGCGCTTATCAAGGACGGCTTCGAGGTGATGGTGTATTGCTCCGATGATCCGGTCTATGCGCGCCTGCTGGAAGAGGCGGGTTGCTGCGCGATCATGCCGCTCGGCTCGCTCATCGGATCAGGCCTCGGCATCATGAACCCGGTGAACATCCGGCTCATCGTGGAAGCGGCGCGCGTGCCGGTGATCGTTGATGCCGGTGTCGGTACGGCGTCCGATGCGGCGATCGCGATGGAGCTTGGGTGTGATGGCGTATTGATGAATACTGCCATCGCGTTGGCCAAGGATCCTGTGCGGATGGCGCGGGCGATGAAGCATGCGGTGATCGCCGGCCGCGAGGCGTACCTGGCTGGGCGGATGCCCAAGAAGATGTACGCAGATCCGAGCTCGCCGCTCGGTGGTCTGATCTAGGCCGCAAAGTGATTACAGCGCGCGACTTCGACCTGCTGGTCTTTGACTTTGACGGCACGCTGGCCAATAGCGCCGACTGGTTCCGGTCAATCCTGCCGGACATCGCCAAGCGCTTCGGGTTTCGTTGTCCGGATGCGAATGAATTGGAAATCCTGCGGCACAAACCGCCCCGCGAAGTGATGCGTATCCTGAAGATTCCGGGATGGAAGCTGGTGTTGATCGCCATGCATGTCCGCAAGCGGGCGGCGAAGGCTGAGGCGTTTCCGCTATTCGAGGGTGTTCCGGAACTGCTTCAGCAGATTGCCTCCAGGGGTAGCCGGATCGCGGTGGTCTCGTCGAATGCCGAAGTGAACGTGCGCCGGGCGCTTGGCCCGGAGTTGAGTGCCAAGGTGTCTGCGTGGAGCTGCGGAGCGAGCATGTTCGGCAAGGCCAAGCATTTTCGCGCCGTTTTGCGCGAGCTGAATGTGACGCCGGAGCGAGCGCTGAGCGTGGGCGACGAGATCCGTGATATCGAGGCGGCGCGAGATGTCGGGTTGAAGGCGGCTGCCGTCGCTTGGGGCTTCGGCATGAAGCCGGCGCTCGAGGCGGCCAAGCCAGATGTCCAGTTCGCGACAATGGGCGATCTCATCAACTTTTTTCGCTAGAGGCGAGGCAGGCTGAAGGTGATTTACGTGTGTTGAGCTGCCCGGTTTACGCGCAGCTGCCCCGAGGCATGCGGAAACTGAAGCTATTTCTTGAGCCGAAGTCGCAAAGCGTAGTTTCAGTAAAACGCGCAGTACATCTACTTAGTTACTTAAAATATTTGTGTGAATACCTGCTGAGCGACCCTGTCGTCACTTGATAAAGTCGATGCTGACATATATCATTTTTTTCTAGGTGGGGAAATGGTGTGAGCTACTCGGCAGAAAATCGGGCTGACGTGAAGAGTTATTGGTTGCGGCACGATCCCGGCAACAACCAGGTTTTTGACGCCATTGTGGTTGGCTCCGGTGCGGCAGGCGGTGTGGCTGCCGCCAAGCTGTGCGAACAGGGCCTCAGGGTTCTCGTGCTCGAAGCCGGCGAATTGCCGGTGTCTTCCCGCCGTCCATATACAAAAGCCGTTTCCAAGGCCGTGAAAGTGTTGCTCGACAACGGTGTCGAACGTCACCTTCCGACGCCGATTTTGAGGGCCGGTGAAAAGTTCGTCCGGCTCGCAGGACGCATCCGCCAACCAGTGCAATCGAAGTTATACGCCTGGGCGCTGGCGCCCGAGTCGCTCGTCGATGATGTAGATTGTCCCTATTCGACCGATCCCGGTCACGACTTTCACTGGTTCCGGTCGCGCCAGCCGGGCGGACGGCTGATGGTGCCGGGGCACGGACGCCAGTACTATCGCCTGATAGACACGAACGCTGGCCAGCAAGGCGACAGCCTGCCGGCTTGGCCGATCACCGCGAGTGATCTTGAAGCGTCATACCTTTGGGTCGAGCGCGCCCTGCGGCTGCGCGGCAGTCCCGGCGACGTGCCTGTGGAGCTGACAGAAATCCTCGAGGCGACGGCCACCGAACAAGAAATCATGCGCGTGTTGCGTATGCGCAGACCGCAAGCGACACCGGTCCTTGGATCGCACGCTGCGCCTGCGGCTTGGTTGGACATGGCCGATGCGGCAGGCCAACTGACTTGCCGGGCAGGGGCGGTCGTCCGGCGGGTGAGGGTTGGCAAGTCAGGCCGGGCCGAAGGCGTCGAATGGTACGATTGCGAGACGCAGCAGGTGAGGTCTGCGTCAGCGCCCATCGTGTTCCTCTGTGCATCGGCGATTGAATCTACGCGCATCTTGATGATGTCGGCCGGCCGGCCGGGCGCCGAAGCTGTGGGCATGCATTCGCCGGCGCTCGGCCGATACCTCATGGACCATGCAAAGATCAGCGGCGGCGGCTTTTCGACGACCCTGCCCGGGATATCCAAGCAGAAGGATGAGCCCGGCCGCAGCATCTACGTTTCGTCCGCGGGCATTCCCGAGGCGGCGTCCTGGCTGCAGATACACCTCCACCCAAAATCACCCTCGGAGCTGCGGGTGGATATCCTGTCGTTCGCAGAAATCCTGCCCGACGAAAACAACCGCGTGACGCTTCATCCTTCACGCGTCGATGCGTTCGGCATGCCAATGCCGCATATCCGGTTTCGTTTCAGTGACGCGCAACATGCACTCGCTGAGAAGCAGATCGAAATCGTCCGGCAGATTTGCAGCGATCTCGGGCTGAGGAATGTCGAGTGCAGCGCCAAGCTTGCACCGCCGGGCACGGCCGTCCACGAAACCGGTACGGCGCGCATGGGTAGTGATCCGGCGACGTCCGTGGTCGATCCGAACAACGAGTGCTGGGATGCCAAGGGACTGTACGTCACGGATGGGGCCTGTTTCCCGCGTGTCGGTGTTCAGAACTCAACGCTTGCCATCATGGCCCTGACAGCACGGGCTGCGGTTCATGCCGCCGGCTCGTCCGTTTCGGGAAACCAAGGTGACCGCGTCAGCGAACCAGCCGGTTTCTGAGCGACCGATGGCATGACTGGATAGGCTGCCTTGCGACGATCCACTCCCGGATCCCAGCTGTGCGCACACGCGGCAACACATTCCAGCGGAACATGGCGACGGCTGGGATACAATTCGAAAAAGCGCCGGACTTTCAGGCCCACCCGTCCGCGTTCATGCCTTTACGAGGCCGATCTCGCGGAGGCGTTCCATCAGGAACTCATGCGCGGTGATGGGCGGCTCGGCCTTGCCGCCTTCGGCAAGGCAGCCGGGGAGGGCTTCGATGCGGAAATCCTGGTTGAAGTGCAGGAAGAACGGCGTCGAGTAACGCGGGAACTTCGAACGCTCCGGGGACGGATTGACCACGCGGTGCGTTGTCGATGGAAGGATGCCTGCCGTGTAGCGTTGGAGCATGTCACCACAATTGATCACGAGCGCTCCGGGCGGCGGGTTCACCGCCAGCCATTTTCCGGACCGGTGCATGACTTCGAGGCCGGCTTCCTCGGCGCCGAGGAGGAGCGTGATGACGTTGATGTCCTCGTGGGCGCCGGCGCGGACGGAGCCTTCCGGCGGCGGATCCATCTGCGGCGGATAATGCAGCAGGCGGAGGATCGAATTGCCGAAGTTCACCTTGTCCGCAAACCAGGCGTCATCGAGATCCAGGTGCAGGGCGACGGCCTTCAGCAGGTCGGCGCCGAAGGTGTCCAGCGCTTCGTAAAGGGCGCGCGTGGCCCGGTCGAAGTCCGGCACTTCGGCGACGGCCGGCGTGTCCTTCATCGACGCGCGGTAGGGCGACTGAGGCGGCAGAGCGCGTCCGGTGTGCCAGAATTCCTTGAGGTCGGCCTGGGCCTTGCCCTTGGCATTCTCGGTGCCGAACGGTGTGTAACCGCGCTGACGGCCGCCGGGTGCGTCGTGGTACTTTTCCTTTGCTTCGGCCGGCAGCGCGAAAAAGGCTTTCGTCGCAGCGAGATTGTCGTCGATGACGCTCTGCGCGACCGGATGGTACGTGATGACGGCAAAGCCGGTTTCGCGGAAGGAACGGCCAAGAGCCGCCGCAAAGGCAGCGGGGTCCGAATGCCATAGCGGATACGGGATTGGTTCGAAGTATTGGGTCATGAGAACAATCTGCCAGAAGCTCGCGCCGACAGATAGGGGCTAGTTAAAGCCGGACAAGTTCAGCGATTGTTGCCGCCGACGTCGTAGAAGATCGAGAACTGGACGGGCAGGCCGTTGCGGATGAACTGCTCGACAAACTGGTTCTGCTGCGAAATCCGGGTGCGCGGCACATAGATCACGTCAAACCGGCGCAGCGGCGCCCATGTGGCAAGCGACGGGTCGCGCAGGCCGGCGCGGACATCGATCAGCGCGGAGCTGACTTTGCCGCCGGGCAGGCGCCGGATGAGGATGACGTCCGTCGACGCGGCGTCGCGGGTCATGCCGCCCGCCATCAGGATGGCCTGAAGCGGATCGATCTCGCCGGGCAGGTCGAACATGCCGGGCTCGCGCACTTCGCCGCCGACAAACACCTTCTGGGAGGCAAATTCGGTGGCGACGATGTCGAGATCCGGATCGAGAAGTTCGCCGGACAGCGCCGTTCGGAGGTCTGCAGCGAGTTCATCGGGCGTGCGGGCCATCGCCATGACCGGCTCGGCCAGAGGCATGCGGACGCGCCCATCGGGCGCAACGATAAGCTGCCGGGACAGTTCCGGCGCCGTATGAACGATGACTTCGATCTTGTCGCCGGGCGCGAGCAGATACGCCGCGGCGGGCGTCTCGGGGCCAGACCAGAGACCGGGCTGCAGGGCCGTTTCGCCATCCGCAGGCGCCGAGGCGCACCCGTTCAGGCCAAGCGCCAATACAGATGTTGCGAGTACGATCTGGAGGCGGGCGCGCATGGGCCAAGGCTTTCCTGCATTTGTGCGAATGCAATTTTTGCTGAGCTGAGAGATCGGCGTTAATGATTAAGGAAATATCAAATGGGTAGTGCGAATCTGTAATCTGGAATTCAATCATGTCAGGACCCGATATGCCGCAGGCGGATGACGATACGAACGGTGCGGCACCTCCGGCAGGCCGGCGCACCGGACTCGTGCGCCCCCATCTCAGCCCGCTGGATCTGGCCGTGCATTTCTGGCGCGCACGCTGGCTGATGATCGCCGTGTTCGTGCCGATCTTCGTGATCGGACTGGCGCTCGCGATGCTGCTGCCGAGGACTTTCACGTCGACGTCCCGCCTGCTGGTGTCGCTGGGCGACGAGTATGTGTATCGCCCGTCTGTCGGGCAGGAGGGCTCTGCCGGTCTGGTGTCTCCTGAGATCGAAGCCCTGGTTCAATCCGAGATTTCGCTGCTGACGAGCCCCGTTGTCGCCAAAGCGGCGCTGGAGAAGGTAACGCTGAAGAAGGCCTATCCGGCCCTTGCGCGCAGCTGCAAGCCGGCGATGTGCGAACGGTTGGGTATTGCCGCTGTCGCCGAAAGTCTCAAGGCCGGCGGCGCACCGAAGAATCTCGTCATCGTTGCCCAGTTCGAGCACAAGGATGCGGCGATCTCTGCAGAGATGCTCAACGCCATCGTTGACGCCTACCTGAAGTACCGCGCCGATGTGTTCACGGACAACCGGACCGACAGCTTCCGTGAGCAGCGTGAGCGCTTCGAGCGGGACCTTGCGGCCCAGGATGAAGCGATCCGTACCTATCTGCTCGAGAATAACCTGACCAATCTTGCGGCCGAGAGCGACACGCTCCGGCAGCTGTATCAGGCTGCCAGCAGTGAGCTGCTGAATACGCAGTCGAAGTTGCGCCAGTCCGAAGCTCAGCTCTCGAACTATCGCCGGCAGCTGGAGACGATCACGCCGGAGCAGGACCTCTATGTGGACGATTCCAGTCAGCAAACCCTGATTGCGCTCAAACTTGAGCGTGAAGAGAAGTTGTCGCGGTACCGCGAAGACTCGCGAGTGATCGAGGAGCTCGACAAACGCATCGCCCAGTCGGAGGCGTTTCTCGCTTCGCGGGAGGGGCCGGGCGGTATCGTGCGGCGCGGGCCCAATCCGCTATACCAGCAGGTCGAGGCCGCGATCGCCACTTTGCGTTCGGAGGTTCAGGCGCTGAAGAGCCAGGAGGCGGAACTCAAATCCCAGATCGCAGCCTTTGAAGTCCGTCAACGGCGTATCGTGGAGCTCGAGCCCAATCTGCAGGAAATGCAGCGTAGCCGTGAAGTGGCCGAGCGCGCCGTTCGGGCATTTGCCGATCGCGAAGTCGAAGAGAGTGCGCGCACTGAACTCACACAGCGCAGTGTCAACAATATCCGGTTGCTCGAGCCCGCGACGGTGCCGGTGAAGGGATCGAGCCTGAAGTTTCCGGCGGCGATCCTGGCGCTGCTGTTTGCCGGCTTCACGGCGCTTGTGGCCGGGTTGATGCGCACGTTTACGCAGGCCGGCTTTGCGACAGCGGGCTCCGTCGAGCGCACCCTTGGCCTACCTGTCCTTGCCACGATCCAGAAGTACTGAGTGTAGTTCATTATGCGTGACCTCAGAAAAGACGTTGCAGACCTGTGGCGGACGGCTTCGCGGCTGACGTCCACGAGGGGTGGCCGGGTGATCCTGTTCATCTCCGCTCATTCCGGGGAGGGCACGAGCAGTATCGCCGCTTCCTTCGCGCTGATTGCGGCGAGCCGGTCGACCAAGACGACATGGCTGGTTGATCTGGATGTGCGGAAGAACCCTCAGTATACGGCGTTTGCGCACGGCACGATCAAGGATGTTGCGCGCCCGGGACATGCGCTGGATGCATCGCTCGGGGCGGAGCAGATCTATTCGGTGACCGGCCACGAGACGGAGGCAGCTTACGGCAAGCTGCTGAACGCACATCAGATCGAAGGGATGCGCCTGCTTGTCACGCATTTCCGGAACGACCGGCTCACGCAGGGCCAGAAGGTGCAGCTGCGTACGGCGCCCGGCTGGTGGACGGCGTTGCGCGCGGCCGCCGACTGGATCGTGATCGACTCACCTGCGACGGACCGCACGCGCGCTGGGCTGGCCTTTGTTTCGCAGGCTGATGGTGTCGTGCTCGTGGTCAAGGCCGATGAGACATCCGCGGCGGATGTTGCGGCGCTGAAACAGGATGTCGAGCTGCATGGCGGCCAAGTGATCGGTGTCGTGATGAACCGCATCCAGGACGACGCCCTGATTGCTGCCCGGTTCGAGAAGCCGAACTAGAGCTGCGCAGCGCCGTAAAAGCGAAACCGGACCCACCACACGAGTTTGCCGAGCCCGCGCACTGCGCGGTCAAGATGCCAGGCGCGGTTCGGGCGGCGGGTGATCCATCCGGCCGCATAGAGCAGACCGTGCGTGATCAGCTTGTAAACGCCGACGAGCATCCAGAACGCCACCTTGAACCAGTTCACGGGATTTTCCTGGCGGGCCATCGTGATCGGGCCCTGACCGTATCCGAGCGCGCGGCGGAGCGTGTAACCGAGCTGCGCGCGGGAAGGCGGGACGTGTTCCAGCACAACCGCTTCGGCGCACCAGGCGAAGCGTCCGCCAGACTTGCGGACACGGCCGAACAGCAGGTCGTCCTCGCCCCCGGTTTCATTCATGCGAGCATCAAACACAGGCCGCTCGGGCGGTATCAGCGTCATGTCGATGAAGGAATTGCCGCAGCCGTAAGACGTCTCTGCATAGCCGGTCTGGCCGAGTTCGGGCCGGCTGAAGAATGCACTGAGATAAGCCGTATGTTCGCGGGCGCTTTCCGGCAGGGCGGCGCGGACAGGACCAAACGTGACGGCGGCCGGATAGCGCGCCGCACAGGAGAGCATGGATTGCAGCCAGTCGGGGTCTGCGGTCTGGTCGTCGTCCAGAAACGCGATGTAGCGCGTGCGAACCTTGTCCGCCGCGGCGTTGCGGGCGTTCGCCACCCCGGCCTTCGGTTCATGCAGATAAGTCAGTGTGATGTGGGGCGGCAGCCGCGCCGTGAACGCTTCAACGACCGGCTTCGCGCCGGCGCCGGGATCGTTGTCAACGACGAGCAGCTCAAATGGCGGGCATCCGGTTTGCGCCGCAACGCTCTCCAGCGCGAGCGCGAGACCGGCGGGACGCCTGAATGTCGGGACCACAACCGTCACGTCCGGGGTCACGCAACATTCTCCTCATTCCCGGCTGGGGCGGCGCCGAGAATGACGCTCATCGCGCGGGCTCGATGTAAGGCGCGTAACATGCGGCGCGGTAAATCTTGAGTGCAAGGAGGCGCATCCGGATCGGCAGAAACTCCGCCGCGGCTATGGACCGGGAGGCCGGCGCCAGAAGCGGAACGCCTTTCGCCTTGCGAGCGGCTTTCAGCAACGGCATGCGTTCGGCTGCTGCCGGGTGACGGCTGACGAGCCGGGCGAAATTGGGGCCAGACGTTCCGAACTTTCCCAAGAGCTTGGTATCCGGTTCGAGACCGAGGTGGGTGGCTGTGTTGTCGATATGCCTGATCGGATAGACGCCGGCGACGCGCAGGCCCCAGTCCACATCTTCCCAGCCCCAGCCGGTAAAGCCTTCGTCAAAGGGAACGGCGGTCAGCACATCCCTGTGAACAAGGATGTTGGAGCTGAACACGTAGCGCCCCGGATCGGTGCGGCGAGTCCTGGCATCCACACAGTCAGATGCCTGAGCCTGCGCATAATGAAGCTGGTTGTTGTGCTCGGGTGTCACTTGCTTGAGGGAGAAGCCGCCCGCAATCAGCGCCGGCTCGGCGGTATCCGCAATTGCCGCCAGGTAGCGCTGCAGGAAATCCGGTTGATCGGGCAGCATGTCGGCATCGATCATCAGCAGCCAGCTGACCGGGGCATGGGTCACAAGCCAGTTGCGTGCGAAACTGCGACCCTGGTTGCGGATCGCCACATGCATCAGGCTGGGGCCGGGATAGACTTCCAGTGCCTCGGTATGCCGTTGGACCAGTTGAGGGTCGGCTGAGCCATCATCGTAGAGCAGCAGCGCGCAGTTTGAGGCTTCGGGAAGTGTCGCCAGCCTGCGGATCAACGCGCTCGCGTCATCCCGGTAGGACGGGATGCAGATTGCCAGCTTGGCATCGGTTGGCGCGTCCTGCGGGATCATGTTTGCGTCCTAGCGCGCCCGGCTGCGGTCGCCAAGCAGACAAGGTGCGGTCATGATCATGATGTACAGGTCGAGCCAGAACGAGCTGCGGTTGACATACTCGAGGTCGAGCCTGATGCGATCGCGGACTTCTTCCTTGGAATGCACCGGTCCGCGCGAGCCATTGATCTGGGCCCAGCCCGTGATGCCGGGCTTGACGCGGTGCCGGTGGGCGTAGTCCGCGACGATGGAATAGACCTGTGTGGCTTCGGCAGTCATGCCGAGCGCGTGCGGGCGCGGGCCGACGATCGACATTTCGCCTTTCAGGACGTTGAATAGCTGCGGGAGTTCGTCCAGCGAAGTTGCCCGGATGAAGCGCCCGATGCGGGTGATGCGTGCATCGTTCTCGACGGCCTGCGTCGTCATCTCGTGCTCGGCCGATTTGTCTTCGCGCATGGAGCGGAACTTCCAGACACGGATGATGCGGTTGTTGAAGCCATGCCGGCGCTGACGGAACAGGATCGGACCGGGGCTATCCAGACGGATGGCGATTGCCACCAGCAACAGCAGCGGCGCGAAGTGCAGAAGCAGCAGAATGGCGAAGAAAATGTCGGAGCCGCGCTTGAGCACGGCGCGGCGGATATCTTCGGGCGCGCCGCAAACATAGGCCGCCGGGGAGCGCGCGATTTGCGCGAGCGTCTGGTTGTCGCCGCCGAAGCCGTCGAGATCGAGCAGCAGGACGACGCGCTGCGGCAGGAAGCGCAGACGGTCGATCAGGCCGCGCACACGCTCACGGGCATCGGTGGTCACGCTGACGATGATGCGGTCCACGTGCGGCAGCTGATCCCAATTCAGCAAGTCGTCGATGCGTCCGAGCACCGGGACGCCGTCAATATCGGTCGGGGCGCGGCTGAGCCGGTCATCGAAGACGCCGAGGATATCGAGTTCGCGGGAGGTTGCGTTACCGGCAATCAGACGCCGGGCCTTGTCGGTGGCGCCAACAATGATGGCGGTCTCGTTGAAGACACCGCGCCGGCGCAGGAGATCGTAGGTGGCGGCCGCGGAGACCTGGATCAGCAGGCCGGAACCGAGCGCGGCAATCAGGGCTGGGAGCATCGTGGCGGGAAGAGCACCCGGGAGAAGCAATGAACTGGCCGCCCAAACCAGTCCGAGCATTGCCACCAGGCCGATGGCAGCGGGAAGACTGCGCCCGATTGCTTGATGCCCGATCGCGAAATCGAAGGCGCGGGAGAGGCGGAATGCGGCCGCGACCGCAAGCGGCACGGCGAGGAAGGGAAGTGCGGCGAGCAGGGGCGTGGCGGCTCCGGCGGGCAAGGCAAGGATCGCGCAGGCTGCCGTCGTCGCGATTGCGGCCCAGCGGGCCACCGCCGGAAGGACCGTGGACGCGATTTTTGACCGGTGCTGGCCTGTCCGCCTGCGCGGCGAAGTCACGCGCAAAGCGGTTGTGGGCCGGCTCGGGTCGAGGGGAAGGAATTGTGCAGTCGTTGACATCTGGAGATAAGGAACCGGCCTAGAGGAAGATCTCACGTCCGGAATACTGCCTTAACGTCAATATCCGGTTGAAGCCGGTTCCCGAATTTCATCGGCTTCCGGGACTTGCGGAGGGGAGGGGCTTTCAATAGACCCCTCTTTTCCGCGCTGGAGAGGTGGCCGAGTGGTC
>JAIXRO010000096.1 GCA_027485145.1 Hyphomonadaceae bacterium | reverse complement strand
CTTCAGCGGGATCGACGCGGCCGCCTCGGCCACCATCCGTACACAGCGGTATGCCACCGCATTGCGCAGGTATCCGTCCCGGATCAGCGCCTGCGCATCCCGCGCGCCCCAATGGGCGGTCCGCGGCTCACTCAGCAGCGCCACCGGCCAGGCGGTTTTCGCCTCCTTCGGCCGGCTCTTGAAAGGCCATGTCCAGTTCATTTCAGGTCCCGCTCGCTCCGGCTGTCTCGATGGCCGTGAAGCTAACCCCGCCGGGGACCCTGCCGGATTGGAACGCCCCCGATTCCGGCAATTATTTTACGATGCTTTGAATCAACGACGATTTTTTCTTCGCCGTCCGCGAGATTTCGTAGGCATAAGTGTTTTCTTGTGCGCCCAAATCTGCCATCACCCGGGAGCAAGAACGGTCAAGACCGAAAGAGAGAAACTCCATGTCGGCCCGCGTCATTTCAATTGCCAACTCCAAAGGCGGAGTGGGCAAAACCACTACATGTGTCAGCCTGTCCGAAGCCTTCGCGGCCTCCGGCATGCGCACCCTCCTGATCGACCTCGACACCCAGGCGAACGCGTCGCTGCTCGTTTTCGGCCATGCCGGCGATGAACACCTGTTCCGGGCCATCAACGATTACGCCACCATCTCCGACTGGCTGCTGGAGAACTTCTCCGGCGGCGAGCAGCGCCGCCTCTCGGAATTCATCGTCACCAATGCGAGCGACGTCACCTTCAAGGGCAAGCCGCTCGCGCTGGACCTGATCCCGTCCTCGCCGCGCCTGCGGAAAACGGAGCGCGAGCTGATCTTCGACCTGACGAAGAAGGGCTACTCGATGGAGGCCCTCCAGAACCAGGTTGGCAAACGATTGCGCGATGACCTGAACCTGCTGAAGGCGCAGTATGATGTGATCCTGTTCGACTGCCCGCCCGGCATCTCGGTGATGACTGAAACCGTCCTCGCCGCCAGCCACCTGATCATCGTGCCCACCATCCCGGACTTCATGTCCACGCTGGGTCTCGACCTCTTCACCGGCGACATCATGAAGAACCTCCGGGGCCGGGACATCGCCACCCTCCCGGTCGTGCTCGCCACCCGCTATGACGCGACCGCCCACCAGCAGGTCGTCCTCGGCGCCATGCGCGACGCCTCCAGCGCCAAGGAAACCGAGTTCGCGATGTTCAAGACCGTCATTCCGTTGAAGACGGGCTTCGCCACCAACCCGATCGAGCTTGGCCCGGAACCCACCCTCCAGGCCAAATGGCCCGGCGAAGCCCTCAACATTGTCGAGCAATTGCTCGGTGAAGTGCGGGAGAAACTCGCATGAGTTTTGCGGGCGGTTCACCCGGTCTGAACGCGGTTCAGGCCCTCATCGAAGCGCAAGGCACGTTCCCCGCCATCGCGGACAAGGACTGGGCGGCCGCAGCCAGCCTGATCGTCAAGAAACTGCTCACCTCCGCCGGCCAGACCGCCGAGAGCCTGGTCGCCCTGCGCAGCGCCGTCGGCGCGCCGATCTTCGACACACAGCTGAAAACCCTGTCGCACCATCAGGCCAGGCAACTCGCCCGCCGCCTCGACAAGGCCGTGCCGGATCTCGAAGTCTCCACCGCCCGCGCCGCGATCGCCCATATCCTGATCCTGCTCGTTCCGGCCATCCCGGAACCGGCCGCCATTGATCCGGTCACGGATCACATCACGGCCGAGCCTGAAGCCTTGGCCGAACCGGAAACCGCCGAGGCCGAAACCCCCGGCGACGGCGACACCCCGCCCTCCCCCCCGGCAGCGCCCAACCCCTATTTCGGCCGCAAATCCTTCCGCACGGGCTGACCCTCTAACCCCTCTCCCATGAAATGGGAGAGGAGGGACCCGCCGCCGAAGGCGGTGGGAGGTGAGGGCCTTTCTAGATCGGCACCGAAACGAGTTGGAGCGAGATAAAGCTCCGCCTACCCCTCGATCAGCTTCGCCCGCAACTCCGCCTGCAGGCGCTCGTCCACGCCCAGCACGTCCACCAGGTACGTGTCCACCGATCCCGCTCTCGCGTTGATCGCGCCGAAGGCCCGGTCGAAATACTTCAGGTGAACACCCATGAAGGGCCGGTACACTTCATCCGGGTACGACTTGCCGATCATCTGGTTGAAATAAGCCGCCGCTTCCGGCAGCCGCTGGTTCACGCCGACCGCTTCATTCGTCAGCTCATAGTCCGTGCGAATGTCCGCATCGCTGACCCCCAGCACATGATGCGTCAGCGCACACAGGATGCCCGTGCGGTCCTTGCCCGCCGCGCAGTTCACAAGCCCCGCCGCCTCGCCAGGCGCCTCGGCGAGCTTTACGAACCAGTCCCGGAACAGCGCCTGATGATGCGCCTTGAACGGCGCCTTCTCGTAATACTCGCCCATCCAGGAATCGGCCGCGTCCGCATCGACGCTCACCTGCGTCAGGAACCGCATGTGCGGCGCCTCGCTCTCGCGCCCGCCATCATGCGTGATCACCACGGGCGGCGCGAACCGGCTCTTCTGCTTCTCGCGCTCGTCCGGCCGGCGCAGGTCCGCCTGCACATGGATGCCGAGCGCGTCCATCTTTGCGATCTCTTCTTCGCTCGCCTCGGCATGGTGGCCGGACCGGTACAGCCGCCCCATCCGCAGCGTGCCGCCAAACCGGCTCTCATACCCCCCGAAATCCCGGAAGTTGCGGATGGTCTCGAAGGCGAGCAGGCGCGGGCGTGTCTGTGTCATCCCCCGGACCTAAATCGCACCTCGGCCTCCGTCCAGTGACAATCCGGTGTCACGCAGCGGCAACCCCCGTCACACCGGCTGCGCCACGAACACCGGCGTCGTGTACTCGTTCACCAGGAACTTGTTCTCCAGCAGCACGCCGAACGAGGTGCGCATGTCGAACGTGCCGTTCGCCGCCAACCCCTTCACCGCGCTGCCATGATTGGTGATCAGCTGCGCCTGCAGGTCCGCCACGCGCTGGCCCGAGCTGCCAAACCGCAGCGGGCTGTACCCCGCCTCGAAATCCGCCCCGCCATGCCAGGCCAGCGCCGCCTCAAGACCCGTCAGCAGCATGTACTGGTAGTTCGTCTGCGCCGTCGCCGGCGGCGCCGCGCCCGTGTCGTCCACCGTGCCCGCAAACCGGCGGAACGTGTCCCACGCGCCCTTGGTCTTCAGCCGCTCCGGCCTGATGTAAGTCCCGTGCACCACCTGGCACCCGGCCGAGTCGAAGATGTCCGACAGCCCCGCCGCGTGAATATTGTGCGCCGCCCCGCGCGTCCAGGCCGTTGTCGGCAGGTACGGATCATAGGTCAGCTCCGCCGCCGTCCGAAGCACCGCATACGCATCATGATTGATCCGCAGAGCGCCGCGCTGGATGCTCTTCGGATACTTGGCCTTATGGTCGCCGCGCACATATCGGTAGAGGCCCGTGGGCAACAGGCTCGTCCCGTTGCCCTGCACGGCGAGGCCTGCATACATGTTATGCGCTGCGGGCACCGTGGAGGAGCGGAACAGCGCAATCTGCCCATTCGCCGGACGCCACAACCCGACAAGGCATTTCGGCGCCAGGTGCGTCGGCGTCTCCACGACCACGGCATGTTCCGCCGCCCAGCCTGCTTCTTCGCCGCCCGCCACCATCCGGCATCCGCGCAACCCGAACACCACCACCGGATCCGCCGCATTGATCTCAAACGCATTGCGAATTGCCAGCTTCTTCAGAAGCACATGCGTCAGAGTAAACTCCGGCGCTGCCAGAGCGTAACCCGCAAGGTGAACGTAATCCGGAGCCTTGTTCAGCGCGGGCCACACCGGCAGCGGCTGCTCGCCCGGCGGCAGCGCCCAGTATTTGCGTGCTGCAAACGCTGCCCGCAATTCCGGCGTCAGCGGCGGAATTGGGAACACCGGCTCCATTGTGTTGGGCGTAAATATGGATCGATGAAGTTTCCCAGTTGTGGTGGAGGCGCTTCTTTTGAATTTTGTACCTTCTTCAAGCACAGTCTCTACCGAGCCCAGCGCGGCAAGCTCTTCGATTTCCAGCAGCGCTGTCTCTTCCAGCTCCTCCGCCGTCAGCGCATCGGGATCGACCGGCGGGGCCGCCGCCACCTCGGGCGCGGCCTCAACCGGCGCGTCGTCCACACCCGCCTGCCCGCACGCGGTCAACCCCGCCGCCGCCGCCGACATCATCAGGAAATCCCGCCGCTTCATGAACCCCTCCCAAGGTCTGTAGGTCCTCAACGCAAGCCGCATGTCAGGACCAGTTTCGGAGCCGTCAGACTGCCTCAACCCCTTGATCGCGGCAAGCGCGCCCGTCCGCATCCGGCGTCAGACGGCTGCGATTGATTCCCCGCCCGCATTCTGAAACAGTATTTGTGTGGGAGGAGATGCGATGCAACGCATCCTGATAATCCTGATTGCGTATTTGTTGCCGGCCTTCGCCGCCGAAGCGCGCGACCGCCGCGCGTTTGTCGTGGGCGTCGAGGCGTACAGCGAGCTGCCCCCGCTCGATACCACCGCCCGCGATGCCCGCGCGCTCGCCGCCGTACTCCGCAACGACCTCGGCTTTGATCACGTCACCGTCGATCCGGGCACGACGCTGCTGGATTTCAAGCTCGCCTTTGGCGCCTTCATTGAATCGATCGAACCCGGCGACGATGTCGTCTTCTTCTTTTCCGGCCACGGCTGGTCGGATGGCTTCGAAAACTACCTCGCCTTCGGCGATGCCCGGAAAAGTGCGCCGCAGGCGACGCTGAAACTGACGACGCTCAATCTCACCAAGGAGATTCTCGACCTGATCGCCGAGAGCCGGCCGGGCGCGCTCGTTCTCATCATTGATGCCTGCCGGAACAACCCGTTCTCCGGCGTCACGAAGAGCCTCACAAAGGGCCTCGTCCGCGTCCCGGAACGCGAAGGCACGCTGATTGCCTTCGCCGCAGGCCAGGGCCAGGAGGCGCTCGCCCGCCTGCCCGGCGAGGAAGGCGAACAGCTCTCCCTGTTCTCCCGCGAACTCCTGCCGCGCCTGAAGGATGGCCGCAAACCGCTCGCCCGCATCCTCGAGGACACCCGCAAGAGTGTGCAATCGGTCGCGTCGGCTGTGCCCCATGAACAGCGTCCCGCCGTGTATTCCGAACTCCCGCTGGACTATTGCTTCTCGCGCGACTGTGTCTCGGTCTTCGACGAGGAGGATACGTTCTGGCTGCAGATCTCCGCCGCCAACGAAACCGTCGCCGCCTGTGCAGGATATGCCCGCTACCTTGTCCGCTATCCGCAGGGAAAGTTCGCCGGCCGCGCCGCCCTTGAAGCGCGTCAGCCCGCCTGCACCAGTGATCCTGCCAGTGAAGTTACCCCCGTCACGGCGGACGCGGCCTGCCCAACGTTGCAGGCCGTCGTCTATTTTGAATTCGACCGGTCAAACCTGAACGCCGCCTCGGTGGACGTGCTCGAAGCGCTCGCTCGTCCCGACCCGGCCTGCCGCATCGAGACGGTCACCATTTCGGGTCACGATGCCTCCGCATATGTCATCGAAGACGTCCCCGTCTCGCCCGCCTATTCGCTGGCGGTTTCGGAACGCCGCGCGGCCAACGTCCGCGATTACCTGGTCTCGCAAGGCGCCGATGCCAGCCGAATATTCACCGAAGCCTTTGGTGCCACGAAGCTCGCGGTCAATGCCGAGGGGCGCGAACCCCTGAACCGCCGCGTCGAAATCACCGTGCTTCGGCAGTCCGCCAATCCCTGACACCCGGCTCAAGCTACATAAAAGCAGATCGACATGCCCCTGTTCCGCCTCCTGGCCCTCGCCATCTTCCTCTCGGCAACCACCCTTCTGGCCCCCGCCGCCGAGGCCTTCGAACGCCGCGCCTTCATCGTGGGTGTGCAGGACTATGCCGAACTTACCGACCTGACCCGCACACAGGCGGACGCCGATGGCTACGCCTCCGCGTTCGGCGAGAAACTCGGCTTCGACGTCACCCGCGTACCCGGCGATCCGACCACTGACGCGTTCGAAACCGCCTTCGTCACCTTTCTGGACTCCATCGCGCCGGGCGATCAGGTCGTGTTTGTGTTCTCCGGACATGGCTGGTCAAACGGCACGGAAAACTACCTCGCCTTTGCCGATGCCCCGAAGCAGGCGGCGGAATCCCTGCTGATGAAGAAGACGGTGCCTGTCACAGAGGAAATCCTGAAGGAAATCCAGAAGCGCAATCCGTCACTCGTCATCGCCATCTTCGATGCCTGCCGCGACAACCCTTTCGATGCCGGCACGATGGCGGGCTTCGACAAGGGCCTCGTCCGCGTGGACGCCATTGACGGCATGATCATCATCAATTCCGCCGGACCGAACCAGAAAGCGCTCGACCGCCTCAGCAATCGGGACTCCTCGCCCTATTCGGTGTTCACCCGCACGCTTCTGCCCAAGCTGCAGGACCCCGATCTGCCGCTTTACCCCGCCTTCGATGCCGCCCGCGAGGAAGTGCAGCTTCTCGCCGCGTCCGTGCCGCACCCTCAACGCCCGATGATCACATCGGACGTGTCGATGCATTTCTGCTTCTCCGGCAACTGCAAGACCGGTTCCGCCGCTCCGGCGCTTGATCCGGACACGGCCCTTTTCGTGCAGGTCACCAGGGGCGCCAAGGGCCGCGATCCCTGCACCGGCTACCAGACCTATCTGGCTGCCTATCCCGGCGGCCAGTTCGTGGACCGCGTGCAGAAACTCTTCGCGCTCTCCTGCGCTGGTCCCCAGCCTGTCGGCGCGCCGGTTGCCGCCCGTACCGTCGCAGAAATGGCGGCCGAAGAAGCGGTCGCCGCCGTCAATGATTTCGACACGTTCCAGGACTGTGACGATTGCCCGAAGATGATGGTCCTGCCTGCCGGCACGTTCCAGATGGGCTCCGCCCCGTATGCGCATGATCCGAAGGAAGACCCCGGCTATCCGCTGCATGAGGTCACCCTTGGCCGCTTTGCCATCGGCGTCACGGAAATCACCTTTGCCCAGTACCAGTTCTGCCAGATGGAAGGCGGGTGCACCGAGCGCGCGATCAACGACCGGGGTTATGGAAAGGGCGACCGGCCGATCATGAACATCACCTGGCAGGAGGCCAGGGAATACACCGAGTGGCTGACCCGCATGTCAGGCACCCACACCTATCGTCTGCCCACGGAGGCCGAATGGGAATACGCCGCGCGCGGTGGCCGGGCAGGCATGACCTATTACTGGGAAGGCGACGAAATCGAGGCCTGTCTTCACGGCAACCTTCTCGATCTGTCCAGCAAGGCCAAGTACGAATGGCGCGCCGAAGCCATCCAGTGTGACGATGGCCAACCCGCCACCGCCCCCGTCGGCAGCTATACACCCAACCCGTGGGGCCTCTATGACATGTTCGGCAACATGTCGGAATGGGTCGAGGATTGCTACATCCCGGGCTATGAAGGTGCGCCTACGGATGGCTCCGCCCGTCAGGCGCCGGATTGCAAGGCACGCGGCGTGCGCGGTGGCTCCTGGAACGGCCGCAAAGAATGGGCCCGCATCGCCATCCGCGACAGCGACCGGCCGGACTATCCCGCCTCGAACATGGGCTTCCGCGTCGTCGCCGAAGTCAGGTAAAGATCCCGCTCAGCCCCAGCCGGTAGCCTTCGGCCCGCGTCAGAACGCCGTCTGCGCCGCCGGTCAGCTCCACCTGGTGGCCCAGGATCAGCCTCGCCTGTGTTTCGGCGTCGAATAGTCCGCTCTCGGACAATGGCGCCGCGCCGGGCGCCGCGTACCGGTTCATCTGCGCCTGCAGGCGCGCCACCTCTGCGCCGCTCGAGCATCGCCGCAGCCGCCGCGCAGCCGGGTCACGCGCGCGCCCGGCATCTTCTGCCGCGAGCCTCAGCTCCCGCCCGCTGACCAGCACATACCGGAACACGCCCGTCCCGGACGCGGCATCATCGAGCGCCTCGTTGAACGGCGGTGCACAGGAGGGCGTGGCATCCTCCGCCGTCTGAACACATTCATTGCCCTCCTGCATCTCCCGCGAGATCACCGGCACGGCGCCGAGCCCGGCCGCCATCCGGAACGCCCGCCAGTTGCCCTCCGGCACCGCCCGGTCCGCCGAATATCCGCCCGGCACCACCTGGCAGCCCGCCGCGGCAAACAGCACCGCGCCCTCTGGCGTGACCGCATGGATGTTCTCGCCAAGCGTCGGCCCCTCGAGCGCCCATGCCCCGTCCCGCCGCACGGACAGACTGCGATCGTCCAGATTGCGCACCACCGCCATCACGCTCGCCTGCCGCAGCGCGCCCGGCTGCACGGAACGGCTCCAGTTGCGGTGCGAGCCGACCTTGTAGGTATACACCCCCGTGCCCGCCTGATTGCAGACCGTCCGGGCCCGGTCGATCCGCCCGTCCCGCACGGCCTGCTGCTGGGCATGGAGATAGGCCACATGCGGCACCGTCGATCCCGGCGAGGCCCAGAACCCTTCCCCCCGCACCCAGACACCGAGCACGCAGCCGAACGTCTCATGGTCCACCGCCGCCTCGGCCAGTTCCAGTACCGGCGCGGCCGCCCCGTCCGCATCGCTCGCCGGCGCCGCCAGCCGGCATCCGCGCAGTCCGAACAGCACCCGCCCGCCCAGCCGCGCCGGATCGATCGCCGAAGCCTCCAGCATCCGCGCGAAGACCGCCTCGTCCACCCGGAACGCGCGGTCACTGAACGTCTCCGGAAACTGCGCATAGTCCACGGAGTCCGCATCCGCCACCGGCGCTGCACGCGGGCGCACGTCCGGCGCATGACGCGACCACAAGCCTTGCGCGCCGGCACTGAGCGGCAGGCCCAACCCGGCGATCGCCGCGGCCTGCATCAGCATTTGCCTGCGCGAAATCCGGACCACCAACGCCCCCGCCATCACCGCCCCGCGCGGCCTTCGCCGCCTTGACGCTTACAGTCCAGTAATTCACTCTGAAAATGCATTGGCAAGGGAGGACGCGGTGCAATTTCTCAAAGTTTTGAGCCGGGCCCTGCCCCTCGCCGCCGCGATCATGATCGCACCGCTCGCCGCCGCGCAAACCGACCAGGTCTGCCCACGTGCGCCCTCCCCGGATGGCACCAAGATTGTCGGCGGCTTCGCAGCCAAGGCCGCCGAATGGCCGGGGATCACCTCGCTTCAGGTGGAGCTTCAGGACAAGACCGGCGTTCACATCTGCGGCGCCACGGCCATCTCCAGCCGCTGGCTCCTGACGGCGGCGCATTGCGTCGAAACCACCGAGATCGAAGACGAAACGGCGGTCTATTCCGAGCGCAACGACTCAGGCGTTCTGCGCAAGCGCGGCATCCTGCGCGCGGTCATCGGCGTCGGCGACCTTTCCGCGGCGAAGCCTGAGCAAATCTACAAGATCGAGAAGATCGTCTCGCACCCCGACTATATCGAAGGCGCCGCGCCTTTCGGCAACGACATTGCGCTGATCAAGCTTGCGAGAAACTACACCGGACCGAAGATCGGCCTCTCGCTGTCCTCCCAGACCGATGCGCTCACCCTGATGGGTGAAATCGCCGAAGTCGCGGGCTTCGGAGACCTGACATTCAACCAGTCGGGCGCCGCCGATGACCGTGCCACCTTGGCGGATGGCTCCGGCATCTACGCGTCCTCCGCCGAACTGATGCAGACGACACTGGCGACCACGCCAAATACACTCTGCACCCGGAAGATCGAAAAGATCATGTCCAGGCTACCGGACTATGCCCATCCCTTTGACCTGACCGCTGCCCAGATCTGCGCCGGCCGGCGCGACACGGATTCCTGCCAGGGCGACAGCGGCGGCCCGCTGGTCAAGGTCAACACCAATGGCTGCCCCTACCAGATCGGGGTTGTCAGCTGGGGCGTCAAATGCGCTGTCGAAGACGTTCCCTCCGTTTACACCAAGGTGTCTCACTATGCCGGCTGGATCGCAGCCACCACGGGCGTCAATACTGGCCAGAGACAGGCAACCCTGCCGCCGGAACAGACGGGCGCGCTCGATCTGTTCAAGCAGATCGAAGGCCAGTTCCCCGAAACCTTCGCGCACATTCCCATTGAAATCCTGAATACGGCAGGTCAGCCGGTTTCGGTGATCGAGCCCGATCAGTATATCAATCTCCGGCTCAAGCTGCCCGTTCGCGGAAAGCTGATCATCTTCGACTACAATGCGACGAAGGAATTGCGCCAACTCTATCCGAACAAGGATGAATACGCGCTCGAACAGGGTTGGCCTGCCCTCGCAGCCGGCAAGACGGTCGTTGTTCCGAAGGATCTGTTCAAGTTTCGCTTCCGGGCCGGCGTGCCCTATGGCCGCCAGTCCGTCCTGGCGATGATCGTCCCGGAAGGCAACACGCTGCCGGTCGACATGCCGTCAGACGTCACCGAGGCCATCTCGAGCCCCCTCGGCTACATCCTGTCCCTGATGCGCGCGACGCTCCTGTCGTCAAACGCCAAGGGCATCCACCGCATCGACGTCGGCAGCGAGGAAGAAGACGCCGCCCCGGCAGCCTCGGCTGCCAGCGCGCCCGAAACCCCGGCCTTCGCCCTTGGCTTCGTCGAATACTGCATCGACAGCAAGATCTGCGGAGAGGCGCCTTGAGCCTCTGGCGCCTTTCCGTCTTGCTTCTCTGCCTGCTGATGGGCGCAGCGCGAGGCGAGGCGCAGGCGCCGGCGCGTCTCGCGCTCATCATCGACCAGACGAACTATACCGGCGATCTGTCCCGCGTGGCCCTCGCCAGGTTCGAAGCCGACTACATCGACAAGGCCCTGAAATCCACAGGCTTCAAGATCACCCGCAAGAGCGACCTGACGAAATCCGGCCTCGAGGACGTGCTCGGAGAATTCCGCGCCGCGCTCGAAGCCTCGGGCCCGGACACCATCGCCTTCGTCTATTATACCGGCCACGGATTGCAGCATCCCCAGTCCGGCGACAGCTACCTCCTCGGCATCGACGCGCGCCTGAAATCCGCCTCGGACCTTGCCGTGTACGGACTGGACCTCGCCTCACAGCGCGACGGCTTTGCCGCCACAGGCGCACAGGCCATCTTCCTCGTCTTCGATGCCTGCCGCAACGTGCCCGCCCTGCCGGGCTTCAAGGGCAACAAGAAAGGCATCGGCCGCGTCGAGGCAGAGCCCGACATGCTGATCGCCTATTCCACGCGCCTCGACGATGTCGCCGAAGAAGGCGTCTACGCGCCGATCCTAGCCGAAGAACTCGCCCGCCCGGGCCAGACGGCCGAAACCGCCTTCACCGCCGCCCAGCGCCGCGTCCAGCAATCCACCGCCCGCAAGCAGCGTCCGTACACGGACATGGACCTCTCCAACGAAGTCTGCTTCGCCGGTTGCACGGTGCCCGCCAGCTCCGCTGCGACCGCTGCGCGCACCACTGCCCTCCCGCCTGCAACACTGCGCAAAGGCGACGTCTTCCGCGACAAACTGAAGGACGGCTCAGAAGGCCCCGAAATGGTCGTCATCCCCGCCGGCGAATTCAGCATGGGCTCGTCGCTGCTCGAACAGGGCCGCAGCCTTGACGAGGGCATGGTCCGCACCGTCCGCATCCCGCGCAATATCGGAATATCAAAGTATGAGGTCACAGAAGGTGAATACGAGGCATGCCGAAAAGCCGGAATATGCCCGGCGCCCAAGATCGTTCATTATGATGCGAAGCGATATTCGGCAGCACAATCACGATACCCGGCGGTAATGAGCTGGACGGATGCGGTCGCCTACGCGGCGTTTCTGTCAGGCCAGACGGGGGCGCGATACCGCCTCTTGTCCGAAGCCGAATGGGAATATGCCGCGCGCGCGGGCACAGCGGGCCGCTTCCACAATGGAGGCGACGAGAAAGACCTTTGCGATATTGCAAACATCGCTGCTGAAGGCGACGCGGCGCCGAGCGGCGCGAATACGCTCTGCAATGACGGCAACCGAGGCGTCGCATCGGTCGGCCAATACCGGGCCAATGCCTTCGGCTTGGTCGACATGCATGGCAATGTCTGGGAGTGGACGGCGGACTGCTACCACAGTTCCTATTCAGGCGCCCCCGCCGATGGCACTGCCCGAAATGTTTGCGACAGCAATGACCGCGTCCTTCGCGGTGGGAGCTACCAATCGCCAACTGCCAATGCACGTTCCGCTCAGCGCAACAGAGCGCCTCCGGCCTCCGACTTTACCGATAGCGGCTTGCGGATCGCACGCGACTTGGACTAATCTGTCCGACCAAAGACTAAATTAGAAGACGCTGTACGATAACTTGACCAATGGCCTCGCCCGCTCGGCGCCGCGGCCGACATTGTGGCCGAAGTGGAAACTACCTATCGACCCGGTGATGGGGAACCCTATCCTGCGTTCAGGCGTTCATAGCCTCGGCAGCCCGGAAGTGACACCTCGCCATGAACATCTTGAACCGCGTGCGGCTCTATCACGCTTTGCTGGCGATACTGGCGATCGCGGCTTACCTGACCGGAGAAATCGATCCGGCGCACGCCTGGCTTGGGTATGGCGTCTCTGCCGTCATCGTCCTGCGCCTCCTCTGGGCGCTCGGCGGCGCGCGTCAGGTCGGCCTTGATGCGCTTCTATCCAAACTTCGAAGGCCTGAAGCTCAAGGGGGCCTTGACCCACCCCGCGATCAGCCGCGTCCTGATGCTCGGCATAGCCCTCAGCCTGCTGACGGTCACCGGAACCGGAATCGCGATGGATCAGGGCCGCTCCATCGGCCTCTCCCCGGCACGCGCCGAGCTTGCCGCGGATGCCGGCCCGGAAGCAGCCGCGCCGCGCGAATACTATAGTGGCGAAGACGACGACGAAGGCGAAGACAAGGAGGAAGGCGAAGGTGGGCCGCTCGGAGAAATCCACGAACTCGCCGCAAACCTGCTTCTTCTCTTCGTCGGCACGCACGTCGCCTACCTGCTTCTGTTCAAGCGCCCGCTGGCAAAGTTCATGCTCTTCCTGCCTCGTGGCCACCGGAAAAATCCGGACGCGCCCACACCGCCTACGTCAACGTGAACGCAAATGGCAGCAGCTGCGACAGGCGGTAAACCTGCTCCGCGCCGTCCGGCGTGAAGCACAGAACATCCATATCGCTTCCAAATTCAGCGAGCACCTGCCGGCAGATGCCGCAGGGTGTCCCGGGCTCTGCGCCAGTCGTGACGACGGCAATCGCCCGGAACGACTGATGCCCCGCCGCGACCGCCGAGAACACCGCGGTTCGTTCGGCGCAGCACGTCGCCCCGAAGGTCGCGTTCTCGACATTGCAGCCGGTGACAATCGTACCGTCCGCCGTCAGCAAAGCCGCGCCGACCTTGTAGTCCGAGTACGGTGCATAGGCCCGCCCTTGCGCCGCGAGGGCCGCTGCTTTCAGGACGGGCCAGTCGATGCTCACCGGAACGGCGGCTCGTCGAACGCACGCAGCTTGCGGCTGTGCAGGCTGGCGCCGCCATCTTCCGAAAGGCGCTCGAGCGTCTCGATCCCGATCCGGATGTGCTCGCCGATGGCCCGCTCATAGAACCGGTTCGCCGCGCCCGGCAGCTTGATCTCGCCGTGCAGCGGCTTGTCGGACACGCACAGCAGCGTGCCGTAGGGCACGCGCAGGCGGAAGCCGTTCGCCGCGATCGTCGCGCTTTCCATGTCGATGGCGACCGCCCGGCTCTTGTTGAACCGGCGCGCCGAAGCCGTGAAGCGCAGCTCCCAGTTACGGTCGTCGGTGGTCACCACGGTTCCGGTGCGCAGGCGTTTCTTCAGCGCCTCGCCCTGCTCCCCGGTGATCTTCGCCGCCGCCTCGGCGAGGGCGACCTGAACCTCCGCAATCGGAGGAACCGGAATCTCGGGCGGCAGCACGGAATCCAGCACATGGTCCTCGCGCAGATAGGCGTGGGCGAGCACATAGTCGCCAATCGCCTGGGAATGCCGCAGGCCGCCGCAATGGCCGACCATCAGCCAGACCTGCGGGCGCAGCACGGCGAGGTGATCGGTGATCGTCTTGGCGTTCGACGGGCCGACGCCGATATTGACCAGCGTGATGCCCGCGCCATCCTTGGCCCGCAAGTGATAGGCCGGCATCTGGAAGCGCCGCCAGGGCGAGGCCTCGATGGCGGCGCGGCTGTCGACTTCCGGCTTCGCGATCTCGAGCCCGCCGGGCACCGACAGCGACTCGTAACGCGTATGCCCGCCCAGCTGTGTCAGCGCCCAGTCACAGAACGCATCGACATAGCGGTGATAGTTCGTGAACAGAACATAGTGCTGGAAATGCTCGACCGGCGTGCCGGAATAGTGCTGCAGGCGCTTCAGCGAGAAATCGACCCGCTGTGCATCGAACAGCGCCAGCGGGCGCTCGTCATACGGCTCGAACAATTCGCCGTCCGCCACCTCGTCGCCGATCTGCGTCAGCTTCGGCGACGGGAACCAGCGCACGAGCTCGGCGGGGGCGATTTCTTCGAGCCCTGCGGCCTGGGACGGATCCCAGACATAGGCATAGGGAATTTCGGATTTCGACCGTTCGACATAGACGTCCACATCATAGTCGCGCATCAGCGGCGTCAGCTGCTCGATCAGGTAGGCCCGGAAGAATTCCGGCCGCGTCACGGTCGTCACATAAGTGCCCGCTTCACTGATCTTTCCGAAGGCGCGGCTGATCGGCGGCGGGGGGCCATCCGGATCATAGACGAGGCGGATCTGCGGGTAGCAGAAAACACCGCCGGCGCGGGCCTCACCATCCGGCGGCGTGCCGTCATGGAGGAACCGGTTCAAGGCTTCGGAAAGGGCGGTAACAGCTTCGGCGTAGAGCGCTTCGAGCGCATCCACGACAGCTTTCGGTTTGGTGTGTTTTGACATGGCACCCATTGGCGCGAAGCGCTGATTGAGTCAATCGGGTCCAAGGCCCCACCCTAACCCTCCCCGTTCCGGGGAGGGGACACGTTACGCTGTTTTGCACGCGTCGCTCTCACCGAAAGCTGAGCTGTCCCCTCCCCGCTTGCGGGGAGGGTTAGGGTGGGGCCTGCCGAGCGTCACACAATCACCCGCACCCTTGGCCCCCGGCCCTCCACCATCAGCGCCCAGAGGGCCCAGACGAGGGCGTCGACCCGGTCGGGGGAGCCGGCCTCCTCGGCGGTGCCGAAGCGGCACATCTGGTCTTCGAGCGTGTGGAACGTGCCCGCATGGTGGACCCGGCCCTGCTGGTAAAGCGCGGCGATGGGCTGGGCGCGGCCCTTCTTGCCGATCCGGGCGGTGACGAGGCGGACCGGCATATTCGTGCCGGTCATCCCGATCACCTCGCGCACCATGTCGCCGCCCTGGTTGGCCTCGGCAAGGATCATCGAGGCGCCGCCCATCTCGGCGAGGCGCACGGCGCGCTCCGCCCAGTCGAGCGGGCGAAGGCCCGGCGCCGAGGCATCGCCCAGCACATAGCCCACGCCGTCCCTGATGCCGGCGAGGATGATGCCGCAGGCATCGGCGCCGGGCCGCGCCGAGATGCAGGGGTCCACGGCGACGATACAGTCATCGAACTGCGCCGGGGCATCCACCTCGCGCAGGGCGTCAATCTGCGTGCGGAGGAACATCGCGCCGGCCGGATCGTCGATCAGCTCGCCGTCAAGTTCCTGCCGGCCGAGCATCGTGCCGCCATAGGCCGCCTGCATCTGGGCCGGAAAGCCCGGCGCGAGATTGGCCGCATTGTCCGCCATCCGCGTGCGCGTCTCCGCCACCATCGGATCGGCCTTCAGCCGGCGGATCAATCCCGTGGCGCGCGGCGTGGTCGTCACCATCGCCAGCGGGCGCGGGCCGAGGCGCAGCGCGAGCTGCAGGTTGTCCCAGGCCGGCTCGCCGCGCGCCCAGGCGCCCGCCTCGTCGCACCAGGCGAGGTCGAATTGCGGCCCGCGCAGGCTGTCCGGGTCTTCCGCCGAAAAGCCGTAAGCGACGGCGCCGTTGGGCCACTCAAGCCGGTGGCGCGACGGTTGCCAGACCGGCCGGTCCCGGGGGTCCGCCGTGCACCAGATCAGGCCGCTCGGCCCCTCGATCATCACTTCGCGCACATCCGAGAAGGTCTGCGCCACCAGCGCCACCCGGCGATACCCCGCCTGCAGCACCGCCCAGCGCACCCATTCCGCCCCGGCCCGCGTTTTGCCCGCGCCACGTCCGCCCGATAACAACCATGTCCGCGTCAGGCCCGCCGGCGGAACCTGGGTATCCCGGGCGTGCAGAAGGAAGGGATGCCGGTACAGCAGATTTCGTTTCCAGGCCTCCAGTTCCTCCAGCCTCTTCGACCTGAGCTCCGTCAGCACCTCGCGGCGCCAGTCCGTCGTCCAGACGCGCCAGTCGTTCGAGGTCAGCGGCGATGTGGACTCGCCAGTCATCCGTATGCGTTGCATCTTTGTCCTTTACCGGTTCGGGAGCCGCCGCCTTCGGGCGCGGGCCTGTGTTGAGTTTCGATTGCATCGCCACAAGTTCCCTGGCGAGCGGGTCATTCGAGGTGAGCAGCGCATCCGCCGTGCGGTCGCGCACTTCGCAGGCGACGAGCTGTTCGATCTCGCCTTCGGCGGCATCGGCACGCAGGCCGTAGCGCCTCAGACGGCGGCAGACCGTGCCGGGCCGGACGCCGAGCCAGTCGGCGATCTTTTCCGTCGTCCAGCCGAGCAGCCAGACGAGACGGAGTTGGCGAATCGCGCGGTCGCTGTTCGTGCGAAGGCGCGGCGGTGAGGAAGCGGGGTCATGAAGTTTTGTCATGCGGGAAGTATAACCCCGCCCGATACCCGGCAGGATTCGAAGGGCTGGATCGCCAGTGTTTACAGGGCGAGAGGTATGGATTGGCGCATTCTTGCGCCCATACTTTGCGACCTGAAAATGGCTGAACCGTCATTAACTTGACAGAGTCTTCCGGCACGCTGCCTATCACCGGAAACCACCGGAGAAGGGCACGTCCATGATCATTTCACGCCTGACGATCGCCGCCGCGTCCACGCTCGTGCTCGCCGGCTGCCAGTATTTTTCCGGCAGCGAAGCGGTCGCACCCGAAGCGCCTTCGGCCGCGGATGCGCCGGTCTCCGTCGCTCCGCCGCAGATTGATTCCAACGCGCCCGAGGAGACAGCCGACGTGACCGAACCTGCTGAAGCGTGCGCCGTGCTGGACAGCCGCGACTGGGCGGCCTGGATCAACAAGATGCCGGGCCCCGGCGCGGCTCCGACCATCCACGTCACCGGCAAGGTGGATGTGCGCACGGGCGGTTACACCTTCGAATGGAAGGAAGGCCCGATGGACCGCTCCGCGGTTCCGGCGCTGCGCCTGAAACTGCTGCCGATCATTCCGGATGGCATGGCCACGCAAATGATCACCACCGAAGAGGTGAAGTACGAAGCCCCTGCGCTGTCGACCGGCTATAGCCGCGTGATCGTGAGCTGCGGCACCCTGACGCTCGCCGAGATCACCGACATCATGGACGTGCAATGAGGCGCGCGCGGCAGTGGCTCACGGGTGCGGGGTTCCTTGCGCTCGCCGCTTGCTCGCCAGCGGCAGAGGGCCCTGCGCCCGCTGCTGAGCCGCTGGCCGAGACCGTGCCATCGCCGTTTGGTCCGGGCCCGGATCATGTGGAGGGTGAGGCTGCCGATGCGGTGGTCAGCGGCGAAGCGTCCTGGAGCGGCGTGGATGTGCCTGTGACGGCGAGGCTGATCATCGAAGTGCGCGATGTGACACGCACGGCGGATGTGGACGACCTCCTGCTCCGGGAAGAATTTCCGGTCACGGCCGGATCACCCGTTGCGTTCGCAGGCACGGTGTCGAAGTTTGACCTGATCCCGGGCGGGAACCTGGTGCTGCGTGCACGGGTTCAGGACGGCGCCGCGATCCTGCTCGCCTCGGACGGCGATATCGACGTTTCGGATATGGGCGAGACGGCGGGCCTGAACGTGGCGCTGTTCAATCCGGAAGACCTTGCGCGCGGCCAGCCCGGCCAGATGATCACGCCCGCGGGAGCCGACTACATGTGCGGCGGCGAGGCTCTCACCATCGCCCTCGAAGCGGGCGCCGCTTATGTGACGTTCGGCGATGGCACCAGCGTGAAGCTGGACAAGCTCACGACCGCCGGGGGCGACGCGACGCAATTCACCAATGGCCGGTTCCTGGTCGAACAGTCCGGCGCAGCCCTGCGCTTTGGCCGGGGCCGTGCCACACCGATGGCCTGCACCGAGCGCTGAGGCGTGACTTTGCCCGTTTCAAATCAAGGATTCTGACATGCGGATTCAGACGCGCCTGAGACTTCCACTGATCGGCTTGGTGGCGGCGGCGCTGCTGTCCGGCTGCGCGCTCGTGCGGGACGAGGCGGCCATCCCACCCGAGGCTCCGGTGCTGGCGGGCAGCGCGTGGGTCCTCGACGAGCTGGGCGGCGTGGGCCTTGTTTCAGGCCGGGAGCCGACGCTGGCTTTCTCCGCAGACGGACGGATCAGCGGCACGACCGGGTGCAACCGCTTCTTCGGCAGCTATACGCAGGACGGCGCGGCGCTGACCTTCACGGGCACGGGCATGACGAAGATGGCCTGTATGGAACCGGGCCTCATGGCACAGGAGCGCGCGTTTGCGGGCACGCTGAACGGAGCGGCGACGGTGAGTTTGGACGGGCTGGGCCAGCTGACGATCACCGGCGCGAACGGCGCAGGATTTGTCGCCAAACCGGCGACACCTGAAGGCGACAAACCGGACACGGACCCGGCCATCTTGCTGGGTTCGGACTGGGTCGTCGAGGACCTGAACCGCGGCGGGGTGATCGACAATACGCGGCTGACGCTGATGTTCTCGGCGGAGGGAAAGGTGTCGGGCTCGACCAACTGCAACCGGTTCAACGGCGCCTATACGGCGACCGCAAACACGGTCCGCTTCGGACCGCTGGCGATGACCCGGCGGGCGTGCACGGGCGAGGCGCTGTCTCAACAGCAGCGCAAGTACATGGACGCGCTCGGCGGCGTGACAGCTTGGTCAATCGAGGCCGATGGCGCGCTCGTCCTGACCGGGGACGCGGGCAAGCGGGTGTTGCTGCGGCGCTGAGGCAGGGTGGCAGCTTGCAACCGCGCTGCCTCTTGGAGCCTTCTGGCGGAGGCGCTAAGGCTTTACCCGACCGTTCGTTGCAGAAAGTCTCCCGGCCCGCATGACGACCCTGATTGGCATTGACCTTGGCACGACCAATTCACTGGTCGCGGTGTTCACCGATGCGGGGCCGCAGCTGATCCCCAACAGTCTCGGGGAGATGCTGACGCCGTCGGCGGTGGGCTATGGCGATGACGGGGCGCTGCTGGTGGGACGGGCGGCGAAGGACCGGCTGCTGACCCACCCTGCCCTGACAGCGGCGCGGTTCAAGCGCTACATGGGCACCAACCACGAGATGGTTCTGGGCAAGAAATCCTTCCGGGCGGAGGAGCTGTCCTCTTTCGTGCTGCGCTCGCTGCGAGCCGATGCCGAGGCGTTCCTCGGGCAGGAAGTGGACGCGGCGGTGATTTCCGTGCCGGCCTATTTCAACGACATCCAGCGCAAGGCGACGATCACGGCGGCGGAGTTTGCGGGCCTGAAGGTGAACCGGCTGATCAATGAGCCGACGGCCGCCGCGCTCGCTTACGGGCTGCAGGACCGGCAGGGAGAGTCGACATTTCTGGTCGTGGACCTTGGCGGGGGCACGTTCGACGTGTCGATCCTCGAGATGTTTTCCGGCGTGATGGAAGTGCGCGCCTCGGCGGGGGATGCCTTCCTCGGTGGTGAGGATTTCACGGATGCTCTGGCCACGGAGCTTGGACGGCAGCTGGGCGTGAAGCCGGAGGATGTGAGCCGGGAGGATGGCGCGCGGCTGCGCGCGCTCGCGGACCGGATGAAGGTGCAGCTGACCGAAGCGGCAGCGGCGAGCGCGGACTTTGCCCTGAAGGGCGAAGCGCGGCGGGTGACGATCACGCGGGAGACGTTCGACGAGATCACGGACCCGATCCTGAAGCGCTTGCGCCTGCCAATCCAGCGGGCGATTTCGGATGCGAGCCTAAAGGCCGACGACCTGCACCGGATCATCACGGTGGGCGGGGCGACGCGGATGGCGAGCGTGCGGGCGCTGGTGACGCGTCTGTTCAAGCGGTTTCCGGAATACTCGATCGATCCCGACCATGTGGTGGCGCTTGGCGCGGCGGTGCAGGCCGGTCTCGCGGCGCGGCACAAGGCGCTGGACGACGTGGTGATGACGGATGTGTGTCCGTTCACGCTGGGCTTCGAGACGTCGATCCAGGTGGGTGAGGGAAAGTACGAGCCCGGACATTTCACGCCGATGATCGAGCGCAACACGGTGGTGCCGGTGAGCAAGGCGGATGTCGTGGCGCCGCTCTATCCGAGCCAGCATGAAATCCTGTTCCGCATCTTCCAGGGCGAGAGCCCGTATGTGAAGGACAACATATTGATCGGCACACTGAACGTGCCGCTGCGCGGCGGGCCGAAGGACGACAAGTCGGTGGAGCTGCGCTATACCTATGACACATCCGGCGTGCTGGAAGTCGAGGCGACGCCCACGGCGACGAAGAAGACCGAGCGGCTGGTGATCGAAGGCAATCCGGGCAGCCTGCCGCGCGAGGAAATCGAGAAGCGGCTGAAGGCACTGGCGGCGATGAAGATCCATCCGCGCGACCAGCAGGAGAATGCTGCGCTGATTGCGCGGATGCGGGCAGCGTTCGAAAATTCGCTTGGCGACAAGCGCGCCTCCGTCGGCCGGCTGATTGCCGAGTTCGAAGGCGTGATGGCCAGACAGAACCCGCGCGAAATTGCCGAGGCGCGGCGCAATATCGAGGCCGTCATCGGAAATTTCGAACGCGACGATGTCTTCTGATCCTTTCGTCCTTCTGGGCCTGGACCGCGCGACCGCTACACACGCCGACGTGCGACAGGCTTATGCGCAGCGGCTGAAGGTCACGCGGCCGGAGGAAGACCGCGCGGGATTCATGGCGCTGAGGTCCGCGTTCGAGCGTGCGCGGAACGAGGTGCGCTGGCGCGAAGAGTACGGCGAGGACGGCGACACCGACGAAGACGAAAACGACGGCGCGGCCTCGGCGGCATCGGCGTTTCCGGTCGGCGCGGTGGCGATCGGGGATGTGCCGCTGGCGGAAATTCTCGAAAGGGCGCCGGAAGCTTTGCCCGAAACGAAGCTGGCGCATGACGAGATCCGGCCTTACGAAGAAGATGAACCTTCAGACACCGAAGGGATGCCTGACGACGAGACAGGCGGGAGCCATGACGATGACGCGTTCACGCCCGAGGAGATCACCGCCTGGCAACCGATCAATGCGGCGCTGGACCGGCTTACGGATGTGCTGACCGCGACCGGCGCGCCGCCGCCCGTCAAGGCGGTGCTGGCCATCATCGACGGTGACGAGATCAGCAGCATCGACCAGTATCAGTCGATGCAGCAGCAAGTCCGGCTATTGATCTGCAACCGGACGAATTTCTTTGATAGCGACGCGGGCATGAGATTGCCGGATTGGCTCTCTCTCGACGTCTACGACGCGCTGGACACCTATTACGGCTGGTCGCGCGAGACGACGACGAGCAGCTATGTGAAGGGCATGAACGACTGGCTCGTGCGCGTGCGCCGGGCGATCGAGCTGGACGCAGCGCCGGGGCGGGCACGCAACCAGGCGAGGCTGGAGGATGCCACCACCAACCTGTTCGGGCCGAAGGACCGCCCGGCAGACGCCGAACGGGGCAGCAAGGGCAGCGCGATGTGGCTGTGGATCGGGGCGGGAATCCTGATCTTCCAGCTCGTGCAGTTCCTCGTGCGCCTCAACGGCGGCGGCTGACGCCGGGTCAGGACTGTTGCAAAATCTGCTTCGCAGCTAGATTGGACCGTGAAGCAGCCGACCTGCACGCAGAGGCAGGCGCTGCATTTTCTGGAGGAATTTGACGTGGCCGACACTGGCGCTCTCGACCTTGGATTTGACCCGGCCGCGCTGAAAGCGCGCTATCTGGCGGAGCGCGACAAGCGCGTGCGCAAGGACGGCAACGAGCAGTATGTGAACGTGGCCGGGCAGTTCGCGCACTACCTGGAAGACCCGTACACGGAGCGTGTGGAACGCGCGCCGGTGAAGGATCATGTCGAAGTCGCGGTGATCGGCGGCGGATTCGGGGGGATGCTGGCGGCGGCGCGGCTGCGCAAGGCGGGCTTCACCGACATCCGCATGATCGAGACCGGCGGCGCGTTTGGCGGCACATGGTACTGGAACCGCTACCCCGGCGCGGCGTGCGATATCGAGAGCTATATCTACCTCCCGCTGCTCGAAGAGACCGGCTTCATGCCGAAGGAGAAGTATACGAAGGCGCCGGAGATTCTCGCGCATTCGAAGCGGATCGCGGACCGCTTCAACCTGTTCGACAAGGCGCTGCTGAGCACCGGCGTGACGGGCATGAAGTGGAACCAGAAGAAGAAGGCCTGGACCATCGAGACCGACCGCGGCGACAAGTTCACCGCGCAGTTCGTGGTGATGAGCAACGGGCCGCTGAACCGGCCGAAGCTGCCCGGCATTCCGGGCGTCGAGCGCTTCAAGGGGCACAGCTTCCATACCAGCCGCTGGGATTATCAGTACACGGGCGGTGGGCCGGAAGGCGGGCTGACGGGGCTGAAGGACAAGGTCGTCGGGATCATCGGAACGGGGGCGACCGCCGTGCAGTGCGTCCCACATCTGGCGGCAGGAGCGAAGCATCTCTACGTGTTCCAGCGCACACCGTCCTCCATAGATGTGCGCAATGACCGGCCGACCGATCCGGATTGGGCCGCGAGCCTGGAGCCCGGCTGGCAGCGCCGGCGGATGGAGAATTTCAACACGCTGGTCTCAGGTGGCTATGAGCCGGAAGACCTGGTGAATGATGGGTGGACGGACATTATCCGCAACATCCTGTTCATCGCCTCGAAGGGCGACCAGCAGGGACTGACGCCGGAGCGGCTGGCCGAGCTGGCCGAAATCGCTGATTTCAAGAAGATGGAGCAGGTGCGCTCCCGTGTGGACGAGATCATCAAGGATCCGTCGGTCGCGGCGGCGCTGAAGCCGTGGTACCGGCAGTTCTGCAAACGGCCCTGTTTCCACGACCAGTATCTTGACGCCTTCAACCGCCCGAACGTGACGCTGGTGGATACCAATGGCCAGGGCGTGGACCGGATTACCGAAGACGCCATCGTGGTGGACGGCAAGGAGTACAAGATTGACTGCCTCGTCTATGCGACAGGCTTCGAGGTGGGTACGGACTATACGCGGCGGGCGGGGTATGACCCGGTCGGACGCGGCGGCGTGCACATGAAGGATTACTGGGCGGATGGCATGCGCAGCCTGCACGGGCTGACCGTACACGGATTTCCGAACATGTTCCTGATGGGGCCGGGACAGGCCGGCTTCACCGCCAACTATCCCCACCTTCTGGACGAGCAGGCCGAGCAGATCGGGTTCACGCTGGCGGAGGTGA
Source organism: Hyphomonadaceae bacterium (assembly GCA_027485145.1). Classification (GTDB taxonomy): domain Bacteria; phylum Pseudomonadota; class Alphaproteobacteria; order Caulobacterales; family Hyphomonadaceae; genus Hyphomonas. Next base: position 37,073 of record JAIXRO010000096.1, on the reverse strand, counting down.
AAGCCCGGCAGGCCAAGACCTTCGAAGCCTCCGCGGAGGCCGAAGAAGCCTGGGTGCAGCAGATCATCGACAAGGCGATCATGCGCCAGCAATTCCTCGAGGAATGCACGCCCGGATATTACAATAACGAAGGCAAGCCGAGTGACCGGGCGGCGCAGAACAATTCCTATGGGGATGGGCCGAATGCCTATTTCCGGATCCTGAAAGCCTGGCGTGACAGCGGCGAGCTGGCGGGCCTTGAGTTGAAGTAACGCGAATCGGTCAAGGCCCTTGAGGCCGGAGCCAAATGCGCTAGCTTGACCCTTTGACGAGGGACGGGGGACCGCATGGACGCCGACACGCTGCAGAGCTGGATTGGGCGCACCGAGGTGCAGATCGATACGGTGACGGCGGGGCCGGCGCGCGCGCTGGCCGCAACGCTCGATCAGAACCCGGACGATTTCGTGGCACGCGCGCCCCTGCCGCCGCTCTGGCTGTGGCTGTATTTCCTTCCTGTCGTGCGCGCCTCCGGTGTCGGGCCGGACGGGCATCCGCAACGGGGCGGCTTCCTGCCGCCGATCACCCTGCCCCGGCGCATGTGGGCCGGCAGCCGTTGCCACTTCCAGGGGGCGGCGCGGATCGGCGATGAGCTGACCAAGGTGTCGACGATCGCGAAGGTTTCGGCGAAGACCGGGCGGTCCGGCGAGATGGTGTTCGTGACGGTGCGCCATTCCTATTCGCGCGGCGGGGCCGGGCTGATGGAGGAGGAGCAGGACATTGTCTACATGCCGATCCCCGAAACGTTCAGCCCGCCGGAGGCCGTACCGGTAACGGACTGTCCGTGGACGGAGCGCGTGGCCATTGACCCGGTCCTGCTGTTTCGCTTTTCCGCGCTGACGTTCAATGGGCACCGTATCCACTATGACCGCACCTATGCGATGGAGACGGAGAAGTATCCGGGTCTCGTGGTCCACGGGCCCCTGCAGGCGATACTGCTGATGGAGGCTGCGCGGCGCTGGGCGCCAGGGAAGCAACCGGCGAACTACACGTTCCGCGGCCTGCGGCCACTGTTCGACTTTGACGCCGTCTCCGTCTGTGGACGGACGACAGCGGAGGGCGGCATGGATCTCTTCACACGCAATGGTGACGGCGCCGCGGGCATGCAGGCGAGCCTTGGCTGGGCGGAGACGAAGGCTACCTGAAACGAAAAGATAACAAGGCTGTATAAACGGCTTTCCGGGAGGAAGACATGGTACGCATTCTGGAGGGCCTTCGCATTGTCGAAGGTTCGGCTTTCGTGGCCGCGCCGCTGGCGGGCATGACGCTGGCGCAGATGGGGGCGGACGTGATCCGCTTTGACCGCATCCGCGGCGGCCTGGACAACGGGCGTTGGCCGGTGACGGACAAGGGACGCAGCCTGTTCTGGGCAGGCCTCAACAAGGGCAAGCGAAGTCTTGCGGTGGACATGACGACGCCGCGCGGACAGGAGATCGTCACGCGGCTGATCTGCGAGCCGGGCGAAGGCAAGGGCATTTTCCTGACCAATCTGCGCGTACGCGGATGGATGGACTACCCGGCGCTGAAGCAGCACCGGCCGGACCTCATCATGATGTCGGTGACCGGGGACCGCGGCGGCGGACCGCAGGTCGACTATACAGTGAACCCGGCCGTGGGATTTCCGATGGCGACAGGGCCGGAAGGATCGACGGAGCCAGTGGGACATGTGTTGCCGGCCTGGGACTGTATCACCGGGCAACAGGCGGCGCTGGGTATCCTCGCGGCGGAGCGTCACCGGCGGCTGACGGGTAACGGGCAGCTGGTCGAACTGGCGCTGAAGGACATGGCGCTGGCAATGCTGGGCAATCTGGGGATCATCGGTGAAGTGACGGTCAACGGGTATGACCGGCCGAAGATGGGCAACTCCCTGTACGGAGCGTATGCGCAGGATTTCGTATGCAAAGGCGGCGGCCGTGTCATCGTTGTCGCGCTGACACAGCGCCAGTGGGACAACCTGAAGGCGGTGACGCACACGCAGGTTGCCTTCGAGGAACTGGCCGTGAAACTCGGCGTGAACCTCAACCTAGAAGGCGCGCGGTTCGAGCACCGGCACGCGATCACACAGGTGCTCAAGCCCTTCTTTGATACACGGGCCGTGGAGGAATTCGAGGCGTCGTTTACCGAACGCGGCGTGACGTGGTCACGCTACCGGACCTTCGCACAGGCGGTGCGGGAAGACCCCGATATCTCCGTGGATAACCCGATGTTTTCCATGCTCGAACATCCGGGCATCGGGACGTATCTGACGCCGGGCAACCCGATTGCCTTTTCGGACGCCGAACGGATCGCGCCGGTACGGGCACCGAGCCTCGGAGAGAATACCGACGAGATATTGTCAGGGATCGGATATTCGGATGGAGAGATCGCGAACCTGCATGATGATCTGATCGTGGCAGGGCCGCGTTAGGCTTGAAGGCCCCACCCTAACCCTCCCCACGCTTCGCGCGAGGAGGGGACCGGTTGCACCAAGAACCGAACTGTCCCCTCCCCGCTTGCGGGGAGGGTTAGGGTGGGGCTCTTGACTATTCCTCCACCAACATCACCAGCACGTCGCCGTCAGCGACCTGCTGGCCGGCCCTGGCGTGGACAGTCTCTATGACGCCGTCGCGCGGGGCGGTCAGGGCGTGTTCCATTTTCATGGCTTCGAGGACCGCGAGGGTTTCGCCGCGAGTGACGGCGGCCCCGGGCGTTGCCAGTACACTGAGCACCTTGCCAGGCATCGGGGCCTTTACGATATCTCCGCCGAGTGCCGCGTCGGCATCGGCGGTGTACTCTGGCACGGTGACGAGGAACGTGTCGCCGCCCGTGGTGACGGCGTAGCGGCGGGGCGTCAGATCCGTCACGAGCGGGAATGGCGTATCATCCGTGAGCGGTGTATCCGCCTCGATGAGCTGGGCGGCGCCCTCAGCGGCGAGAAGGACGGTGCGGCGCGGCGCGGCGTTGAGGCGGAAGCCGTCGTGAAGGTCCCAGGGCGAAACGGCGCCTTCGTCGTCCAGCAGGAGCGTTGCGACGGCGGACAACGAAGCCGCGCGGTGGACGTCTGGCACAGCGGCGAGCGCATCGAGGTTCTCCCCGATCCAGTTCACATGATGCGTGCCGCTCGCGAATTCCTCCGAGAGGGCGGAGCGCCGAAGGAAACCTGCGTTCGACGGCACGCCGGCGAGCTGGGTATGAGCGAGCGCGTCGGTCAAGCGCTCAAGCGCGGCGTCGCGGGTTTCTCCGTGCACGATCAGTTTGGCGATCATGGAATCGTAGTTAGAGGGCACACGGTCGCCGGACTCGAAGCCTGCATCCCACCTCAGGCTTTCGCCATCGGGTTCTTCGAGGAGGCCGAATTCGAGGATCAGGCCGGCGCCGGGGCGGAAGCCTTCGGCGGGGTCTTCGGCGCAGATGCGGGCTTCGAAGGCGTGGCCCGTGAGCTTGATGTCTTTCTGTTTCAACGGGAGTTTCCCGCCGGAGGCGACGATCAACTGCCACTCGACGAGATCGGTGCCGGTGATCGCTTCGGTGACGGGATGTTCGACCTGCAGGCGGGTGTTCATCTCAAGGAACCAGAAGCTGTCGAGGCCGAGCGGCTTTGATCCGTCCACGATGAATTCGACGGTACCTGCACCCTGATAACCGACGGCCCTGGCGAGTTTGACGGCGGCATCGGTCATCGCCTTGCGGACGGGCTCCGGCATGCCGGGGGCTGGCGCTTCCTCGATGACCTTCTGGCGGCGGCGCTGGAGCGAGCAGTCACGTTCGAACAGGTGGACGACATTGCCGTGCTGGTCGCCGAAGACCTGCACTTCGATATGCCGGGGACGCTCGACAAGCTTTTCGAGCATGACGCGGCCGTCGCCGAAGCTCGCTTCGGCTTCGCGGACGGCGCTGATGAGTTCAGCTTCCAGGTCGGCCGCACGGGAGACCTGGCGGATGCCCCTGCCCCCGCCGCCAGCGACGGCCTTGATGAGCAGCGGGTAGCCGACCGTCTCGGCAGCTTTCGTCAGGGTACTGATATCCTGCGCTTCGCCGCGATAGCCGGGCAGGACGGGGACGCCGGCCTCTTCAGCGATGCGCTTGGCTTCGTCCTTTGGGCCCATGGAGCGGATGGCGGCCGGCGGCGGGCCGACCCAGGCGAGGCCGGCGGCGAGGACCGCTTCGGCAAAGGCGGCGTTCTCGGACAGGAAGCCATAGCCGGGGTGGATGGCGTTGGCCCCGGTCTGGGCCGCGGCTGCGAGGATGGCCTCGATGCGCAGGTAGCTGTCGGCCGCGGGCGCAGCACCGATGTGGACGGCTTCGCCGGCCTCACGCACGTGCATCGCGGCGCGGTCCGCGTCGGAATAGACGGCGACGGTGGCGATGCCGAGACGGCGGCAGGTGCGGAAGATCCGGACGGCGATTTCACCCCGGTTCGCGACGAGGAGTTTGGTGATTTTCACTGGTCTGGCCCTCCGGGGCCCGGCGCAACAAGGCGACCGGGACTGAACACTGCCGTCAGCAGATAACATGATCCGAGGCCCGATAAAGACACGATCTCCCGGCCTCTGCGGGCGCAGGCGGAATGCGTTTCAGGCAAGCGTCAGAATCACGGGTCCGCGGCGCGTGGCGACGAGGGTGTGTTCGTACTGGACGGTGGGCTGGTGTTCGGGCGGGCGAAGTGACCAGCCATCGCCGCGTTCTTCGACCCAGTCGGCGCCGAGGGACAGGAAAGGCTCGATGGTGAAGACCAGACCTTCGGAAATCTGGCGGCGATCCTTTGGCTCGTACCAGGTGGGGATTTCACCGGGCTCGTCATGCAAGGAACGTCCGACGCCGTGGCTCGCGAGATTGCGCACAAGGCTATAGCCGTTCTTCACGGCGAAGGTTTCGATGGAGCGGCCGATTTCGTTGAGCCTGTTGCCCGGTCTAGCCGCCCGGATGCCGGCCCACATGGCGCGGCGTCCATCGCGGCAGAGGCGCTCAATCCGCGCGGTGGCGGGCGGGACAGCAAAGCTGGCGCCCGTGTCGCCGAAATAGCCGTCAAGTTCGGCTGAGACGTCGATGTTGATCAGGTCTCCGGGCTTCACCACGGTGTCATCTGGAATGCCGTGGGCGCAGTCCGGCCCGACCGAGATGCAGGTGGCGCCGGGAAATCCGTAGGTGAGCTCGGGCGCAGAGCGCGCGCCCTCCCGCTCCAGCAGCGCGCGACCCAGCCGATCGAGCTCGCGTGTCGTCATTCCGGGTTCCAGCGCCTTTCCCATGCAAGTCAGGGTGCGGGCCACCAGGTTGCCGACCTTGCGCAGCTTTTCCAATTGGTCCTCGTTCTCGATGGTCAAGCCGACTCCTGCGTGGCTGGGCGCCCCCGGTGCACGGTGGCGACCAGGACGAAACTGATGATCATCAGCAGATACCATGATCCGAGCTTGGAGAAAGAGACCATCTCCCAGCCGTCTTCCTGGCCCGGATAGGACCAGGCGCGGGCGAAGGTGGCGAGGTTTTCGGCAAACCAGATGAAGAGGGCGACGAGAAAGAAGCCGACCAGCAGCGGCATGGGGCGATGGACCTCGTCCGGGCGGAACCAGACGACGGTGCGCAGATAGATCAGCGCGGTGGCCGCGAAGAGGCCGAGGCGGATGTCCACGGTCCAGTGGTGGGCAAAGAAGTTCACATAGACGGCCGCGGCGAGAAGGCCCTGCAGCCAGAGCGGCGGGAAACGGTCGAACCGGAACTCGAAGATGCGCCAGACGCGGGCCAGATATGAGCCGACGGCGGCGTACATGAAGCCGGAGAAGAGCGGCACGGCGCCGATGCGCAGGACGCTGTCTTCGGGGTAGAGCCAGCTGCCGGCCTGTGTCTTGAACAGCTCCATGATCGTGCCGACGATGTGGAAGACGAAGATGACGCGCGCCTCTTCCCAGGTTTCGAGGCCGGAGAGGATGAGCAGGCCTTGCAGCGACAGCGCGGCGATGACCAGAAAGTCGTAGCGCGAAAGGGGCACGTCGTCCGGGTAAAAGAGGTGCGTCAGCAACAGGAGGGCGAGCATCGCGCCGCCAAAGATGCAGGCCCAGGCCTGCTTGATGCCGAAACTGATGAACTCGAAGACGCCGAGGGAGACCGGGCCCTTCACCCAGCGGGCGCGCAGGGATTCGCGCTCGGCGTGAAGGCGGTCGCGCAAGCGGGTGGCGGCGGAGGGGGGGTGTGTCATCGCCCTCCGGGATGGCGGGGTTTCCGGGCCGAAACAAGGCCGGGAGCGGCCTGGACCGGTATGATTTTGAGGCTTTGTGGGGCCCGGCGGATGGCGTAAGCATAGCCTTCGGCCAAGCAACAGGGGACTCCGATGGCTTACAATTCAGGCGTTCAACTGGCCGGCATTGCCGGTATCGTCGGCGGCGGCCTCGGCGCCTACTTCGGCTACAACTACGCCATCGCGGAAGGCATGCCGCCCGTTCAGGGTGCCCTGATCCTTGGCGCCGTGGGCATGATTGCCTTCAGCGCAGGCGCGTTCGTTCTGAAATCAGCGATGCAGTTCGTGGTCTATGTGATCATGCTGGGGCTTGTCGTGTACATATTCCGGGACCCGATAGAAGGGCTGACCGGCGTCAACCCTGTGCTCGCCGTGCATACGACATTGACAGGCTGGGGCCTGCCACTGCCGCCGCTGGAATAGCGCGGCTTACGCCTTCCAGCTTGGCGCGCGCTTTTCGAGGAAGGCGGCGATGCCTTCCTTGCCTTCATCCGAGGCCCGGCGCGCGGCGATGCGCCTGGCGGTCTTGTGGCCAAGGTCGCGGTCAATTTCGTGTCCGGCAAAGTCGCGCACCAGTTTCTTGGAATCGGCGACCGCGCCCGGCGCCGCCGCAAAGACAAGCTTGGCGATGTGTTCCTCGAGTTCAGCCATTTCATCCGCTGTCTGAGCAACGTAATGCACCAGGCCCATGCGTTCGGCATAGGCGGCGTCAAATGACTCCGCGGTGACGAACAGCGCGCGGGCCCAGCGGGGACCGATAGCGTTGATGACGAACGGGCTGATCGTGGCGGGCGTCAGGCCGAGGCGGACTTCGGAAAAGCGGAAACTGGTATTCGCCATCGCAATCGCGACGTCGCACGCCGCGACGAGCCCTGCCCCGCCGCCCATCGCCGTGCCGTGCACGAGCGCGAGCGTCATCTGGGGCATGTCATTGAGCCGCTGCAGCATCTCGGCGAGGCGGACGGCATCCGCCTCGTTGTCTTCGCGCGACTGTGTGGACGCGTATTTCATCCACGTCAGATCGGCGCCGGCAGAGAAGGACGGGCCCTCGCCGCGCAGGATCATCATGCGGATCGAGGTCTGGTCCGAGATCAACTCGAAGACATCGGTCAATTCGGCGATGAGTTCGGCGTTGAAGGCGTTGTGAACGTCCGGCCGGTTCAGCGTGACAACGGCAACGCCATCACGCGTCGCATCGAACTTGATGAGGTCATATTCGGAATCGCGCATCAGGAGGCCTCTAAGGGGTGATCTTTGGTGGCCACCTTGCGGTAGTGGCTTGACGGGCGCAAGGCGGGCTTCTCGATGAGATGCCAGAGGGCGAAGCTCGAGAGAATGACCAGAAGAGCGGCGAGCGACAGGAAGGCCGGCAAGCCGAGCATGGGCAAGAGACCGGCGGCGAGCAAAGCCTGCAGGATGGGAAAGTGCGTGATGTAGAGGCCATAGGAGATGTCGCCGAACCGGGCGGCATTGAGAGCGGGGCCGGGCGCGAAGGCGATCGCGGCAATGAGGCCGGTGAGCGCGAAGGCACGCAGCGGCTCCAGCAGCGGATGGCTCAGCGTTCCGGCCAGGAGGATCATGCCGGACAGGCCCAGCGCGCGCCAGCGGCGGCGAAGGTGGGGCTCGCATTTCCAGAGCGCGATGCCCATCGCAAAGAAGGCCAGCTGACCCGGTAGCTGGCGGGCAAGAGACAGGCCGAGTTTCCCCTCAACGACGAGCGGGAGAATGTGGGTCCAGACGACTGCGGCGACATAAAGCGCGATCACCCCGAGCCACCAGAGGCGGCCGAGCCTGTTCAGCACAAGGAAGATCAGCGGGAGGATCATGTAGAACATGACCTCGATCTTCAGTGTCCAGAGCGCGCCGTTGACTTCCGTGAACCGGTTGAACTCGAACAGCCCGGGCAGATTGGGTGCGAGGAAGTTCATGAAGCCGAGATTGGCCGCGACGTAGGCAAGGACACCGGGCGCATCGCGGGACAACGCGAGGCTGACCAGGGCTGGAATCAGGATGATGACGGCATAGGCCGGGTAGAGCCGCCGGATGCGCTTGCCCGCAAAGTCATCGAGGCTGGCCGATCGATCGAACGATCCGGCCACCAGCGCGCCGGAGACGATGAAGAAGCCCTGGATGCAGATTTCCGCAAACTGCGCGAACGCGCGTTCCAGCGGTCCTCCGGGGACCTGCGCGGACAGCGCCACGGCATGGTACACGAATACGCCTGCCGCCAGCACGAGCCGGATCAGGTCGAAGCGATTCGGCAGGGAAACAGGCAGGTTCAACGTCTGGCGGGCCTCGCAACACCGTGTTGCGTTCCTCGCTTAACCGGCCTCGTGCGGTTCGGGAAGCACCCAGACGCCGCGGCGGCGCAGCAACGCAAACGGCCCCCACGCCGAAGCGTGAGGGCCGCGCCGGACACATCCCGGAGCCGGAGGTGTTACGATTCCGGCGTGGTCTTGCTCTTGGACTTCGTCCAGGCTTCCTTGGCGGCCGTGTATTCCGCGTCTGTCAGGATGCCGTCAGCGTTGGTGTCCATCTTGGCGAACTTCGCTTCGACTTCAGCGGCCGTTTTCTTGCCGTCTGCCGTTTTGGCCGCAACGAACTCGGCCTTGCTCACCTGCCCGTTGGCGTCCGTGTCGTAGGACGCAAGGCCGGCTTTTTCGCCCGCATGGGCGGTCAATGCAGCTGCGAAAAGTCCGGCTGCGAGGATGGATGTGCGTTTCATGGCTGTCTCCACTTTTCTTCGCCGCGCTAAGTCGCGACCCGGCAAATGTAGGGAACAAATCCGAGTTGTGGCGTGAAACTACGTTCACGACAGACTTTACATCAAGGCGGCGATCAAGGGGCGAAAATGTGGCGGTGACAACGCGGCAGCGCCGCCAAAGGTTTCCGCACGCCCGCTTTCATCCTTGGACGGATGAACCGACGGGAACCGGAGAGCCATTGCACAGATTTAACATGTAGCGGCGGAACATCCGGGCAAGGAAGGCGTTCAAGGGCTGAGAAAACCAAGGAGCCGACCATGACAGACCTGAAGAAGTTCGAAGAGAACCCGCAACGCCACTTGCTGGAAGAGATCAAAGGCGCGCGCTGCGTGATGCTGGGCTCACCGTCGCACGACGCGCACATGCAGCCGATGGCACCCCAAGTGGATGTGGACGCCGGCGTGATCTACTTCTACTCGGACAATACGAGCGAGCTCGGCCGTTCGATCCTGACCGAGCCGGACGCCGTGCACATGTGCCATATCAGCAACGACTATCAGGCCTGCGTCAAAGGGAAGCTGTCGCCGCACGGCGACCTTGCGACGGTAGACAAGTTCTGGAACCCGATGGTGGCCGCGTGGTATCCAGGCGGCAAGACCGATCCCAAGCTGATGATGCTGAAGTTCGAACCGCAGGACGCCAATGTCTGGGCGTCCGACAAGTCGATGCTGGGCGTGCTGTTCGAAATGACGAAAGCGAACCTGACCGGGAAGACGCCGGAAATGGGCAAATCGAAAGCGATCCAGCTTTAGGCCAAACTTCGCGGGCCGCGCGTCACATCCGGAACAGCCCGAAGCCGCGCTCGCCGAAGGGCGCGTTGAGGCTGGCGGACAGGGCGAGGCCGAGGACGCGGCGGGTGTCGGCGGGATCAATGATCCCGTCGTCCCATAGGCGGGCGGTGGAATAGTAGGGATTGCCTTCGGCCTCGTAGAGATCGCGGATCGGCTGCTTGAAGCGCTGTTCTTCCTCGGCGCTCCATTGGCCGCCCTTGCGCTCAATGCCGTCGCGTTTGACGGTGGCGAGGACGCTGGCCGCCTGCTCGCCGCCCATGACGGAGATGCGCGCGTTGGGCGACATGAAGAGGAAGCGCGGCGAGTAAGCGCGGCCGCACATGCCGTAATTCCCGGCGCCGTAGCTTCCGCCGGTGACGACCGTGAATTTGGGAACCGAGGCGGTGGCGACGGCGGTCACCATCTTGGCGCCGTCCTTGGCGATGCCGCCCGCTTCGTATTTCGAGCCGACCATGAAGCCGGTGATGTTCTGAAGAAAGACGAGCGGAATACGGCGCTGGTCGGCCAGCTCGATGAAGTGCGCGGCTTTCTGGGCGCTCTCGGAGAAGAGGATTCCATTGTTGGCCAGGATGGCGACCGGCATGCCATAGAGGCGCGCGAAGCCGCAGACGAGCGTTTCGCCGTAGAGCTGCTTGAACTCGTGGAAATCCGAGCCGTCCACGAGGCGGGCGATGACTTCGCGGGCGTCGTAGGGTTCGCGCACATCCTGCGGGACAAGGCCGTGGAGTTCGGCGGGGTCGTAGAGCGGCTCGGCAGGTTCGGTCAGGTCGAACGGCTGGGGCTTCGGTTTTGACAGTGTGCGGATGATGGAGCGTACGATCGCGAGCGCGTGGGAATCGTGGGCGGCGTAGTGATCGGCCACGCCGGAGCGGCGCGCGTGCACGTCGGCGCCGCCGAGATCCTCGGCGCTGATCTCCTCACCGGTTGCCGCCTTCACGAGCGGCGGACCACCCAGGAAGATGGTGCCCTGCTTGCGCACGATGATGGTCTCGTCGCTCATCGCGGGCACGTAGGCACCGCCGGCCGTGCAGCTGCCCATGACGGCGGCGATCTGGGGGATGCCCTTCGCGCTCATCTGGGCCTGGTTGTAGAAGATGCGGCCGAAATGTTCACGGTCCGGGAAGACTTCCGACTGGTGCGGCAGGTTCGCGCCGCCGCTGTCCACAAGGTAGATGCACGGGAGATGGTTTTCCATCGCCACTTCCTGCGCGCGCAGGTGCTTCTTGACGGTGACGGGGAAGTAGGCGCCGCCTTTGACGGTCGCGTCGTTGCAGACGATCAGGCACTCCCGGCCCTCGACGCGGCCGACGCCGGTGATAACACCGGCGCCGGGGGCCTCGCCGTCATACATGCCATTGGCGGCCAGCGCGCCGATCTCGAGGAAGGGGCTGCCGGGGTCGATCAGGCGCTCGACGCGCTCGCGGGGGAGCAGCTTGCCGCGCTCGGTATGACGGCGGCGGGAGTCTTCCGGGCCGCCAAGGGCGGCTTCGGCGGACTTTGCGCGCAGCTCCGACACGAGTGCCTGCATGGCCCGCCGGTTGGCCGCGAACTTCGGGCCGGACACGTCGAGCACCGATTTCAAAACAGGCATGCGTTTATCCTTAACGACTCGGCCGAGGATTACCGCCCGCTCATGCCCATGTCACCGGTTCAGTAACGCATTTATGGTAAACCGGGCGCATGGATGGCTTTCAAACCCCTAAGAGGACGCGCAAGGATCGGGTCATGCGGAGCCCTCCCAATCCCGATCTGAAAACGATTCCCTTGCTCAAGGATGTGTCGCAGCGGGCGATGCGTTCCGCGGGGAAGGAAGCGCGCTGGTTCTCCCTGCCCGCGGGTCAGCCGCTGTTCCTTGCTGGCGAGATGGCCGACTCGATCTTCTTCGTCGTGTCCGGATCGCTGGGCGCATTTGGCGCCGGCAACGAGTTCATCGGACATATCCGGCCGGGCGAACCTGTCGGCGAAATGGCGCTGTTCCTCGGCGGCACGGACCTCAATGGCGACGGGGTGATCGAGAACAAGCCGCATACCGGATCGGTCTATGCGCTGCGCGATTCCGAAGTCGTCGCGCTGTCCCGGACGGGCTGGAACCGGCTGGTAAAATCCGAACCGGAATTGCTGGAAGGCATGATCCGCATCATCCTTCGCCGCCTCGGCCGGACCGGCAAGCGGGACCTCGCGACGCTGCCGAAAGTCTACACACTGCTTGCCACATCGCCGACCATCGATCTGCGTCACCGGGCCCGGGCGCTGCGCGAGTCGCTGATGAAGTTCGGCCAGAAGGTCGCCATCGTCGACGAGGTGCAGGGCGACGAAAAGCCCGCGGGCTTCTTCGACGAACTTGAACACAACAACGACACCGTGATCCTGATCGCGGCGATCGGCGACACGTCGTGGTTCCGGCTGGCGACCCGGCAGGCGGACCGTATCTGGGTGCTGGCTCGCGGCGACGCGCGGCCGTCCGTGCCGTTGATGCCGGAAGAATCCTCGCCTGCGCAGCGCCTGAAACTTGTCGACGTCCTCCTGCTTCATCCGGGTACGGAGCGGCGGGCCTCCAGCCCCGAGGAGTGGCGTTCGGCTGCCGGGGCGCAGCGGGTTTTTCACTGGTACGGCGATGATCAGTCCGACGCGATGCGCCTGGCGCGCATCATGGCCGGGCGGTCCGTCGGGATTGTGCTGTCAGGCGGCGGGGCGCGCGCCTACAGCCATATCGGCGCGATCCGGGCAATCCGCGAGAAGGGTATCCCCATCGACTTCTGCGGCGGCGCGTCAATGGGCGCGGTGCTGGCGGCGTGCGTGGCCAAGGGCTGGAGCGATTCCGAAATCGACTGGCGAATCCGAAAGGCCTTTGTCGAGTCGAGCCCGCTCGGCGACTATACCCTGCCGGTGGTCGGCATGGTGAAGGGCAAGCGTGTCAACGCGCGCCTCCAGGAACATTTCGGCGAGACCGATATCAGCGACCTGAAGATCCCGTTCTACGCCTTGTCCACGAACCTGACCTCCGGTCACGTCCATATCCACCGGTCGGGCAGCCTCCGGCAGGCGCTGCGGGCGACCATCTCCCTGCCCGGCATCTTGCCACCTGTGGTGGAGGGAGAGGACATCCTCGTGGATGGCGGCGTGCTGGACAACTTCCCCGTCGAGACCATGCGGGATACCCATCAGGGCTTCGTGATCGGATCGGACGTTTCGGGCCAGCCAGAAGGCCTCAACCGGGATGAATTCGTCCGGCCGCTGAATTTCTGGCAGTGGGTCGTGCGCAACGGCTTCTCGCAGCCGCCCCCGATTGCGGGCCTGCTGATGCGGGCCGCCACCGTGCGCAATGACCCGCGTCTGGGCCGCGAACTTGCGGATATCGTCATCCTGCCGGATCTGCCCGGCATAGAACTGCGCGACTGGACGGCGTATGAAGCCGCGGTGGAGGCGGGCTATGTGGCCGCCAAGGCCGCCCTTGAAGCGAGCGATATTCCGGCGCTCTGCTGCCCGGTTTGACCGCGCGCCTGTAGTAATCTCAACAGAGCCTTAAGCATGTTGGGGCTAGCGTCCGCCTCGAGATTCTAGTCTTCGGGAGCTTTACGGCCATGCACGCCAATCTGTTGGACCTGCTTCCGGTCATCGTGTGCGAGATCGCTCCGGTTCGCAACGAGTTTGGCGACATCGTCGATCTGGAATGGACCTCGGCGAACCGCTTGATGAACGAATCCATCTTGCCGGAAGGCGGCAGCGTGGTCGGAATGCGGATATTCGAGTTCGACCCCGCCTACCGGGACTCGGCGATGGTCCAGAACGCCCTTGAAGTCATCCAGACCGGTGAGACCCGGACTTTGGTCACACAAGAGGGCCGGGCCGCGATGATGCTCGGGAAAGTGCTCAAGACCACCATCATACCGACCGCGTGTGGCGCGCTGGTCTGCTCCCACGAGATCACGGACATTGCGGAAGAGCGCGACCAGGCCCGCCGCCGCTACGATCTCGCCCGCGCCGCCTGTGACCACGCCATTTACGGCATCGTGCTGACCAACATGGCAGGCGAGATCGTCTACGTGAACCAGGCCCTTTGCGATATGTCAGGTTGGACCCGCCCCGAACTCATGGGCAAGAACGTGGGCATCCTGACGGGTCAGGCAGAGTATCGTCCCGACCCGGGGCTCGCCAAGAAGCTGGCCACGGGAGAATTGCTGCGCCATGTGACGGATGCGGAAGCCCCCACAAAGTCTGGCGCGACCAACCAGGTCGAGCTTTCCCTTTCCAGCGCCAAGTGGGGCGAAACCGGCGAGCTGGTCTTCGTGACCTATGTGCGCGACATTCGTGAGGAACGCCGCAAGGCGCACGAGTTGCGTGATGCCCTGAACCGCGCCGAACAGGCCACGCGCCTGAAATCAGAATTCCTTGCCAACATGAGCCACGAGATCCGCACTCCCCTGAACGGTGTGCTGGGGATGGCGCAGGTCCTCGCGCACAGCAAGTTGACCCCGGCCCAATCCGATCAGGTGTCTGTCATCCTCGATTCCGGCAACACGCTGATGGTGCTGCTGAACGACATCCTCGACCTGTCCAAGATCGAAGCTGGCCGGATGGAGGTTTCGGCGGTCGCCGGCGACCTTCGTCACAAGCTGAGTGGGCTGTTCAAGCTGCATGAGTCAAAGGCGCAGGAAAAGGGCATCCGTGTGCAGATGTTCGTGCACCCCAGCGTGCCGTCCCGCCTTTTGTTCGACCCGGTCCGTGTGCGCCAGTGCGTCGGCAACCTGGTATCCAACGCCATCAAGTTCACCTCACACGGTGAAGTCATGGTGGTTGTCACGAGCGAGCCGGATGGACCCGGCGAACACAAGGTGACGATCCATGTTTCCGATACCGGATGCGGGATAGCCCCGGACAAGATCGAGCGTGTGTTCGACTCCTTCGCGCAGGAGGACGGCTCGACGACGCGGCGTTTCGGCGGAACCGGCCTTGGCCTGTCGATTACCCGCAAGCTCGCCCGGATGATGAGCGGCGATGTCAGCGCGGTCAGCCAGCCCGGTAAGGGGTCCATCTTTACACTGACGTTCAAGGCGGGGGCGTGTACCCCGGTCATCCTGGATTCCGGAAGCAGATTGCTGCCTGCGCCCGCGCAAGAAGCCCGGTTTGGCCTTACGGGTTGCCGCGCGCTGGTGGTTGATGACAACGCGATCAACCGCCGCGTGGCGCGCTCGTTCCTTGAAATTCACGGATTGCTGATTGCGGAAGCGGCGGACGGAAACGAAGCCCTGGACATTCTCTCCCGAGAGAAGTTCGAAATCATCCTGATGGATATCCACATGCCGGTTCTCGATGGCGCCGAAGCCTTCAAACGGCTGCGCACGACGGGCAATCCGAACCGGCTGACGCCCGTGATCGCCCTGACGGCGGACTCGATGCACGGCGACCGGGAAAAATTCCTGGCCAAGGGCTTTGACGGGTATGTGTCGAAACCGATCGACGAACGCTCGCTGGTCACCGCCATCACGCAGACTCTCAGCCTGCCGCCCGAGACGATCCAGACCCTGCTGCAGGCGGGCTGACGCGGCGTGAATGGCCGCACGGGCTGATTGTCCGTGGACGGTGTTCGCAAAAGCTGGCAGTTCCGGAATCCGTAGAGGTTTGCGTGCACTCGCGGGCAACCATGGATGGAGACCCAGATGGCCAAGACACCCAAAGCCCACAAACCGGTTGGCGAGGAATATCTCGCTACCGCCAAGCCATCGAGCGCCGTGCACCGGTTTCCCTTCCCGCCGCAGATGGTGTGGAACGCGTTGCTGGACGGCCCGGCCTGGACCGAGTGGCTGCCGATCACGAAGGTGACCTGGACGAGCCCCAAGCCGTTCGGGCCCGGCACGACACGGACCGTGGAAGTTGGTGCGCAAGTGATCGAGGAGACCTTCTTCGCCTGGGACGAGGGCAAGCGGATGGCCTTCCGGTTCGAGCGCTCCACCCTGCCCGTCTCGGCGGCTGTCGAGGACTACAGGGTTGTTCCCGTCGAAGGTGGCTGCGAGCTGCGCTGGAGCGGCAAGGCAAGTTCCGCACCGGTTCTGGGCGCCATCATCACCCGGCAGCTGACGCGGGGACTGGTGGACGGTATGCCCAAACTGGAAGCGCTGATCGCGAAACAGCCGGATCGGTTCAAGTAGCGCTCAGGCGCGCAAGTCGGAAAACGGGATGATTTCATCCGGGACGCCGTCGTGGGCGCCGATCTGGAGTTGCCACCATCCGACGTCGTGCCAACCTCCGTTCTTGAAGCCGACTTTCGAGTAGGTTCCGAGGTGATGGAATCCCATCTTTTCGTGCAAGGCCACGCTGGCCGGATTGGGAAGCGCAATGCCGCCAAAGGCGGCGCGCAATCCTTGCTTTCTCAAGATACGCAAGAGCTCTGTATAGAGACGGCTTCCGTATCCGCGTCCTTGCGCTGAAGGATCGAGGTAGACCGCGACATCGCAAGCCCAGCGGTAGGCTTCCCGGGCCCGGTGCTGAGACGCATAGGCATAACCAGCAACGCTGCCTGCGTCCTCGACGACGAGCCAGGGATAAGTCTGGAGCGTGGTTGTGATGCGCCGGTGCATCTCGTGCGTGCCGGGCGGATCGACTTCAAACGATATGACGGTGTCGCGCACATAAGGCGCATAGATTCCGGCAATCGCGGCGGCATCTTCGGGCCGGGCAGTTCTCAGGACCGGACCGGCATGCATTTTCGCCTCAAGCCGTTTCGTTGAACAGTTCCCGGCCGATCAGCCAGCGGCGGATCTCGCTGGTGCCGGCGCCGATCTCGTAGAGCTTCGCGTCGCGCAGGAGTCGGCCCGTCGGATACTCGTTGATATAGCCATTGCCGCCGAGGAGCTGGATCGCGTCCAGCGCGAGCTTCGTGGCGGTCTCGGCCGCGTAGAGAATGGCGCCGGCGGCGTCCTTGCGCGTGGTCTCTCCCCGGTCGCAGGCCTTGGCGACGGCATAGACGTAAGCCTTGGCGGCATTCATCTGAACGTACATGTCGGCGAGCTTGCCCTGCACGAGCTGGAACTCACCGATGGACTGGCCGAACTGTTTGCGGTCGTGGATGTAAGGCAGCACGACATCGAGGCAGGCCTGCATGATGCCGGTGGGCCCGGCAGCGAGCACCGCGCGCTCATAGTCGAGGCCGCTCATCAGGATACGGACGCCCGCGCCGACCGGGCCCATGACGTTCTCTTCCGGCACTTCGCAGTCTTCAAACACAAGCTCGCCGGTTTCGGAGCCGCGCATGCCGAGCTTGTCGAGCTTCTGCGCGACAGAGAAGCCCTTGAAGCCGCGCTCGATCAGGAAAGCCGTGATGCCTTTCGAGGCGCCGTTCGGATCGGTCTTGGCATAGACAACCAGCGTGTCAGCGTCCGGCGCGTTGGTGATCCACATCTTGGTGCCGTTGAGGACGTAGCGGTCGCCCTTCCTGTCGGCGCGCAGCTTCATCGAGACCACGTCCGACCCTGCCCCGCTTTCGCTCATCGCAAGCGAGCCCAGATGCTCGCCAGAGATGAGTTTGGGAAGGTAGCGGGACTTCTGGTCGTCATTGCCCCAGCGGCGCAACTGGTTGACGCAGAGGTTCGAGTGAGCGCCGTAGGACAGGCCCACGGACGCCGAAGCGCGGGAGATTTCCTCCATCGCGACGACGTGTTCGAGATAGCCGAGGCCGGTGCCGCCCCACTCTTCTTCGACCGTTATGCCGAGGAGGCCGAGTTCGCCCATCTTCGGCAGGAGATCGCGGGGGAACTTGTCCGTCCGGTCGATCTCGGCGGCGCGCGGCGCGATCTGGTTCTGGGCAAAGTTTTTCACGGTTTCGCGGATCATGTCCGCCGTTTCACCGAGATCAAAGTTCAGCGTGGGATATGTGTTCGGGATCATGCCCCTGCCCTAGCAAAGGCGCCCGCGCGTGTCAGCGTGGAATCTGAACTCAGTCGTGCCGCGTCAGGGCCCGGTAGAGATAGTAACTGGAGATCAGGAACAGGAATCCGCCGCCAAGCGCGAGGACGGGACCAGCATAGATGTCACTCTGTTGCAGCACCGGCTGGCCCGCCTGCGCGAGGTAGCGCTGGGCGCCGGCGATCAGGCCGACGAGGCCGAGCCCGGAGAGCAGCGCGTAAGGCCCCCAGACGCTGAGCTTGCCCAGGGAGGCCGTGTCCGTGTCACCGTTTTCCTGGATGGCGCGCTCAAGATCGCGCTCATTGATCTGGACGACCTCCAGGTCATCCACCACGACCGCCTCGGCCGGCGGCAGAAAGGGCAAGGCGTCATCCGGCAGCGTGGGATTCGGCGCGCGCGCATTGCGGCGGCGTTCGATGCCTTCCGGCGGACCTTTGGGACGAGATGGCAGCGAAGCGCCCGGATCGTCGCCGACGAGCGCCTTTACCGCGTCTGTGATTTCTTCAGGCGTCGGGCCATCGCCCGGGCCGAGGGGCGGTGTGGGCGGCGCGGGAGGCTGCGGCGGGGCTTCGCCCAGAATACGCGCGATACGCTCGCTTACCGCGCGGGCGGCCGCCTGTGTGGCGTTGTCGGGCGTGACTGCAGGCGGCACTTCGGTGCCGGCCGAGGTGCGCGAGCCGATGACGACCGAACGGGTGGCAGGCTCGGCGTCCTCGTCATCCAGCCCCTGCCGGGCGAGCGGGCGGACCCAAGCGCCCGGAACGGCGACGCGGCCGGCCGGATGTTCCAGAAAGTGTGCCACTTCGGCCGCGCGGCGGCGGGCGATCGCATCCACGACGCGAAGCTCGCCCGACACATTGGCAAGGCGCCAGGCCCACATGGCATCCGCAGCGCCGGCGCGGTCACCCGCGTTCAGCGCGGCAATCACGCCGCTCGAAATGAAGGCTTCGGCACCGATGTTGAAGGCGAACGAGACAAGCGCATCAAATTCGTTCTGGCTAAGCGGGCTCAGCACGCGCTCGGCGATCAGCTGCTCAATCGGCGGCAGGTCATGGTGAATCAGGATCAGCGCGGCGTCGCGGGGGGTGATCTGAAGTCCGGCGCGCGCGGTGGCGGTATGTCCATAGCCGATCAGCCACCCGCCGCCCGGCAAACGCGCCGCGCGGGGACGGAAGCCCTCGAAGCTCTGGATGAGCTCGAGACCTTGTGCTGACGTCCTGATGGAACGGGCCAAAACGCCTGTTCTCCCGTTGTGATACATCCGGCGAAATGCCTACAAGCGCCCCCTGCAAAACGCGCGCCTATTCGCCTGATGCGCGAGATTCGACCGAAAACTCCTCTGTTTACAAGAGGACGAGGGTCGCAAGGCCCAGGAAGCTGAAAAATGCCATCACATCCGTCAGGGTTAACACGAAAACGGATGAGGCAACGGCAGGGTCGGCGCCGAGGCGCTTGAGACCTAGCGGCACGAGGATTCCGGACAGGCCTGCCCAGAGGAAGGTGCCGAACATGGCAACCGCGATGACCAGTCCAAGACCGGTATCGCCGAACCAGAACATGGCGATCAGCCCCACGCCGGCACCGATGAGGAGGCCGTTGATCGAGGCCGCGAGAAACTCCCGCAACACGGCCCGGCGCGCGGCATCGCCGTCCATCTGGCGGGAGGCAATGGCGCGCACGGCCACTGCGAGCCCCTGGCTGCCGGCATTGCCGCCAAGGGCCGCAACCACCGGCATCAGGATCGCGAGCGCCACGACCCGCTCGATGGCCCCTTCGAACACCGAGATGATCGCCGAGGCGATGAAGGCCGTGAACAGGTTGATGGCCAGCCAGGGAAGGCGCGCCTTGACCGTTTCAATCACCGTGTCGGAGGCATCCGCCGACGACACGTTGGAGAGGGCAAGCAGGTCTTCGGAATGCTCCGACTGCATGACATCCACCATGTCATCCACCGTGATCATGCCCACCAGGCGGCCCGCATCATCCGTCACGGGGGCGGACGCCAGCGAGTATTTCTGGAACTGGAACGCCACGTCTTCCTGATCGCTGGAGGTGTTCAGCGTCATGGTCGGCTCTGCCATGATGTCTTCGAGCGGCGTTTCGCGCGGTTGCCTGAGCAGGTTCGCCAGCGGGACGATGCCGAGCAGGCGGTGTGCGGGATCAATCACGTAGATGTCGTAGAAGACTTCCGGCAGATCCTCACCGATACTGCGCGCGTGGTCGATGGTTTGGCCGACCGTCCAGAACTCCGGCACGGCGACAAATTCCGTCTGCATGAGACGGCCGGCCGTTTCCTCTTCATAGGCGAGACTCCGCTCCAGTTCAGCGCGGTCCACCGGGGCGAGGTCTTCGAGGATGCGCTCGCGGCGATCGTCTTCGAGGTCTTCGAGGATGGTCGTGGCATCGTCTGAATCAAGTTCATCGAGGGCCTGCGCCACCGCCTGGTCCGGCAGCATCTCGACGGCGCCTTCGCGGTAGGAGTCGCGCAGCTCTATGAGGATCTCGGGCGGCAAATCACCGCCCAGCAGCTCAACCGCTTCCTCGAACGTATCGTACGGCAGCGCTTCGAGCGCATCGGCGGCGTCGGCCGGGTGCATCCGGCCGAGCGTGCGCGCCAGCCACCGGACATCGCGCTCGTCGATGGCATCGGCGAGGTCTTCCAGAAGCACCGGGTCGATCTGACCGGGCTCGGCAGGCTGGAGTGTGCTGGTATCGGTCATTGGCGCCACTCATGCCGGGGTTGGCTGGCCCCGGCAAGAGACGGCGTCGAGGCGCGGCGTCAGCTGTAACGGAACTCCGGGGCGTCCAGATCGATCAACGGAAGCTCGTCCTTTTCCTTCCAGTAGTTTTGCGAATGTCCCCATTCAGGATTGCCGCCCCGTTTGGGCATCTGGTCCATGGCGCGCGCGAGGTAGCCGGGGTTGAAGTTGTCCTCATCGATCCATGGCAGGATTTCCATGTTGTGATCCTGCGGGCGCAGCGCCACCTCGACCTGCTTGGCGCCCTTGGCGTCCATGTGCTTCAGCAGACGCGCGACGAAGTCGCCCATCATGTCGACCCGCAGGGTCCAGCTGGCCCGGAAGTATCCGAAAACCCAGAGGAGGTTCGGAACGCCGGTGAACATCATGCCGCGATAGGTGATCGTCTCGCCCCAGTTCACAGGCTTGCCATCGACCTCGAACGGAATGCCGCCGAGGACCGACAGATTGAAACCGGTGGCCGTGACGATCACGTCGGCTTCGAGTTCGCGGCCGGATTTCAGCAAGATGCCCTTCTCGGTGAACCGGTCGATATGATCTGTGACGACGCTCGCAAGGCCGGCCTTGATGCCTTCGAACAAGTCCGCATCCGGAACAAAGGCGACGCGCTGCTGCCACGGGCGATAGCGAGGCGTGAAGTGGGTCATGTCATAGCCTTCCGGAAGGCAGGCCTTGACGCCTTCCAGCAACTCCGTGCGCAGTGCCTCGGCGTCCTCGAACGAGCGACGTGTGAACTCGGCCTGTTCGAACAGATACTTCCGGCGCACGATCTCATGGATCCAGTTTTCGTCCACGCCCAGCATGCGCAGTTCGTCTGCGAGCAGGTTCTCGTTGCGCGCCGGGATGAAGTAAGTCGGCGATCGCTGCAGCAGGGTCACGTGTTCGCACTTGCCGGCGATTGCGGGTACGACGGTCGCAGCGGTCGCGCCAGAGCCAATGACCACCACTTTCTTGCCCGTCAGGTCAAGATCCTCGGGCCAGGTCTGCGGGTGAACGATCCGTCCACGGAAGCTATCCATGCCCGGCCATTCCGGCGTGTAGCCTTCGGAATGCTTGTAGTAACCCTGGCACATCCAGAGGAATTTGGCCGTGAAGGTTAGAACCTCACCCGTGTCGAGTCGCTCGGCCTTGACGGTCCAGCGCTTCTTCGCACTCGACCAGCTCGCGGACGTGATCTTGTGGCGGTAGCGGATGTGCGGAGCGAGATCGTTTTCGGCGATCACTTCGTCCATGTATTTGAGGATCTCGTCGCGGCTGGCAATCGGGGGGCCGACCCACGGCTTGTGGCGATAGCCGAAGGTGTAGAGATCGGAGTCCGACCGGATGCCCGGGTACTTGTGCATGTGCCAGGTGCCGCCGAACGTTTCGTAAGCCTCCAGGATCACGAACTTCTTTTTCGGGTTCTGGGTCTTCAAGTGATAGCCTGCGCCCACGCCCGAAATACCGGCGCCGACCACGAGCACATCAAAATGCTCCGTTTTCGCTTTGGCCTTTGAAGCCTGAAGGGTTGCCGTATCTGCCATGTCGATTCTCCCTCTCACCGGGCGTACCCGAGAGCCAAACGTCTGATGCCTGCAAGTGTCGCGCGGGAGGAAGGCGCTTCAATACGTAATCGACCGGACCTGCCGCGAAGGCAAGCAAGGACAAAGCGACGTTTCGCTGACGCTCAGTGGTTCACGGGGTCGCGGGCTTTGGTGCGCCGGTCCGGAAATGCGGACGCGAACTTCTTTTGTTCGCGGTTGAGATGGTACCCGTACATCGCACCGCTCGCGAGGCCGTGCGCCCAGGCTTCGCGGAATTCATGCAGCAGATCCTCTGATTCCTCAGACCGCAGCTGGCGGACCCGTGCGGCCACTACGCCTCGCAAAGCGCTGAACTGCGCCTTGACAAGCTGCAGCCCCCCCCGTCCGCGCTGCTGGCGCCAGCCGATACCGTATCCGTGGCGGAAGGCGCGTTGCACGATGCTGAGGGGTTCGAGCTGTGCGGCGCGGATCATGTGCCGCACGCAGGCCTTTTCCACAAACCAGGCTCGGTGCCCGTCTGCAGCAAGACGCTCCATCAACTCGGTTTCAGAGCCCATCGGAAAACTGATTCCGCCATTGGGGCCGAAAGCGGGGTCAAAACGCGTTCCCGATTGGAACACGCTGGCCCGAACCGCCATGTTCGGCCCCCAGGCCAGCACCGGCGAACACGGGCCCTCTTTGCTATGCGTGAGGGAGAAGAGGATCCCGAAATGGCTACGCAAGGCATCGAGATGGGAAATGTCGCTATAGGGCCATTGGGGAAGGATCCGCCCCGCAAAGACGTTGCAATCGCCATGTGCCCGGCCCGCGAATTCCATTTCTTCCAGCCAGTCCGGACCCGGAAGAATGTCGTCATCCGTCAGAACGACAAGTTCGCTGGCATCCAGCGTCCCGACGACCTGGGACAGGACGAGATTCAAGCAGTGGTTCTTGCCCGGGATGGGCTGCGTGTGGAGCACCAGAGGCAATCGGTCTTTGTAGGATTCCAAAAGGACTTGCGTGCCGTCCGTACTGCCATTGTCCACAACATGGATCGACGTTCCTGGCGGCATGCGGACGCCAAGCATGGCCTCAAGCATTTCGGACAGGCGAGCCTTCCCGTTGAGTGTGGACAGGATAACGATCATGTCGACGCTTCTGTCGATCGGGTACCCGCAAGTCGCAACCTTGCCCAGGCAGGCCGCGCGTACAGCGCTTGAAGCGGGGTATTCACGATGAAACGGTGAAAGACGAGGGGCGCGATGACGGCCACCAGCAACGTCGCGAGGCTCGCAATGCCAGCCATGTCAGGCGGGACCTGCCCGCGTTCGATCAGCTTGATCATTGCCGTGAGTGGAATCGGGAACGTCAGGTAAATGACGATCGAATGGCGCCCGCAATACTGAAGCACTTTCGCCCAGTCGAACCGAACCAGAAGCGCGGCAATCGTGCAAACCGCAGCAGCGCCGAACATGCCGAGGAGCAAGCTGATGCCGAACGCGTTTTGCACCCCCTGCCAGACGCAGAGCTGATTGACCGAAGCCCAAACCGCGAGACCCGCGACCGCAAGCGGAACTGAAGCAGCCGCGCGAGACGCGAAGGCAAAGATCGCCGGCGCAAAGGCGTAGCCGGCGAAGAAGTATACATACCGTTCCGCGAAACGGTCCGGCACGGCCCAGCCGGTCTCGATCCAGCCAAGCTGGAAGGCGGACTGGAGCAGGAGCGCCCCGGCAAACACCAGCAACACCGGCACGCGCCGCAAAATCCAGGTGACGACATAAAAGACGAGCAGCAGGTGAACAAACCACAGCGTGCCTGTCGGTTCGATCAGACCGATCAGCCAGAGCTTAACGAACTCCATCGGCGAGTTAAGAAGAACGGATGTCTCGAAGGCCATAAGTTGAATAGTAAGCCAGAGGACATAAAAATAGATGAAATGAATTACCTTGCGATCGATGTATTCGTTGACCGGCCCGAACAAAGACCGGCTCAAAAACAGACCTGAAATCAGGAAGAAATCCGGCATCCGGAACGGCTGTGCGAAATCGACGACGGGGGACAGGAAACCCTCAGCGCCGAGCACCTCTTCGACCCGGTGCACAGCGTGCATCATCACCACGAGGATGATGCAGATACCCTTGGCATAATCGACCCAGCCGATCCGCGACGCGGTCATGGTTTCATCTCCACTCTGATCCGCCTGAACGCCCCGCCGGAAAGGACTTCGTGGCGCACCCACGGGTCAAGCAACCACAATGCAATAGCATAGAAAACGATTCCGGCCGGCACCAGCAAGGCGAGAGCGGCAACAGGCGGCAACAGGACCGCGAGAGGCCCGCTCAATGCGTAGACGCAGCCGCCCATGAGAAGGCTAGCCGCAAGGGGGGGAACGAGGATCGCCGCCTGGCGCGAGATCGGAAATCCGGTTGCCGATTTCACAAATCCGGCAGCGAACGGCCAGGTCAGCCAGCCGCGCAGAAGCGACGCCGCCGCAAGCGCCGCAATTCCAATCGGAGCGATGAGCAGCAGAAGCAGGATATGCGTGACAACGCTGAGCGCAATCGACCCGCTGGCCAACAGCGCCCTGCCCGTTGCCTGCGCGGCGGCAATGTTGACCTTCGAGGAAACGACGCGCTGATGCGCCAAAACGGTGACGGCCGAAAGTATACCCGCGCCGGCAAAGGCATCGCCTACGGCCAGCGGCACGAGGACGGGTGCAATCGCAGCAAAGCCCGCCAGCATCGGGAAGCTGACCATGGCAATGGCGCGCCAGGCGTTCGCCATCAGGGAATGAAAGCGGGGCGTGTCCTGCGCTGCACTTGAGAGAACCGGGAGGGCCATCGCACCGACCGGTTGGGCAACGAACGCCTGGATCTGATCGGCGATCCGCGTGGCGACCGTGAGAAGCCCGAGCCCTTCGGGACCGAAGAATACTGTGGCGGCCACTTGCGGCGCGAGACGATCCACACGTCCCAACGCATTCGCCGCAAGCATGCCCGAAACGAACCGCACGGAACCGCGCAGCACGAGGACATCCGGCCCGCCATCGGGCCGCCAGCGGGACATCCAGAAGCTTGACGTCAAAAGGATCAGCCTGCGAACGGCTTCCAGGCCGATCAGGGACCAGACACCGGCGCCCATCATCGCGAGCGCAATGCCCGCTCCGAGTCCGGCGAGCGCGGCAAACATGCCAGCGCGCGCCAGCTGACGAAACGCCTGGTCACGCCGCATCAGGCTTTCAGGCACGATACCAGCAGCCGTAATCAACATCAGAAGGCAGGCGGCAGCGATAACGGGCAGCGCCTGGCTGTAGCCAAAGGATTCCAAAACGAGCGCGGCGACCGAAAGGGTTACGGCACTGGCGGCGAGAGCCAGCGCGATATTGGCCCAGAAAGCCGTGTTGAGATCCTTGCGCGAGATGTCCTGCTTCTGCTCGATCGGGCTGGACAGAACACCGCCGGTGAGCACTTCGGCCGCGGCAACAGCCATGAGCGCAATGCCGTACAATCCGTAGTCTGAGGGCATCAGAAACCGCGTCAGGATGATCACGGACGCGAGACCCGCAACCATCTGAACAATCGATGCGAGGCTCGTCCAGCCAAACTTGCGGACGAGACTGGTGCCGGACTGAGCAGATGGAAAAGGCAGCGCCATGTTCATGAGGCCAGCTTGACCGACAAGGCTTGCCAGAGGCGATTGGCCATCCAATCGAGCGACGCATTGACTCGCCCAACAGCCAACCGCTCCGCAGAAAGAACGCTGTCTTCGCCGCGCGGAAGGCAGAAATAGGGATTTGCCTCCCAGAGAATGGGTGAGCCATCCGGCCGGATGCTGTAATCCACTGCAGCGATATCGAGGCCAAGCGCCGAAACGGCACGTACGAGAACATCCTGATACGGAAGATCCGAGCGAAAGTAGTTGAGGTCTTCTGCAATCAGTTCGTCGAAGAGCTTGCGGCGAAAGCCCATGGTCCTCACAAGGCGGCGGCGGCTGCGCGCTTCACGGGCAAACAGGCTGTTGGACAGCCCGACCACGAGATCCCGCGAGAAAAAGAGGTGGCTGGCCTTAACTTCGCCGCGGAAGACAAAAGCACGCGCCTTGTGGTGGAAACGGCTGTAAAGATCGTTCGGCGAGGCACCCGCAGCCCGATACTCGGCGCGTACATCCCGCACTTCGACCAGCGCAGCCGGCAAGGATATGTTGCGCGCCGCCGCTTCAGCCTCCGCCCTGGTTCGAATTGTCCGGATGTTGCGTTCCGCGTGGGTCTCGTCGCCGCGCAGCAGGCAGGGGCTGTCCATCTCGGCGTATGACCCGATCAATTGTCCGGGCGTCTCGATGCAGTTGACCCGCGCGCTCGGAACGCCATTAGCCGCCCAGATGCGCGATTGGACGGCCTTGGCCGTATTCGAAAGGCTATCGGGCGAATTGAGAATCGGAATGCCTTTGCGCTTTGCATCTTGGGCGATCTCGGCAGCCTCGGCAAAGCAATCGGGATACTTCTGGCGGAGCGGATCGCCGAGCCAGAACAGAACGAGCCCGACGCCCGCAAGGCTGGGCGGCGGCTGCCCGGTCTCGTGGAACCTGAGCCGGTTGGCGAGCTCGAAGTGGCGCGCGCGCAATCGCTCCAGGAACACCTCACCTGTCGGCACGCTCCGGCCACGCCCGGGGCCGTGTACCACAACTAGAATGTTCCGCCGCGTGCCGTAGGCCATTCCGGTCTCGCTTGTCCCAATTCGAGACGCGCGCTGCAGGAACTGCCGCGCTGCTCGAACGGCGGGCCGCAACTAATGTGCCATGTGGCGGAAGGGTTAACGGCGAACCTGGTGGTCCGGTAGCAAGCCGGCGATCGTCAACGGGGCAATTCGCCCGTGACGTCCTTCATCACGCCCGAGAAATCGAGACCATCCTGACCGCGGTCGGACAGCGATTGGTAGATGCCTTCGGCTATCTCGCCGAGGCGGATTTCGGCCCCGGACGCCTTGGCGGCGTCCGCGGCCAGATGGAGATCCTTGAGCATCATGGCCACTGCAAAGCCAGGCTTGTAATCCCGGTTGGCGGGGGACGTGGGAACCGGACCGGGCGCCGGACAATAGTTGGTCATCGACCAGCACTGGCCCGAGGAGACCGAGGATATCTTGAAGAAGGTTTCCGCGTCCAAGCCCAGCTTGTTCGCTAGGTTGAAGGCTTCGCACGTGCCGATCATCGAAATGCCGAGCAACATGTTGTTGGCGATCTTGGCCGCCTGCCCGTTCCCCGCACCGCCGGCATGGAAGATATTCTTGCCCATGCCTTTCAGGATCGGCTCTGCCTTGCCGAACGCTTCAGCGGTGCCGCCGGCCATGAATGTCAGTGTACCCGCTTCAGCGGAAGCAACACCGCCGGAGACGGGGGCATCGACCATGATGAAGCCTGCGCGTTCTGCTTGTGCATGCGCGTCGCGTGCATCGGTGACCGCGATGGTCGAACAATCGATCAGCAGCGCGCCTTTCGGGGCGTGTGCAGAAACTCCGTCCGGGCCGAAATAGACTCCCAGGACGTGCTTGCCGGCCGGCAGCATGGAGACGACGACGTCGGCGTCCTTGACCGCATCCGCAGCGGACGATGCCGCGCGGGCACCCTTGGTGGCGACGGCCTTGACCGCGTCCTGATTGAGGTCAAACGCCGCGACGGTGTGGCCCGCCTTTAGAAGGTTGGCGCACATACCGCCGCCCATGTTGCCAAGGCCAATGAATGCGATCCTTGTCATCTCACTTGTCCTCGAATTTCGCGGGGCGCTTTTCGCTGAAGGCGGCCATGCCCTCTTTCTGGTCGGCTGTTCCGAAAAGGCCCTGGAACAGGCGGCGTTCGAACTTTACGCCCTCCGTGGTCGGAAGTTCCAGCGCGCGCGCGACCATCTCCTTGGCGGCCATCAGCGAAGGCACGGAAAAGGCAGCGATCTCGCCAGCGGCGGCGAGCGCGACGTCCATCAGCGTTTCGTGCGGGACGACGCGAGAGACGAGGCCAATCCGGTCCGCCTCGGCGGCATCGATCATGCGTCCAGTGAGCACGAGGTCCATGGCCTTGGCCTTGCCGACGGCTTTCGTGAGGCGGACGGAGCCGCCCATACCGGGCGTCACGCCAAGCTTGATCTCGGGCTGACCGAACTTTGCCTTGTCGGACGCGATGATCAGGTCACACATCATGGCGAGTTCGCAGCCACCGCCGAGGGCGAAACCATTGACCGCCGCAATGACCGGTTTGCGGCTGGCGGCGAACCGGTCCCAGCCCGCGAAATAGTCCTCGACATACATGTCCGAAAACGTTTGTGGTTGCATCTCCTTGATGTCGGCGCCCGCCGCAAAGGCCCGGCCGGCACCGGTCAGTATACTGACGGCAATGTCCTTGTTGCGATCGATCGCCGCAAAGCAATCCACGACTTCGCGCATGATCTCTGCATTGAGGGCGTTGAGACTGTCCGGACGATTGAGTGTCACAACCGCGATGCGGCCTTTTGGCTCGAAAGTGATCGACTTGTAAGCTGTCATCTCAACACACTGTCCTTCTGGTTCAAGTCAATCACGCAGGCGGTGGGCCCGGCGGCGGTGAGTAGTCGAGGCCGCTGGTGCCGGCGAGCGGAGTTCCGGTGACGACCGCGTCAAAGACAGCTTCACCGACCGGCGAGAACGCGAGGAGGCGCGCGAGGATGACGACGCCCAGCACGACGCCAATCCCCCAGAACCAGGCCGGATGCGGGCGGCCGTGCGTGCGCCAGTCGTAGAGGATGCCGATGGCTGGAAAGATCAGTGCGACCAGAACTGCGATCTCGAAGGCATAGGGCGGCAGAAAAGGCATCGGCAGGAGCCGCCCGAAGCCCGGGCCCATCAGCAGCATGAACGAGCCGATCTGCAGGCGCGCATGCCAGTCTGTCTGCTTGCGCAGGATATAGGCCGCGACGAGCAGGCCGATGGCTGCGTAGAGGCTGAGCGGATTGGCGATGATGAAATGTTGCGGCTGGAAGAAAAAAGGCGTGCGGCCCGTCTGCACCGTTGCAACCGTTATCCAGGTTCCGAAGATGAGGAGGCCGAGCGCCCAGATGGCGGCCAGCTTGCCGACCTGGCGGTGCAACGCGATGTTGCCTGCTCCGGCGAGCCAGACTTGCGTCAGCACGATGCCGACCCAGCCCATGAACACCACGGCATGGGCATGCACGATCAGCGGCGCGCCAAAGCTCGACCGGCCCATCGCGAGTTGGACGACGAACCCCGACACCAGGACGAAGGCCATGCCCGTCGCAAGGTTGCGGAAAAAGCGGCGATCATCTGCCGCGGGCGCTGTGAAGGTTGCGTCAGTCATGAAATCCTCCCCGATTTCGAAAGCTGAGGCCACGGGATTAGCGCACGCCCGGAGCCCCCACAAGCGGTCGGGAGTCCGGGACTAGGCGCCCTACCCCATCGTGGGAATGACGAAGGCCTGGTCGCCGACATCGCCGTCCGGCCAGCGCTGGGTGACCGTCTTGATCTTGGTCCAGAACTTGATGCCTTCCGGGCCGTGCTGGTTGGTGTCGCCGAAGGCGGACCGCTTCCATCCGCCGAAGGTGTGATAGGCCACCGGCACCGGGATCGGCACGTTGATGCCGACCATGCCGACATTCACCTGCGCCGCAAATTCGCGCGCCGCGCGGCCGTTTGAGGTGAAGATCGCACAACCGTTCCCATACTGATGATCGGAGGCATATCCAGCGGCTTCCTCCAGCGTTTCGGCGCGCACGACCTGAAGCACCGGCCCGAAGATTTCCTCATGGTAGGATTTCATGCCGGGCTTCACATGATCAAACAGCGAGGGGCCGATGAAGAAGCCCTTCTCATGGCCTTGCAGCTTGTGGCCGCGCCCGTCGAGAACGAGCTTCGCGCCTTCGTCGACGCCCATCTGGATATAACTTTCGATCTTCGCCTTGTGCTGGGCGGAGACCACGGGGCCGTAATGCGCGTCCTTGTCTGTCGAGATGCCGATCTTGAGTTTCTGAGCCTCAGCGGTCATGCGCTCGACGAACTCATCGGCTGTTTTCTTGCCGACGGGCACGGCGACGGGGAGCGCCATGCAGCGCTCACCGGCTGAGCCATAGGCCGCGCCGACAATATCCTTGACGGCCTGCTCCATGTCCGCGTCAGGCAGGATGATGCCGTGGTTCTTGGCGCCGCCCATGGCTTGCACGCGTTTGCCATGGGCGGTGCCGGTCGCGTAAACATATTGTGCGATGTCAGACGATCCGACGAAGCTGACCGCCTTGATGTCCGGATGCGTCAGGATGGCATCGACGGCCACCTTGTCTCCGTTGACGACGTTGAGCACGCCTTTCGGCGCCCCGGCCTCAAGCATCAGCTCGGCGAGGCGCATTGGCACGGAGGGATCCTTCTCGGATGGCTTCAGGATGAACGTGTTGCCGCACGCGATGGCAACGGCGGCCATCCAGCACGGGATCATCGCAGGGAAGTTGAACGGCGTGATACCCGCGCAGACGCCGAGCGCCTGGCGCATGGAATAGACGTCAATCCCCGGCCCGGCGCCTTCGGTGTATTCGCCCTTCAGCAGATGCGGCACGCCGCAGGCGAACTCCACCACGTCAAGCCCGCGCTGGATGTCGCCTTTCGAATCCGCGATCACCTTGCCGTGCTCGGACGACAGCAGGAGGGCGAGTTCGTCCATGTTCGATTCGACCAGACGCTTGAATTCGAACATCACGCGTGCGCGGCGCTGCGGATTTGTGGTCGCCCAGGCGGGCAGCGCGGCCTTGGCAGCCTCGACGGCCGCGCCGAGTTCGGCCGCCGTCGCCAGCGCGACGCGGCCCTGAACCTCGCCGGTGTTGGGGTTGTAAATGTCGCCAAAACGCCCCGACGTTCCGGCAACTGCCTTGCCCCCGATGAAATGATGCACCTCGCGCATGGCGTGTCTCCTCATGTATGCGGGCGTTATAGGCACAGGCATGGCGGAGATACATGCCGAAATTTCGCCGCCCGCGCGGGCACCCGCCTCCGCCTGACGTTTAGGGCTTGCTTGCCTTTGCGGAACGTCCCGGATCAATGACGTCAAACGGCGAGCGGAATACGCAGATTGCGTCCGCTGACAGACCGTCAGGGAGGATAGAGCGGCAGTTTCCAATGCCGTGAACACATATGGACGGCGACAGGCAGCTCTCGACCGAAAGCCTTCTGACGGCGCGGCAACGCGCCGCCGTACTCTTCAAATCGCCGCGGATACGCCGGCGCGCGGCGATCACAGGCGCTGCGCTGTTCATTCTCTTGGCCGGATACTTCGTCATGGATCGGGGGGCATACGTTTCCACCTCGGACGCCCGGATTGCGGCGGACATGATCGCCGTTTCGACCGATATCTCGGGCCGCATCACGTCCGTCGCGGTCAGCGAAGGCGACCGCGTTCAGGAAGGCGACGTGATCTACACCATCGACGACCGGGAGGCGGCTTACACGCTGGCGCAATTCGAGGCCGAGGCAAACCGCCTGCGCGCCGAGATTGGGCGCGAGGAAGCCCGCGCCGGGTTCGAAACCTCCAAGGCCGGCAGCCAGGTCGCCGCGCGCCAGGCGGGTACGCGGTCGGCCTCCGCCTCCGCCGAAGCCGCGCGCTCGAATCTGGAAACTGCCCGGCAGGAACATGAGCGCACCAAGAATCTTTATGAACAGGGGCGCATTCCAAAGAGTACCTATGATCAGGCAAAGAACGCTCTCGATACGGCCCAGCAAGACTTGTTGCGCGCGCGGGCTGATCGGGAGTCCGCTGCTGCCGAACAGCGAACCGCCAGCATCACGGGCCAGGAAGTCCGGCTGATCGATTACGACCTGTCGGTGCTCCAGGCCGAACTGGAGCAGGCGCTGGCGCGCGTCGAGGCCCAGAAGGTCGTGCTGGAGCAGCACACGATCCGGGCACCAATCAACGGCGTGATCGACGAGTTGTTCTACGATGCCGGCGAGCATTCTCTGCGCGGTTTCCGCGTGGCGCTCGTCCATGATCCGGACTCGGTCTGGGTCTCAGCAAACATCAAGGAAACCGACATCCGGCACATCGCGATCGGCGCCAGGGTTCGCGTGCGGGCGGACAGTCATCCGTCGAAGGCACTGAAGGGCAGCGTTTCGCGGATACGGGAAGCGACGCTCTCGGAAGCGGCCATGATGCCCAATCCGAACGCCAATGGCGTGTTCACGAAGATCACGCAGCGCATCAAGGTGCGCATCGATCTTGAGCCGTCCGATATCCATCTGCGAACCGGAACAATGGTATCCGTGCGAATCCGCAAATCGCCGCCGGACACCGCTGCCCCGCCGGCAGCACCGTGACACAGTCCGCCGGCCTGCACTTGCCTGCAGGCACCGGCGCGCCGCAGCCGGCTGCGGAGATTCCGGCAGCCGCGGGCGCCGCAATTCGCGACCGCTTTATCCAGTTCGGCCCGCGTTATCGGTGGCTGCTGCTGCTCACCATGCTGCTCGGCTCCATGGCGACGATGCTCGCCGCAACCACCGTCAATGTCGCCCTGCCTGCCATCATCGGCGCGTTTGGCCTCGGGCAGGATCAGGCGCAGTGGATGTCAACGGCATTCCTCGCTTCCTCCACGCTGGCCATGCTGGCCAATGCCTGGGCGATGGCCCGGTACGGTCCGCGCGCCACCTATGTGTTCGGCATGTCCACCTTCATCGCCGGCTCATTGCTCGGCGCGGTCAGCGGCACGCTGGAACTCCTGATCCTCGCGCGGGCCTTGCAGGGCGTCTCTGCGGGCCTGCTCCAGCCGATGTCCATGTTCCTGATCTTCCAGACCTTTCCGGACCGCCAGCGCGGCACGGCGATGGGGCTGTTCTCGATCGGTGTGGTCCTGGCGCCCGCGTTCGGTCCTGCGCTCGGCGGCGTTGCCGTGGACCTTGCCAGTTGGCGGCTGGTGTTTGTGGCGACGCTGCCGCTGGCGATCCTTGCGCTGAGTCTCGCCCCCTTCCTGATGCCGAAGGGCGACCTTCAAGCCCAGCAGAAGAAGCCGCCGCTGGACTGGCAGGGACTGTGCCTGCTCGCCGTCGCGGTGGTGGGTCTTTTGTCCGCCTTTGCAGGCGGTAACCGCGACGGTTGGGACTCGGACAAAACGCTGATCAAGGTCGCGGTGTCGATCAGTTCGGCCATCGCCTTTTTCTACTGGGAACGAAGACACCCGTTTCCGGCCCTGAACCCCGCGATCTTCAAGTTCCGGCAGTTCTGGTCGGCCAGCATCATCATCGTGGCAACCGGCAGCGCGATCTACGGCTCTACCTACCTCATCCCGCTGTTCGTGCAGCAGGTTCAGGGGTATGCGCCGACTGCGGCCGGCGTGATGATGATCCCCGCAGGGCTCGTGATGGTCGCGTGCTTTCCGCTTGCCGGCCGGCTGACGGATCGCATGGACCCGCGCATCCTGATGACGTTCGGCATCTTGTGTTTTGCGATCTCCGGACTCCTGCTTTCCGGCGTGACGGTGCTGACGCCCTACTGGCTGCTCGTCAGCTGGATCATGCTCAGCCGGGTTGGCATCGCCTTCTGCATGCCGACCGCCAACACGACGGCGGTGCGCGCGGTACCGCCAAATCTCCTCGCCTCGGCGACCGGCGGGGTGTCGTTCCTGATGCAAGTCGGCGGCGCCTTCGGCGTGAACCTGCTCGCAGTCCTGCTGCAAAGGCGAACGATCTTTCACGGCGAACACCTTGCGTCAGAACTCAACGAATCGAATGCCGAGTTCCTTTACGGTCATGCTCAACAAGCGCTGGCCCTCGAAGCGACCGGATTGCCGACATTGACGGCCTTCACTCAGGCGTTCGGCGCCATCGGGCAGCAGGTTGCGGCGCAGGCAATGGTACTGGCCTTCCGGGACTGTTTCTTTGTGATCGCGATCTGGTTCGCCGTCGTCCTGTTCACGATGACGTTGATGCCGAAGCCAAGGATGCAGATGGGCGCTGCGAGTTGAAGACGGGCTCAGTCGGGCTCACCAATAGGCGGATTCAGTGCGGCCACGTTTACCGCTTCCGAAAATTGGCAAATAGTGGGTGCGGGAGGACGCAAGAATGAAGATCACGCGGCGGCATATGCTGATCGGGGCCGCAGGTGTCGGTGTGTCAGCCGGAGCGGTAGGCGCCCTGAAGCTCCATTGGGACGGCAAGTCATTCGTCCGCGAAGGCTATGTGGAGGGCGCGCCTGTAGCGCCGCCGGGCGAGGCGAGTTGGATGAATTGGGCCGGCACCGAACGCGCGACACCGAAGCAGATTGCCTTTCCGGATTCGGTTGAGGCACTGGCGGACTTGATCAAGACTGCGCCCGGCCGCGTGCGCCCGGTTGGCAGCGGCCATTCGTTCACCGGCCTTGCGACGACCGAAGACATGCTGCTCATGCTCAGCAGTTTCGCCGGCCTGATGGCATACGACGACACCACTGGCGAAGCGCAGTTCGGCGCGGGCACGCCCCTCTTCCAGGTCAGCGAAGAGCTCGCAGCCAAAGGGCGCGCGCTCGACAATCAACCTGATATCGACTCCCAGACACTCGCCGGCGCCTTCGCCACGGCAACGCACGGGACCGGCAACGACCTGCCTGCCCTGCATGACAACATCACCGGATTTCAGCTGGTGACGGCGGACGGCAATGTGCGGGATGTCACGCGGGCGTCGGATCCGGACCTGTTCGAAGCCGGAAAGGTTTCGCTCGGCGCGCTGGGTGTGATGACTGCTTTTACGATGCGCAGCGTGCCCGCCTACAGGCTGAGGCGTACCGTCACCGTCGAGGACAGCAAGACCTTCCTCAACCAACTGGAACAGGCTGCCGCCGCACACCGGAATTTCGAGTTCTACTATTTCCCGCACTCGGGACTTGTGGCCAGCATCGTCCACGACCTCACCGATGATCCGCCGACGGAGGATGAGGCCGGCGACGACGACGAGTTCCTGCAGGGGCTGAAGACGCTGCGCGATCAGCTCGGCTGGGCGCCGTTCCTGCGCCGTGCGATTGCGCGGTCTGAATTCCCGCGCGGCGTCGTGGAGCAGCGCGTCAACGAATCACGCGTGCTTCTCTCCACCGTGCGTCCGACCCGCTTCATCGAAATGGAATACCATCTGCCGCGCGAGCGCGGGCCTGAAATGGTCGAACGTGTGATGCGCAAGCTGGACCAGCGAAGCGACGCCTATTTCCCGATGGAGTATCGCCACATTGCGCCGGACACCGCGTGGCTCAGCCCTTTCAATGCTGGTCCGCGCGCCTCCATCGCCATCCACGCCGCGGCCGACGAGCGCTACGATTATTTCTTCACCGACTTCGAACCGATGTACCGGGAAGCGGGCGGGCGGCCTCACTGGGGCAAGCTGCATTCGCTTGGCCGCGCCGAACTGACGGAACTTTATCCCGAGTTCGAGCGCTTCCTTGAGCTGCGCGCTGGGCTCGATCCGTCCGGCAAGTTCCTGAACGCACACCTTGCCAAACTGTTCGGCGAGAATTTCGATGCTTGAGCTTTCCCGCCGGAACCTGATGATCGGCGGCGCAGGCCTTTTGGGGGCAGGACTACTGATGAGCAAACCGGGCGATGAGAGCGGACCGCGCGATGACTACTTCATCGGGCTTCAGGCTGCGCTGACCGACGCGGGAATCGCCGCGCCAACGCTGGTGATCGACAAAGCACGACTGGATGCCAACATCTCGACGCTGATGGGACACCTGCCACCCGGGATGGCCTATCGCATTGTTGCGAAGTCCCTGCCCTCGCTCGACCTGATCGCCCATATCCGGCAGCGCTCCGGCTCAGACCGGCTGATGACATTCAATCAACCCATGCTGACGGCGCTGAGCAAGGCGATGCCGGACGCCGACCAGCTTCTCGGCAAGCCGCTGCCGGTTGCGGCGGCTCGCAACTACTTCAACTCTCTGGACGCTGCCGAGGCGCGCGCCACTGCGAATGTGCAATGGTTGATCGACACACCAGAACGGCTTCGTCAGTACCGGGAGCTGGCAGCAGCCACCGGCCAGACGCTTCGTGTCAACTTCGAGCTGGACGTTGGCCTCCACCGCGGCGGCCTCGAAGCAGGCGACACGTTGAAGGCCATGCTGGAAACCGTGCGCGACGCCGCCGAGTTCAGCCTTGCAGGCTTCATGGGATATGAGCCGCATCTGGCCGCGCTGCCAGAGACGCTCGGTTGGCGCGAACGGGCGAAATCCGGCGCCTGGCGGCGGTACGGCGAGGCGCTGGCCCAAGCGACTGAGGTGCTCGGCGCTGATACCGTCTCCAAGATGGTGCGCAATGCGGCGGGCAGTCCGACCTACCGCTATTATCAGGATACGGATGTTGCCAACGAAATCTCTGCGGGCTCGTGCCTCGTCAAGCCCACGCATTTCGATACACCGTTGCTGGAGCCTCACCTGCCCGCGAGCTTCATCGCTTCGCCGGTGATCAAGTCGCTGGCCCAAACGCGCCTGCCGGGCCTCGAGTTTGCCGCGGATGGCCAGCGCGCCTGGGATCCGAACACGTCGCGGACCGTCTTCATCTATGGTGGCAACTGGCTCGCCGATCCTGTGGATCCGCCGGGGCTTTCGTACAACAAGACGTTCGGCCGCTCCTCGAACCAGGAAATGCTGACGGGCGGGCACAATCTCGTCATCGCGCCGGACGAGTTTGTCTTCTTCCGCCCGCACCAGAGCGAAGCCGTGTTCTTACAATTCGGCGACATCGCGATGTACGAGGATGGCCGCATCACGCAGCGCTGGCCGGTGTTTCCGGCCTCGGCCTGAACACCCTTCCACGTAGTTTTCCGGATACCCTGCCCGGTGAAGCCGTGCCGTGATGGCCCGTGGCATTACAGGGATGGGCAAGTCATGGATGGAAGCTTCGAACCGGTCCGGCCCCATGTTGGCGCAGATCCTGCCTTTCGGCGGCACGTCGACACCTTTCTGGACGCAGCCCTCACCGCCCCCCTTCGCGCCGCCGGCCGAGCCACGACGGGCCTGAAATCGTCTGCCGAGGCCTGCGCGGCGTGGAGCGCCATCCTGCGCGAACAAGGCTGGGCCGCACCGTCCTGGCCGGTCGAGCATGGCGGCGCCGGCTGGACCACCGCCCAGCGCCTCTGCTTCGAAAATGCCTG